>DATLXM010000090.1:0-44249 GCA_035575835.1 Gaiellaceae bacterium
GCCTCGTCGCTCTCGACCGCGAGCTCGCGGGGGAGTTCGCGGCGCAGGCGCAGCAACTCGGCGACGAGCGGGTCCGGCGGGCCCGGCGAGAGCTTCGAGCGCGTGAAGGTCTCGCGCGCCTGCGGGTCGGGCACGTCGGCGGCGGTGAACCCGGCGAAGCCCGAGAACTCACGTTTCCGACCCTCGCGAGTCGCATCGGCGATGAACGAATCGATGTGGTCGGTGAAGTAGAGGAACGGTGCCTGCTCGCCGTACTCCTCGCCTTGGAAGAGGAGCGGCGTGAACGGCGAGAAGAGGACGACCGCCTGCGCGACGCGGAGCTTCGGCGGTGAGAGGCGGTCGCCGATCGCGCGATTGCCGGGCTGGTCGTGGTTCTGCGCGCAGGTGACGAGCTGCGCTCCCTCGGGGCGGACGAGCTCGCGCTCGATCGACGCCACCGTTCCGTCGAAGTCTGCGTAGTAGCCCTCGCGCTCGCCGGTCAGAGCGACGTGAAGCGCGTGGTGGAGGCTGTCCAGCCACATCGCATCGTGGCCCCAGTCGCGCAGGGGGCGGAAGTCGGCGGGACCTATCTCGCTGATCACGAGGGCGCCCGGATTCGCCTCGCGCACCCGCACGGCCAGCTCGGCGAGGACGTGCTCCGGCGAGTCGTCCTGCACTGCATGAACCGCGTCGAGGCGGAGCCCGTCGATCCGATAGTCGCGGATCCAGTGCTCGGCGTTCTGGATCGCCCACTCGCGGACGGCGCGTTCGCCGTAGTCGAGCGCCTCGCCCCAGGGCGTCTCGCCGAAGCGGTCGGTGAAGTAGGGACCGAAGGCTCGAAGCGCCTCGTTGCCGGGCCCGACGTGGTTGTAGACGACGTCGAGGAGTACACCGAGGCCTTCGCGGTGGACGGCGTCGACAACCACGTCGGGCCCGCCGTAGGCCGGGCGGGGAGCCGAGGTGTAGAGGCCGTCGTACCCCCAGCCGCGGACTCCCGGGAAGGTCGCGACGGGCATCAGCTCGATCGCCGTCACGCCCAGCTCGCCCAGGCCGGCGAGGCGCGAGATCACCCCCTCGAAGGTGCCGCTCGCGGAGAAGGTGCCGACGTGGAGCTCGTAGACGACGAGCTCGTCGAGCTCGAGTCGATGGCCGGCAGCGATCTCGAACGCAGACGCGTCGACGATCCGCGAAGGCCCGCGGACGCCCTCGGGCTGCGAGCGAGAACACGGGTCGGGCCAGGCATCGCTGCCGTCGAGCACGAAGCGGTAGTCGTCGCCGGCCCCCGCTTCGACCTCGCCGACCCAGAAGCCGTCGCCCGCTTCCACGAGCTCATGGGCTGCGCCCTGGACTTCGACTGCAACGCTGCTCGCGTTCCGAGCCCAGACCCCGAAACCGACTGTTCCGTCCCGGCCCGGGGAAGCACCGAGCGGGCGCACCTGTCGATCCGTCGAAGACACGGCCGAGACGGTACTAGCCGGCGGCCTCCGCCGACCGCAAGCCCCGCACTGCCCACAGCGTGAAGGCGCCGATCAGGGCGAAAGCGAGCCCGAAGGCGAGGAGGACGTGGATCTCGTCGCCCGCGAGCATGCTCCGGACCGCCTCGAGCACGTAGGTGAGCGGGTTCAGCCGGGCGACGGCTTCGATCCATCCGTTGAGGAGCCCGAGCGGCACGTAGACCGGCGCGAAGAAGAGCGTCAAGAAGACCGGCATCTGCATCACCGGGCCGGCCTGGATCGAGCGGAAGCGCATCGCGATTCCGCACGCCCAGAGAAGGCCGGCCACGTTGATCAGGAACGCGAGCGCGAACATCCCGAAGACGTCGACCGCGCCGCCGAAGACGTTCATCCCGGCGATCAGGGCGACGACCGTGAGCACGGCGGCCGTCACGGCCCAGCGGGCGATCGAGGCGATCAGGTAGCCGAGGATGATCCCCGTCCTGTTCGGCGCTGCGAGCAGGAGCCTGCGGGCGAAGCCGTTCTCGAAGTCGCGCGCGATCCCGAAGCCCGTGAAGACGCCGCCGAATGCCGCGGACTGGACGAGCACGAAGCAGAACTGGAAGGCCGTGTAGCCGGGCTCGAAGTCGAACCCGGGGACGTTCGCGACCTGGGAGAGCCCGCCCGCGAACGCCGTGAAGAAGAAGAGCGGGAAGATGAGCGAGGGGAAAAAGAGGGACGGGTTCGTGACGACGTTCTTCAGCGTCCGCCACGCCACTCCGGAAGCCACCGGCCAGATCCTCACGGCAGGCACCTCATGTTCGGGCCAGCCGCTCCTTGAGCGAGAAGGTGGAGAGGACGGTCGCGACGAGCCCGATCGCGACCGCGATCGCGAAGCCGAGCGCGAGCGCCTCCCCGTTCCAGCCCGTGATGATCAGGCTGCGCACGCACTCGATCAGGTACGAGACCGGGTTCGCGGTCGCGACGAACCGGAACCAGTCGACCCCGATCAGGTCGCGCGGGGTGTTCATCGAGGAGAGGAAGAGGAAGACGAAGAGAAGCGGGAAGAGCCCCTGGATCGCCTCGCCGGAACCGGTGCGGAGGGCGAGGAAGGTGCCGATCGCCCCGAAGCTGATCGAAATCACGGCCGCGAAGCCGAAGAGCACCAGGATCCCGAGTGCGCCCGCGGCGAAGTCGACGCCCACGATCAGGCCGACCGCGATGTAGAACGCCGCCTGGACGACGCCCATCACCGCGACCCCGGCGAGCTGACCTGCGATCAGCGCCACCCCGCGCATCGAGGTCAGCGAGAGCCGGTTCAGGAAGCCCGTCTGGATGTCCTTCGCAAGATCGGTACCCGCGTTCATCGTCGAGAAGAGCGCACCCTGGATGAAGGGGACGGCGAGGGCAAAAGCGAGGAACGAGTCGGTCGGGAAGCCCGGCAGCTGCGTGGACGCGTCGAGCCCGCCCGAGTTCACGAGCAGGAGCAGCATCGGGAAGATCAGGGGGAAGACGATCGCCGCCGGCTGACGGAGCGTGCGCACGATCGAGCGGCGGGCGAGGGCGCCGACCTGGGCGAGGACAGCGTGGTTCAAGCCGTCGGTTCTGCGGCGTCGGCGTCCGCACCCGACGAGCCCTCGAGCGAACGGCCGGTCTTCGCGAGGAAGACGTCGTCGAGCGAGGGAGCCTGGATCTCGAGCGTCGCGAGTGTGAGCCCTGCGTCGTCGACTGCGCGGACGACGGCCGGGAGACCGGCAAGCCCTTCGCGCAGGCGGACGACGACATCGCGCGAGCCGTCCCCGAGCGACTCGCCGTACGGCGCGAGCACCTCCGCGAGCCGATCGCGATCGCTGCCGTCGGCCGGGGTCGCGTGCACGCTCGGCAGTCCGATCTCGGCCTTGAGCGAGCTCGGCGTGCCCTCGGCGACGATCCGGCCGTGGTCGATGATCCCGACCCGGTCGGCGAGCACGTCCGCTTCCTCGAGGTACTGCGTGGTCAGGAAGACGGTGACACCCTCCTCGCGGGCGAGCCGTCCGACCTCGTCCCAGAGCGCGGTCCGGCTCTGGGGATCGAGCCCGGTGGTGGGCTCGTCGAGGAAGAGGATCCGGGGCCGGTGGACGAGCGCGAGCGCGAGGTCGAGTCGCCGCTTCATCCCGCCGGAGTAGCCGCCGACCTTGCGGTCTGCGGCCTCGGTCAGCCCGACCCGCTCGAGCAGCTCGATCGCCCGCTGCTTCCGCTCGGTCCGGTCGATCCCCTGGAGAGTGGACTGGAGCCGGAGGTGATCGCGACCGGTCAGCATCGGGTCGAGAGCCGCCTCCTGGAGCGCGGCGCCGATCGACGCCCTCACCTTCGGCCCTTCCCGAACGACGTCGTGTCCGCCGACCCGCGCGGTCCCGGAGGTCGGCGGGAGCAGCGTCGTCAGCATCAGAACCGTGGTCGACTTGCCGGCGCCGTTCGGGCCGAGGAAGCCGTAGATCTCGCCCGGCTCGACGCGGAGGTCGATCCCGTCCACCGCGCGGGGGCCCTTCTTGAAGTCGCGGACGAGCCCTTCGACGACGATCGAGTTGTCGAGCGAGCTCATCAGCCAACCCTAGCGACGAGTCTGGGCTATTCGGGCACGAGCCAGATCGTCGCGAGCGGCGGCAGCGAGACGAGCGCCGACTGGGGCTGCTCGTGGCACGCGACCTTCTCCGTCTCGATCCCCCAGCCGTTGCCGACGTCCGAGCCGCCGTAGAAGCGCGAGTCGCTGTTCAGGATCTCGCGCCAGCGCCCCGCGGTCGGAAGTCCGAGGCGCCAGTCCTCGCGGACGACGGGCGAGAGGTTGCAGACGCAGGCGAGCCAGCGGCCCTCGCAGTCGGTGCGGGCGAACGCGAGCACGTTCTCGCCGGCCGCGTTCGGTTCCAGCCAGCGGAAGCCGTCGGCCGAGAAGTCCGCCGCCCAGAGCGCGGCCTCGGCCTTGTACGCGCGGTTGAGGTCGCGCACGAACGTCCGGACGCCCGCGTGATCGGGGTCGGCGAGGAGGTGCCAGTCGAGCGACTTCGCGGGCTCGCTCCACTCCCGCTCCTGCGCGAGCTCGCAGCCCATGAAGAGGAGCTGCTTGCCCGGGTGCGCCCACATGTAGCCGTAAAGCGCGCGCAGGTTCGCGAGCTGCTGCCAGCGGTCGCCGGGCATCTTCTCGAGCAGCGATCGCTTGCCGTGGACGACCTCGTCGTGCGAGATCGGGAGGACGAAGTTCTCGTTCCACGCGTAGACCGTCGAGAAGGTGAGCTCGTGGTGGTGGAAGCGCCGGTGGATCGCGTCCTTGGAGAAGTACTCGAGCGTGTCGTGCATCCACCCCATGTTCCACTTGAAGCCGAAGCCGAGCCCACCGAGGTAGGTCGGGCGCGAGACACCCGGCCAAGCCGTCGACTCCTCCGCGATCGAGACGACGCCCGGCTCCCGGTCGTGCAGCACCTCGTTCAGCTCCTTCAGGAAGGAGACGGCCTCGAGGTCTTCCCTGCCGCCGAACTCGTTCGGGACCCACTCGCCAGGCTTGCGGGAATAGTCGAGGTAGAGCATCGAGGCGACGGCGTCGACACGAAGCCCGTCCGCGTGGAACTCACGCACCCAGTAGAGCGCGTTCGCGAGCAGGAAGTTCCGTACCTCGTTGCGGCCGAGGTTGAAGACGAGCGTCCCCCAGTCGGGATGGGCGCCTCGGCGTGGGTCGGCGTGCTCGTAGAGAGCCGTCCCGTCGAACATCGAGAGCGCGAACTCGTCTCGGGGAAAGTGGGCGGGAACCCAGTCGAGGATCACCCCGATCCCGGCGCCGTGCATGGCGTCCACGAACGCGCGAAACTCGTCGGGGGAGCCGAGCGTCGACTCGGGCGCGTAGAACCCGGTGACCTGGTAGCCCCACGAACCCGAGAACGGGTGGTGCATCACGGGCAGCAGCTCGACGTGGGTGAATTCGAGCTCGGCCGCGTACGCGACGAGCTGCTCCGCCAGGTCCTCCCAGCGAAGACCGAGCCGCCAGGAGCCGGCGTGCACCTCGTAGATCGACATCGGCTCGTTGAGCGGGTCGGCCGCCGCTCGAGCGGCGAGCCAGTCGCCGTCGCGCCACTCGTAGCTCGACGCGTAGACGACCGAGGCGCTCTTCGGCGGCACCTCGGCGGCGAAGGCGAACGGATCGGCCTTCAGGCGCGTGACCCCGTCGGCGCCCCGAACCTCGAACTTGTAGGTCGAACCCTCGGCCGCAGCCGCGACGGAGCCCTGCCAGATCCCGGACGAGCCGATGGGCTCGAGCGGGTCTGCGCTGCCTTCCCAGCCGTTCCAGTCGCCGACGACCGAGACGCCGCGTGCGTTCGGCGCCCAGACCGCGAACGCGACGCCGGCCGGGGTCGGATGCGCCCCGAGCTGCTCGTAGATGTGCTCGTGCCTGCCCTCGCCGACGAGGTGGAGGTCGAGGTCGCCCAGCTTCGACCTGGACGGCTGCGTCACAGCTCTGCTTCGAGCATGCGGAGGATCCCGGCGACGGGGATCCCGACCCAGTCGGGCCTGTTGTTCAGCTCGTAGCGCAGCTCGTAGACGGCCTTCTCGAGCTCGAAGACGGTGAGCAACCGCTCGATCGCCTGCTCTCCACCCGGGAGCAGGGTCGCGTCGACCGCCGCGAGGTACCCGGCCAGGAACTCCGAGCGGCACCTCTCCTCCCAGTCCGGGGGCGGGTCGACGCCTCGCTGGAGCTTCGAGGCGGAAGCGGCGTAGGCGAAGGAGCGAAGCATCCCGGCCACGTCGCGGAGCGGCGAGCGCTTGCGCCGCCGGTCGGGGACGCTCCGCGCGGGCTCACCCTCGAAGTCGAGGATGAGCCAGTCCTCCTCGTTCGTCCAGAGCGCTTGCCCGAGGTGGTAGTCCCCGTGATGGCGGATCATCTTGCCGACGCTGCCGATGTGCGTGAGCATCCGGAGCCGGTCGCGAACCTCCTCGGCGCGGCCGGCGATCGGGAGGAGCGCCTCGAGGTCGGGCAGCCCGGCGAACACGCCCTCGATCTCCTCGTCGATCGAGGCGGAGAGGAGCGCCAGAGTCTCGCTGCTCGGCTCCTCGGGGCTGAACTGCGGATTCCCCACCTCCGAACCGAGCGCGTTGTGCAGCCGTGCCGTCACCTCACCCAGACGGCGAGCGTGGGACGGCAGCCACTCGGGGTCGGACGCGATCGTGTCGAGGGCGAGCTTCCAGCCGTCCCCGTGCGAGGGGACGAAGCGCTGGAGGATCGCGAGGGTGGTCTCGAGCGGCCTGCCTTCGTAGGCGATGTAGCCCTCGAGCGCGGCGATGTGCTCGAAGCCCTTCTCCGTCAGGAACCGGAGGAGCTCGAGCTCCGGGTTGACGCCCGCCTCGATCCGGCGGTAGAGCTTGAGCGCGAGCCGCTCGTCGAGGACGACCGAGCTGTTCGACTGCTCCGCCCCCATCGGCCGGATCGAGCTCAGCTCGCCGGCCCGGTCGCCGAGCCCGTCGGCCCCGCGGCAGACGATCGCCGCCTCGCCGAGCCGCAGAGTGGCGCCCGAGCGCATCAACCCCACGAGCTCGCGGACGAGGGCGGGGTCGGCGATCGCGTCGTAGACGATCCAGCCGTCGACCTCCGCGATCACGGACTCGTTCCAGCCCTCGTCGGAGGGCCGGAAGCCGAGCGGGAGGTGGTAGAGGTCGTGGCTCTGGAGCCCGTAGCGCACCTCGACGATCCCGAACGCGAGCAGCGGAGGCCCGCCCGGCGCGATGCCCGCGTCGAGCACGCGCGCGTCGAGAACGTCACGCGACTTGCCCCCGAACCAGCGTTGTGAGGCAATCGTCCCGAGGAGGACGAGGCCGTCGAGGAAGCGGAGATCGCCCGCCTCGATCTTCGCCTGGAGCTCGTTACTCATCGGCGGGATCCTGGAGCTGGAACCAGAAGAAGCCGCGCGGGCCGAGGGTGAGCAGGTAGGGCAGGTCGCCGATCTTCGGGAACTTGGTGTTGCCGAAGAGCTCGACCGGAACCCGGCCGGAGAAGGCGGAGAGGTCGACCTCGACCGCCTGCGCAGTCCGGGCGAGGTTGTGGACGCAGAGGATGATGTCCTCGGAGAACGAGCGGATGTGGGCGAAGATCTTCGGGTTCTCGGGCCGGAGGACGTGCACGTCGCCGAGCCCGAACACCGGATGCTGCTTGCGGAGCTCGATGAAGCGCCGCACCCAGCGCAAGAGCGAGGTCGGCGTTCGCAGCTGCGCTTCCACGTTCACGGCCTGGAAGCCGTAGACCGGATCCATCAGCGGCGGCAGGTACTGCTGCGCGAAGTCGGCGCGGGAGAAGCCGCCGTTCCGGTCGCCCGTCCACTGCATCGGCGTGCGGACGCCGTCGCGGTCGCCCAGATAGACGTTGTCGCCCATCGCGATCTCGTCCCCGTAGTAGAGAACCGGCGAGCCCGGGAGGGAAAAGAGCATCGCGTGCATCAGCTCGATCTCGTCGCGGCCGTTGTCGAGGAGGGGCGCGAGCCGGCGGCGGATCCCCACGTTGATCTTCATCCGCGGATCCTTCGCGTACTCGGAGTACATGTAGTCGCGCTCCTCGTCGGTGACCATCTCGAGCGTGAGCTCGTCGTGGTTGCGCAGGAAGAGTCCCCACTGGGCGGAGCTCGGGATCGCGGGCGTCTGGTCGAGGATGTCGATCATCGGCAGCGCCTCCTCACGCCGGATCGCCATGAACATACGCGGCATCATCGGGAAGTGAAAGGCCATGTGGCACTCGTCACCATCGCCGTCGCCGAAGTACGCAACGACGTCCTCGGGCCACTGATTCGCCTCGGCGAGGAGCACGCGATCGGCGTAGCGGGCGTCGACCTCGGCCCGGACACGCTTCAGGTACGCGTGCGTCTGGGGGAGGTTCTCGCAGTTCGTCCCCTCTTCCTCGAAGAGGTAGGGAACGGCGTCGAGGCGAAAGCCGTCGAGGCCGAGATCGAGCCAGAACCGCAGCACCTCGAGCATCGCCTCCTGCACCTCGGGGTTCTCGTAGTTGAGATCCGGCTGGTGGCCGAAGAAGCGGTGCCAGAAGTACTGACCGCGGACGGGGTCGAAGCTCCAGTTCGAGACCTCGGTGTCGGTGAAGATGATCCGCGCGTCGAGATAGCGGTCGTTCGTGTCCGACCAGACGTACCAGTCGCCCTTGGGGCCGGTCGGGTCGGAGCGCGACTCCTGAAACCAGGGGTGATCGGACGAGGTGTGGTTCATCACGAGATCGACGATCACGCGCATCCCGCGCTCGTGGGCGGCCTCGGTGAAGGCGCGGAAGTCCTCGACGGTGCCGTAGTCGGGGTTGATCCCGTAGAAGTCGGCGATGTCGTAGCCGCCGTCGCGGAGCGGGGAGGGATAGAAGGGGAGGAGCCAGATGCAGTCGATCCCGAGCCACTGCAGGTAGTCGAGCTTCTGCTGGAGGCCGCGGAAGTCGCCGGAGCCGTCGTCGTTCCCGTCGAAGAACGCGCGCGTATGGATCTCGTAGAAGACCGCGGTCTTGAACCAGCGCGGGTTGCCCTCGAACCAGTGGCCGGGCTCCGACATCAGCCGCCGATCTTCATGAGGTGGCTGCCGCCGGGGGCCAGCCCGACGTAGTTGCGGCCGACCCGCCAGCGGTAGGCCTCACCCGTGAGGAGGTCGGTGACCGGGAACTCCGGCGCGAAGCCCACGTCGGGCGGCACGACGACGACGTCCTCACGCGGGGCGGTCGGGTCGAGGTTCACGACCACCACGATCTCACGTCCCTTTGCGTAGGCGAGCACGTGCTCGTTGTGAGTCACGAGAAGCTCCACGTTCTCGAACCGCTGGAGCGCGGGCTCAGCCCTCCTGATCTCGTTCAGTCGCCGCACGAGCGGGAGCAACGGCCCGTCCAGCTTCCGCCGCTTCGCCTCGTACTTCTCCGAGTCGAGGTACTCCTCGCTCCCCGCGCGGAGCGGCACGTTCTCGAAGTGCTCGAAGCCGGAGTAGACCCCGTAGGCCGGGGAGAGCGTCGCGGCGAGCACGAGCCGGGCCCGGAAGGCGGCCGGCCCACCCTCCTGCAGGTACTCATGGAGGATGTCCTGGGTGTTGACGAAGAGGTTCGGCCGGTAGTACTGCTCCCACCCGAGCAGGAGCTCGATGAACTCGGCCAGCTCCGCCTTCGTGTTCTTCCAGGTGAAGTAGGTGTACGACTGACCGAAGCCGACCTTGGCGAGCGTGGTCATCATCGCCGGGCGCGTGAACGCCTCGCTGAGAAAGATCACCTCGGGATCGCGCGAGCGGATGTCGGCGATCAGCCACTCCCAGAAGGGCACCGGCTTCGTGTGCGGGTTGTCGACGCGGAAGACCTTGACACCCCGGTCGACCCAGACCTGGATCACGTCGCGAAGCGCCTCCCAGAGCCCCTGGGCGTCCTCGGAGTCGAAGTTGACGTTGTAGATGTCCTGGTAGCGCTTGGGCGGGTTCTCGGCGTATTTCAGCGTCCCGTCCGGCCGCCGGTTGAACCACTCCGGGTGCGCCTCGAGCCACGGGTGGTCGGGGGAGGTCTGGATCGCGAAGTCGATGCAGATCTCGCAGCCGACCTCTCGGCCGCGGGCGACCATCCGCTCGAACTCCTTCACGCTCCCGAGCTCGGGGTTGACCGCGTCGTGGCCACCGGCCGGGCCGCCGATCGCCCAGGGGCTGCCGGGGTCGCCCTCCTTCGCGACGAGCGCGTTGTTCTTGCCCTTCCGGTTCGTCGTTCCGATCGGATGGACCGGCGGCAGGTAGAGGACGTCGAAGCCGAGCTCGGCGAGCTCGGGCAGCACCCTCTCGACACCCTTGAAGCCGCCCCACGACCGCGGGAAGAGCTCGTACCACGACCCGAAGCGGGCGCGCTCGCGCTCGACGTCGACCTCGAGCGGCGCCGCCAGGCACGCCTTGCCGTACCGATCCTGGGCGCCGAGGACGGGGGCCGCCCGCCGCCAGTCGTCGAGCTCGCCGGAATCGCCGGAAGGGCCCGGCCCGAAGAGCGCGTCGGCCTCGGAGAGCTCGCTCGCGAGATCGGCCTGCTCGGCAGCCATCTTCCGGTCGAGCTCGTCGAGGAGAGTCGCGTACCGGTCGACCCACGCCTCGACGACGAACTGCCAGCGACCGAGCTCCGTGACGTCGAAGTCGCCGCGCCAGTGATCGTTGCCCAGGGGCTCGAGCGGCCGTTCGAGCCACTTGCGGGTTCCGGCGGGCCGGTACTTGACGACGGCGCGCAGGAGATCGTGGCCGTCCTTGAAGATGTCCGCCGTGACCTCGACCCGATCGCCCCGCGTGCACTTGACCGGGTACCGCCCGCCGTCGACCTGGGGGCGGACGTTCTGGATCTGGATCCGGGGTGGTGGCTGCTTCGGGGGCACGGTTCCGAGACTTTCAGCGAACGAGGAACGGTAAACAGTGCGAATGGAACATCGGCCAGTGCAGCTTTCCCGATCCAGCGGCATTGTGCTGCACCCGACCTCCCTCCCCTCCGGCCGGCTCGACGAGGACGCATACGCGTTCGTCGACTGGCTCCAGGCAGCCGGGCAGAGCTGGTGGCAAGTGCTCCCGCTCGGGCCGCCCGACGAGGTCGGCTCGCCCTATGCGTCCGTGTCCGCGTTCGCAGCGTGGAACGGGTTTCTCGCCGAGCCGGCTGCCGGAGTCACGGCGGCGGAATGCGCGTCGTTCCGCGAGCGAAACGCGTACTGGGCCCCCGCCTGGGAGGCCGCAGGGGGTGAGCTCGCGGATCAGGTGCGGTTCGAACGAGAATGGAAGACGCTTCGCGAGTACGCCCGCGCCCGGGAGGTTCGCCTGATCGGCGACGTGCCGATGTACCCCGCCTGGGACAGCGTCGACCATCGCTCCCACGCCGGGCTCTTCCTTCCGGGCCTCGTCGCAGGGGCGCCGCCCGACGACCTCGGCCCCGAGGGCCAGCACTGGGGCAACCCGGTCTACGACTGGACTGCGGTCGACTGCGACGGATACCGCTGGTGGATCGAGAGGCTCCGGCGGACGTTCGACCTCTTCGACCTGACCCGGATCGACCACTTCCGTGGGTTCGCGGCCTTCTGGGCGATCCCGGAGGGAACGGAGGAGGCGCGCCACGGTGAGTGGATGCCCGGCCCCGGCGCTGCCGTGTTCCGCGCCGCCGAGGCGGAGCTCGGACCGCTGCCCGTGATCGCCGAGGACCTCGGCCTGATCACCCCGGACGTCGAGTCGCTCCGCGACGAGCTCGGATTTCCGGGCATGGCAGTCCTCCTCTGGGCGTTCGAAGGGCCTGACGACAACCCGCACCGGCTGGCGAACCACCGCGAGCGCCAGGTCGTCTACACCTCGACGCACGACACCGAGACGATGCTCGGACGGTTCCCCGAAAGCGATCCATGGGACCTGATCGAGACCGCGCTCTCCTCCCGCGCGGCGCTCTCCATGATCCCGGCGCAGGACGTGCTCGGCCTCGGCAACGAGGCGCGGATGAATCGACCGGGTGAGGCGCTCGGAAACTGGGGTTGGCGGCTCCGGCCCGGCGAACTGACGCGCGAGCTCGCCGCCGGCCTCCGCGTTGCGACCGAGGCGTCGGGCCGGCTCCCATGATCAGTCGCCGTACGGCGACTGATGGCAAGGACACTGGGCGGTTGCGCCCCTGGGGGCTACTCTGAGGGCGTGGATGCCCGGGAGGAGCGGCTCGCCCGCAACGAGGCTCTCTTCCGGGAGGTGAACGAGCGCGTCCGCGCGATCGCGGCCCTGCACGGGGACGACGGGCACCAGTACGAGTTCTTCTGCGAGTGCTCGAACCGGGACTGCGACCTGAAGCTCACGCTCTCCGTCGCCGCGTACGAAGGCGTCCGCGATCACTCGGAGTGGTTCTTCGTCGCACCCGGCCACTCGCTGCCCGAGGTCGAGGCCGTGATCGAGAGCCGCGACGGCTACGACATCGTGGCGAAGGATGGCGACGCCGCCCTCCTCTCCGAAGAGCTCGACCCTCGTTCCTAGTCGTCCTCGACGAGCGGGAGCCCGTTCGCGACCATCGGTCGTCCCGCGGCCTCGTAGACCACGTCGACCAGGTCGTTCTGCCGGTAGGTGCCCGCAACGCCGACGAGAAGCGAGAGCCAGCGCCAGAACCCGAGCCGCCCTTCCCGGCGGAGCTCGCGCTCGAAGACGAGGCTGCGCTCACGGACACGGAAATCGCGCCCCTCGACCTGCGCGACGCCGTTGACGTAGACCTCGAACGGCCGCCCGACCGACTGCGGGAGGTCGACGCGGGTTCGACTGCGCACCGGCTCGGCCACCTTCATAGAATGACAGCGGCCGTGCGTCGACCTCTTGCCTTCGCGCTTCTGAGCGCGCTCGTGCTCTGCGGCACCGCTGCGGCGGCCAACGGTGGGCTGGCTCCCGTCGAGCCGCACTCGCCGAACGCGGAGGGGATCAACAACGCCTACGCCTGGATCTCGATCTTCACCGGTTTCATCTTCGTGCTCGTCCAGGTGTCGCTGCTGTGGATGATCGTCCGCTACCGCCGCCGCAAGCGCCGGCGCTCCGAGGACGGCGCCCAGATCCACGGGAACACGAATCTCGAGATCGCGTGGACGCTGCTGCCGGTGGTCATCCTCGTCGCGATCGGCGGCTTCGTCTTCTACAAGCTCCCGGGCATCCAGGACGTCCCGAGCGCGAACGCTGCCGGTGGCCGCGTCGACGTCGGGGTGAAGGGCTACCGCTATTACTGGAACTTCACGTACCCGAACGGCGTCATCTCCGTCGACACGCTGCGCGCACCGGTCGACCAGACCGTGAAGCTGAACATCTCCGCGGCGCCGTACGAGGTGATCCACTCGTGGTGGATCCCCGCGCTCGGGGGCAAGTTCGACGCGATCCCCGGAGTCACGAACGAATCGTGGTTCCGCGCCGACGAACCCGGGGTCTACCGCGGCCAGTGCGCCGAGCTCTGCGGGATCCAGCACACGGCGATGACCGCCGAGGTCGAGGCGCTGCCACGCGAGGAGTTCGACTCCTGGCTCGCCGACGAGGCGCGGGCGCAGGAGGCGGGGACTTCCGATCTCGGCGAGCAGACCTACGCCGGTGCCTGCGCGAAATGCCACGGGCTCGCGGGTGCAGGCGACATCGGGCCGAGGCTCGCGGGCAACCCGCTCCTCCAGGACGCGCGCGCGATCGAGACGATCGTCCGGAACGGCCGCGGCGAGATGCCCCCGATCGGCAAGGACTGGGAGGAGCGCCAGATGAGCGCCCTCACCGACTACCTCGAGAAGGGGATCGCCAGTGGCAGTCAGGGCTGAGCGTCCGGTTCCGGCGTGGCAGCGCGGCCGCGTCGCTAGCTGGCTGACGACGGTCGACCACAAGCGGATCGGGATTCTCTACATCGTGACCGCCGGGATCTTCTTCGTCGCGGGCGGGATCATGGCGCTCCTGATCCGGACGCAGCTCGCCCAGGCGAATACGGAGTTCATCACCAGGGAGGGCTACAACCAGCTCTTCACGATTCACGGCACGACGATGATCTTCCTCGTCGTCGTCCCGATCCTCGCCGGCTTCGGCAACTACCTGATCCCGCTGATGATCGGCGCCCGCGACATGGCCTTCCCGCGCCTGAACGCGCTCTCCTACTGGCTCTACCTCTTCGGCGGGATCATCCTCCTGCTCTCCTTCTTCGCCCAGTACGGCGCCGCACGGACGGGCTGGACGGCCTACCCGCCGAACTCGGTCTACTCGCCGGGGAACGGCCAGGACCTCTGGATCCTCTCGCTGCACGTGCTCACGGTCGCCTCGCTCGTCGGCGCGATCAACTTCGTGGTCACGATCCACAACATGCGCACGGCCGGGATGAGTTGGACCCGGTTGCCGCTGTTCGTCTGGTCGATGGAGATCTACGCGGGCCTCCTGATCCTCGTCCTGCCGACGCTCTCCGCCGGGCTGACCCTGCTCCTCCTCGACCGCCAGGCGGGCACGCACTTTTTCATCCCGAGCGAAGGCGGCAGTGCGGTCCTCTACCAGCACGCCTTCTGGTTCTTCGGGCATCCGGAGGTCTACATCATGATCCTGCCGGTCTTCGGGATCATCTCCGAGGTCCTGCCCGTGTTCGCCCGCAAGCCGATCTTCGGCTACAAGGCGATCGCCTTCTCGACCGTTGCGATCGGATTCTTCTCGCTCCTCGTCTGGGCCCACCACATGTTCACGGTCGGGCTCCCGAGCGTCCTCAACGGCTTCTTCATGGTCTCGTCGATGATCATCGCCGTCCCGACCGCGATCAAGATCTTCAACTGGCTCGCGACGCTCTGGCGGGGGAACCTCCACTTCGACACGGCGATGCTCTTCGCGCTCGGGTTCCTCTCGGTCTTCACGATCGGCGGGCTCTCGGGGATCTTCCTCGCCGCGTTCCCCGTCGACTGGCAGTTGCACGACACCTACTACGTCGTCGCGCACCTCCACTACGTCCTCTTCGGCGGCTCGATCCTCGGGATCTTCGCCGCGCTCTTCTACTGGTGGCCGAAGATGTTCGGCCGGCTCCTGGACGAGCGGCTCGGCAAGCTCGGCTTCTGGTTCACCTTCATCGGCTTCAACCTGACCTTCTTCCCGCAGCACCTGCTCGGCCTGCTCGGGATGCCGCGCCGGATCTACACCTACGAGGACACAGGCGCACTCCAGGAGTACAACCTGATCTCCTCGATCGGCTCCTACGTGATGGGGATCGGGATCCTCGTCTTCATCGTCAACGTCCTGAAGACGCGGAAGAAGGGGAAGCGCGCAGGCAACGATCCTTGGCTCGCGGACACGCTCGAGTGGTACACGACGTCGCCGCCGCCGGCCTGGAACTTCGAGAAGGTGCCCTACGTGACGAGCGCGCGGCCGCTCTACGACCTGCGCAGGCGGCTGAAGGAGCGCGGTGCGCTCTAACGCCGTCCCCGGACCCTGGCTTCGCCTGGCCGCCCTCGCGGGCGCGGCGGCGACGCTCCTCGCGGTCGTCTCGGGCACGTGGGGGCCGGGTACGACGCACAGCCTCCTCTCCGCGCTCGCGCTGCCGCCGCTCCTCGCGGTCGCCCTCGCGGCCTGGTTCTCCTATCGCCGCCTCCTCCCAGCCTCGGTCGCGGCGCTCGCGCTCTTCGGGGCCGCGGCTGCGGTGACGGTGCCCGGCGCGCACGTCGCGCTCGCAGCGCTTGCGTTCGCTGCTTCGATCGTCGTCTGCGCACTCTGCTTCCGCGGCGAAGCCGTCGAGACCGGCCCGTGGCGCGACTACGCGACGCTGACGAAGCCGCGGATCATGTCGCTCCTGCTCGTGACCGGCGCCGCAGGGATGTTCGTCGGCGCCGGGGGAGTGCCGCCACTCGGGCTCTTCGCGGGCGCGATGGTGGGCCTCGCGCTCGCCTGCGGTGGCGCCAGCGCGCTCAACCACTTGCTCGATCGCGACATCGACCGGCTGATGGGCAAGCGCACCGAGAAGCGGCCGGTGGCGGCCGGGCGGATGCTCCCGGCGCGGGCCCTCGAGTTCGGGCTCGTCCTCTCGGCGCTCTCGTTCGTCCTCCTCGCGAGCACCGTCAACGTCGTCACCGCCGTGCTCGCGCTCGTCGGCAACCTCTTCTATGTCCTCGTCTACACCGCCTGGCTGAAGCGGACGACCGCGCAGAACATCGTGATCGGTGGCGCCGCCGGCGCAGTGCCGCCGCTCGTCGGCTACGCCGCGGCGACCGGCGACCTCGGGCTCCCTGCGCTCTGGCTCTTCCTCATCGTCTTCCTCTGGACGCCGCCGCACTTCTGGGCGCTCGCGCTCCTGATCAAGGAGAACTACGCGGCCGCGAAGGTTCCGATGCTCCCGGTCGTGCGCGGCGACGAGGAGACCACGCGGCAGATCGTGCTCTACTCCGTCGTCATGGTCGGCTTCACGCTCGCGGTCGGATTCTCCCTCGGCGCGATCTACTCGGTCGCCGCGGCTCTCCTCGGCGGGGTCTTCCTGGGGCTCGCGTGGCGGCTTCGCCAGGTTCCGTCCCGGCGCAACGCCGGCGTGCTCTTCCACTACTCGCTCCTCTACCTCGCCCTCCTGTTCGTCGCGGCGGCCGTGGACCCGGTGATCCTCTGATGGACCTGACCCCGGAGCAGGAGCGCAAGAACCTCGTCCTCGGCTGGCTCCTCTTCGGGGTCTTCCTGGTTCTCTTCGCCGGGACGATCGGCGTCGCGCTCCTCTACTTAGCGCTCGATTAGCGCGACGGACGGGATCTACCTCGCCCGCCCGGAGCAGCCGCTGCCCGGGATCGCGCTGGCGGTGAAGGATCTCTTCGACACAGCCGGGCTCGCGACCACGTACGGCTCGGCGATCTTCGCCGACCACGTGCCCTCCCGGACGGCGGCGGCCGTCACGTCCCTCGTCGAGGCGGGCTACGCGGTCACCGGGAAGACGAACCTGCACGAGTTCGCCTACGGCACGACCTCCGAGAACCCCCATTTCGGGGCAGTCCCGAATCCGGCGGCCCCCGGCCGCGTGGCGGGCGGGTCGAGCGGCGGCTCTGCGGCGGTACTCTCGGCCGGGCTCGCCGACTCGGCCCTCGGCACCGACTCCGCGGGCTCGATCCGGATTCCGGCCGCGTGCTGCGGCGTCGTCGGGCACAAGCCGACCCACGGCCTCGTCTCGCTCGACGGCTGCTGGCCCCTCGCCTCGAGCTTCGACTGCGGCGGCCCCATGGCCCGCGACGTGGCCGGCTGCGAGACGATGCTTGCGCTGCTTGCGCCGGGCTACGAGCGCTCGTCGCTCGAATCGCTCGAGGAGCTGACGATCGCCGCCGCGTGGATCGAGCTCGCGGATCCGCTCGTCGCCGAGCGCGTCGAGGGCGCGGCGCGCCACTTCCCCCGGCTCCGCAGGGTCGAGCTGCCGTTCCCCGACCCGGCTTGCTACGCCCCGTTCATGCGCGAGGTCGCGGACGTCCACCGCGAGCTCTTCGCCGAGAATGCCGATCTCTACGGCGAGGACGTCCGGATCAAGCTCGAGCGCTGCTTCGAGGTGCGCGACTCGGAGGTCGAGCGCGGAATGGCGCTCAGGGCCGAGTACGCCGAGCGGGTCGAGGAGGCACTCGGGGGAGCCGACCTGGTGCTCACGCCGACCCTGCCCGTCGTGGCACCCCGGCTCGGGGCCGGTGGCACCGGCGACCTTGCGGTCAGGGAAGCGTTGATCCGCTTCACCTTCCCGTTCTCCACCCTCGGCTGGCCGGCGCTCGCGCTGCCGTGCGGCCCCGCGGAGGACGGTCTGCCCGCGTCGGTGCAGCTCGCCACGCGGCGCGGCGCCGATGCGACGGTCCTCGCGGCCGGCCGCCTGCTCGAAGCCGCGCTGCTATCCCCCTTCTGAGGGACGGCCGCCGCCGGTCGCCGGCCGACAACCACAGAGACGATGCGTTTCGCCCGCCTCTCCCTCATCTGCGCCGCCATGCTCGCGTTCCCCGCGACCGCCGACGCCCAGCCCGACTTCGTGGTCGCGGCCAAGGCCCCCACGGGCCTCGGCGCGTTCCTCCTCCGGCCGGGCGAGCAGATCCAGAAGGTGGACGGCGTGGCCGAGTTCTCGCGCACCCCCTCGTTCGCCTGGAAGCCCGTCGCAGGCGCGACCCGGTACGAGTTCGAGCTCGCGACGAGCAAGCGCTTCAACGGCAGCGCGATCATCTGGACGAACGTCAAGGACGAGGTCGAAGTGCCCACCACGACCACGACGCCGACCGCGGGCACGACCCCTGCCCCGGCCGCGCCCGCCGCTCCGGCGACTACACCGACTGCGGCGAGCGTCTACGACACCCTCCGCACCCCCGCTGTCGCTCTCGACATCGCTCTGCCCTGGATCACCGGCACGCCCGCTGCGCTCTACGCCCACGTGCGCGCGATCACGAAGGACGGCCCGACCCGCTGGAGCCAGCCGTTCGGCTTCAACGTCCGTTGGTCGAGCATCCCACTCGACCTCGACAGCCCGTATCCCGGCCTCGTCCGCTGGTCCCCGGTCGAGGGGGCCACCTCGTACGAGGTCTGGCTGACCGGCGGCCGCTACACGTTCCACACGACCACGAACGTGGCCGACGCCCGGGAGCTCTACACCTTCCACCGCGTCTCGCCCTGGACGAGCTCGATCTCGTTCCGGGTTCGCGCGCAGCGCACCGTCTACGGCGAGGTCGCGAGCGGGCTCCCGACGACCACCTACGGGCCCTGGAGCCCGGTCTACACGGACGCGCAGCCACCGCTCTCGCTCGGCTCGCTGGTGGGCCTCGCAACCGCGTCCGACATCGTCAGCACCAAGGGCACGGGGGCCGCGCACGGCCTCACCCCCGGCTTCGCCTTCGGCGGCGAGCAGGGCGGCGCCTGGGACGCCTTCGGCAGCGGCGCGGCCGCTGAGCTCTACCGCGTCTACGTCGCGACCGACAAGGACTGCGTCAACATCGTCTTCCGGAGCGCCATCGTCGGCAGCCCCGCGTACGCGCCGCGTCTGAGCGGTCCGCTCGAGCTGCCGATCAACACGAAGGCGATCGAGGATGCGCGCACTCGGATCCTCAAGTTCGGGACCGAAGGCAAGACGGCCATGCTCGACGGCTCGCCCTCGCTCGCCACCGAGTACTCGGCCTCGGGGACCGCCGTCGGCGGCTCGACCGGAAGCTCCGGCTCGGGCTCGACCGGAGTCCCTGCCGCCCAGGCGCCCAAGATCGATCTCCCCGACACGGCCTGGCCGAGCGGCGGCTACTACTGGACGGTCGTCCCCGTCCACGCGATTCCCCAGATTCCGGACGTGCCCCTCCCAGCCCTCCCAGGCGGCGCGGCCCCCGTCTACCCGGTGGAGTACCGCGAGACCGAGCTGCCGCAGGACGCCTGCCAGGGTGGCCGCGTGATGCGCTTCGGCAAGACCAGCCCACCCGTGCTCACCTCCGGCTCTGCCCGCCCGTTCGCGAGCGGTCTGTCGCCGACCGGCCGGCTCGTCTCCGCGGTGCGCTCGAAGCCGTCGTTCTACGGCACCCCGCTCGTCGCCTGGCAGCCGGCGCTCGGTGCCCAGGACTACGAGGTGCAGTGGAGCAAGACCGGCAACCCGTTCAAGCCGGTCGGCAATCTGAAGACGCCCGCGACCTCGGCGCTCCTCCCGCTGACCCCGGGCACCTGGTACTACCGCGTTCGCGGCTTCAACACCCTGCTGCCGAAGCGGCCGCAGATGGCCTGGTCGGACCCGACCGCGCTCACGATCACGGCGCCCACGTTCCGCGTCGTCAAGCGCTGACTGCCCGTTAGGCTCGCGGGCATGACGCCCGAGCTCGAGTTCGCGCTCTCGCTGGCCGACGACGCAGATGCGATCACGCTCGCACGCTTCCGCGCCACCGATCTCCGCGTCGAGACGAAGCCCGACCTCTCGCCCGTATCGGAGGCCGACCGCGCCGTCGAGGAACAGTTGCGCTCACGGATCGCAGCCGAGCGCCCGGGCGAGCTCGTGCTCGGGGAGGAGTTCGGCGCCGACGACGGAGAAGGGCCGCGCTGGATCCTCGACCCGATCGACGGGACCCGGAACTACACCCGCGGAATCCCGGTCTGGGCGACCTTGATCTCGTTCGACGACCGCGTCGCCGTCATCTCCGCCCCCGCGCTCGGCCGGCGCTGGTGGGCTGTCCGGAAAGCCGGCGCCTTTGTGAACGGAACGCCGATCCGGGTCTCCGCCATCGACACGATCGACGCCGCCACGGTGCTCGTCGCGCTCGATCGGCCTCCCGCGGCGCGCACGTTCGCCGCATGGCACGTCCGCGGCTTTGGCGACTTCTGGGCGCACATGCTCGTCGCCGAGGGCGCGGCGGAGGTCGCGGTCGACGCAGTTGGCCTGAAGATCTGGGACACAGCCTCACTTGCGCTGATCGTCGCCGAAGCCGGCGGGCGCTTCGACGGGCGGATCTCCTCGAATGGGCTCCTGCACGACGCCGCGGTCGCCGAGCTCTCCTAGCCGTCAGGCAGCTTTGACGGCCGCTTCGTAGATCGGGTCGCGGCCGAACTGGTCGAGCTCGTCCGAGAGGAGGTCGCTCGCGCTCGGGGGACCGCCACGCGGGGCAGCGACAACCACTCCGTCGACGGCGACGCGGCTGAGCTCCTTCCCGGGCCGATGCGTGAGCGTGAGCGGGCGGCGCAGGCGCGAGTTGAGCCAGCCGGCGAGCAGGAGCGCGTCTGCACGCGGCCCCGTCACGGAGAGCGCCTCGGCCTTCTTGATCCCGGGCCAGAGCGCGGCGAGCCGGCCGCGCCACTCGCGCCCGCGTCCCCAGGCGATGTCCGAAACCGCGATCCGGTCGAAGAGACCCGCCAGCTCGCCGTACGCAGCGGGGATCCCGCGCCATTCGGAGGAGTCGACGACGAGCCTGTCGCAGACGGAGACGAGCTGCTCGAGCTCGGGCTTCCCCCAGGGCGGCTCGCCGCGCCAGCGACAGAAGGTCGGGAGATCGAAGATCAGGAGCGGCTGCACGATCGAGCCGGGAGCCTTGGCGCGCTTGCCGCCGAGCCGGAGCTCGATCACCTCCGAGCAGATCTCGCGCGAGACGCCGTGCACCGAGTAACAGCGCATCGCGACGGTGACGTCGACCCCGACCTTGGCCCGCGGCTCGGGGAAGAGCAGGATCGTCCGGGACGGGTGCCGCTCTTCGAGTCCCGCCAGCGTCTTTCGCGCCGCCTGCGCCCACTTCGGCGGCGCCCAGGCGACGTGCGTCATCACGCTCGTGCGCATGTCCGGGTTCCCGTCCGCGGCCTCCTCCCGCCGCAGCTCCGCGAGCTGACGCTCCACGTCCGAGACGATGCTCAATGCCGTCTCCAGCTCCGCCCGTCGCGCTCGATCAGCTCCTGGGCGCTCCGCGGCCCCCAGGTGCCGGCCTCGTAGTTCGGGAAGACCGCCTTCTCGCGCCGCCAGGCGGCGACGATCGCGTCCACGAGCTCCCACTGCTCGTCGACCTCGTCGGCGCGGGTGAAGAGGGTCGCGTCGCCGAGCATCGCGTCCAGGATCAGCCGCTCGTACGCCTCCGGCAGGCCTGTCCGAAAGGCGCCGCCGTAGAGGAAGTCCATGTGCACCGTCCGGATCGACATCCCCTGCCCCGGCACCTTCGCCCCGATCGCGAGCGAGACGCCCTCGTCCGGCTGGACGTGGATCAGGAGTACGTTCGGGCGCAGGCCGTCTCCGGCGATCTCGGCGAAGGGCGGGTGAGGCGCGCGCTGGAACTGAATCGCGATCGTGGTCTCGCGTCGGGCCAGCCGCTTGCCCGCCCGGATGTAGAAGGGCGTGTCGGCCCAGCGCCAGTTGTCCACGTAGAGCTTCGCCGCGATGAACGTGTCGGTGACCGAGTCCCCGGCGACGCCGGGCTCCTCGCGGTACCCGACCACGTCCTCGCCCTCCACGAAGCCGCGGCCGTACTGGCCGCGCACGACCGACTTCGGCCCTGGCGTGTGCAGCGAGCGCAGCACCTTCACCTTCTCGTTCCGGACCGAGTCGGCGGTGAAGTCGATCGGCGGCTCCATCGCGGTCAGCGCGACGAGCTGAAGGAGGTGGTTCTGGAAGATGTCGCGGACCACGCCCGCGGACTCGTAGAATCCCGCGCGCCCTTCGACCCCGATCGACTCCGCGACCGTGATCTGAACGTGGTCGATGAACTGGCGGTTCCAGATCGGCTCGAAGATCCCGTTCGCGAACCGGAGCGCGAGCATGTTCTGGACGGTCTCCTTACCGAGGTAGTGGTCGATCCGGAAGACCTCGTCCTCGCGGAACCACTGCTTCAGGATCTCGTTCAACACCCTCGCGGAGGCGTGGTCGTGGCCGAACGGCTTCTCCACGATCAGGCGTGACCAGCCCTCGCTCCCCCGCCGCTCGCCGATCTCGTTCACGATCGTCTCGAAGGCGGCGGGCGGAACCGCAAGGTAGTAGAGCCGGTTCCCGGCCGTGCCGCGCGTCTCGTCCAGCCCGCGGAGGACTTCGACGACCTTGTCCTCGCCGCCGTCGTCCGCGAAGTCGGTCGCGACGTAGCTCATCGACTCGGCGAGGGAATTCCAGACGTCCTGCTTGAACTCGTCACGGCTGTGCGTCTGGACCGCGTTCTTCATAGCCGCGACCCAGTCCTTCGTCGTCTGTTCGCTCCTCGCGACCCCGACGATCCCGAACTGCTCCGGGAGGAGCCGTCGGAACGCGAGCGAGTAGAGCGCCGGGAAGAGCTTGCGCTGGGTCAGGTCGCCCGAGGCGCCGAAGATCACGAGCGCGCAGGGCTCTGGCGTGCGGCGCAGCCGCAGCCCTTCGAGGAGTGGGTTCGCCGCCTCGCTCATACCGGCTTCCTGCCCTTCGCCTTCGCCTGCTTCCCGGCCTTGACCGCGTGACCGCCGAACTGATTCCGGAGCGCCGCCTGCACCTTCGCGGAGAAGTCGATCTCGCGCCTCGAGGCGAAGCGCGCGAAGAGCGCCGAGCTGATCGCCGGCAGCGGCACGCTCGAGTTGATCGCCTCGTTGATCGTCCAGCGGCCCTCCCCCGAGTCCTCGACGTACGGGGCGATGTCGTCCAGATGGTCGCCGTGCTGCTCCATCGCCGCGCACAGGAGCTCGAGCAGCCACGAGCGCACGACCGAGCCGTAGCGCCAGATCCCGGCGAGCTCGCTCAGGTCGAGCTCGAACTCCGAGTGGTACATCAGCTCGAATCCCTCGGCATAGGCCTGCATCAGGCCGTACTCGATCCCGTTGTGGACCATCTTCGTGAAGTGACCCGCGCCGGACTCGCCAACGTGCGCCCAGCCGTTCTCGGGAGCGAGCGACGCGAAGATCGGGGTCAACCTCTTGATCGGGGCCTTCGTGCCCCCGGCCATGAGGCAGAAGCCGACGTCGAGACCCCAGATCCCGCCGGAGACGCCGACGTCGACGAAGGAGATCTTCTGCTTGCGCGCCTCCTTGAACCGCCGCTGCGAGTCGCGGAAGTTCGAGTTGCCCCCGTCGATGATCGTGTCGCCGGGCTCGAGGATCACGAGGAGCTTCTGGAACGTGTCCTCGGTGATCTTCCCGGCCGGGACCATCATCCAGACGTGGCGGGGCGCATCGAGCTGCTTGGAGAGCGCACGCAGCGTCCTCGCCGTCGACGTGACCTTCGGGTCGAAGGTCTTCACCTCGTGCCCGTCCTGCTCGAGCCGCTTCGTCATCCCCGAGCCCATCCGGCCGAGGCCGACCATTCCGAGCTGCATGGCTAGATCTCCTCCAGTCGGAGCCGAATCCCGCGTCGGCCCTGGGCCTCGAGCGCCGCGAGGTCTCCCGCCGCCTGCGAGCTGATCAGCCGGCCGAAGCCGAACTCCTTGCCGGGAATCGCCAGCTCCGCGCCGACCTCGTCGACCACCTGGACGAAGAGCCCGCTGTTCGGGCCTCCCTTGTGCAGCTGCCCCGTCGAGTGGAGGTAGCGCGGGCCGAGCCCGTGCGTGACGACGCAGCCGGTCGCGTGCGCCCGCTCGATGATCGGGTCGAGCTCCGCCTCGCGGGCCGGGTCGATGAAGGCCTGGATGCAGACGTAGTCGCCCTCCTTCGCCTGCGCCAGGAGCTCGTCGAGCGAGCCTTTCGGCTCGACGTCGGGCTCCCCGGCCGCGAGGACCTCGTTCGTCTTGTCCTTTGCGGCCTGCACGTCCGGCTGGTCGAAGGGGTTGATCTCGAGCACGTGCCCGGCGACCGCGGTCGCGAACTCCCAGCGGTAGAACTCGGCGCCGAGGTCGTACGGATCGACGAGCTCGAGCTCTCCGCGCTGCCGGTCGGGGCCGTCGGGCGACTCCCCCGGCGCCGGCACGAGGCCCTTGCCCTGCTTGCCGGTCGACTCCGCGATCAGCTGCTCGGCCCAGAGACCGAAGCCCGTGCTGCTCTCGTCGATGCAGATCTTGTCCCGGCCTTCGCGCCAGCCCTCCCCGAGCCGCAGGCCGAGCTCGAGCCCCGGATTGCCGTTCTCCTCATGACAGGCGACGGCCATCTCGGCCGCGACCTGGAGGAAGCGCTCGACGTCGACGCCCATCAGCGCCGCGGGAACCATTCCGAACATCGAGAGCGCGGAGTAGCGGCCGCCGATCTCGTGCTCGCCGGCGAAGACGCCGCGGAAGCCTCGCTCGGTCGCGACTTTCTCCAGCTCAGAGCCGGGATCGGTGATCGCGGCAAACTGCTCGCCCCGTCCCCCGGTGCGCTCCCAGAAGTACTCCAGGTGAGAGCGCGTCTCGAGCGTCGAGCCGGACTTCGAAGAGACGAGGAACAACGTCCGCTCCAGGTCGAGGCTCTGCTCGAGCCGTCTGATCGCCTCCGGATGGGTCGTGTCGAGGACGTGGAAAGACTCGACCGCGAAGGCGCGGCGCAGAACCTCCGGCGCGAGGCTCGAGCCGCCCATTCCGAGGAGGACGGCGTCGTCGAACTGCTCGATCGCACTCTCGGCGAACGCGTTCAGCTCTCCGACCTGGGGCCGGATCCGCGTGACGACGTCGAGCCAGCCGAGCCACTTGTCCTCGTCCGCGCCGCTCCAGACGGAGGGGTCGCGGGCCCAGATCCGCTCGACGAGACTCGTCATGCTGCCGCCAGTTCCCCGCGCTTGACCCGGATGCCCTCGAGCAGCTCGTCGAACGAGTCGGCGAACTTCTGCACGCCCTCGGCCTCGAGCGTCTCGGTTACGTCGTCGTAGTCGACACCGGCTGCTGCGAGCTCCTCGAGGAGCTTGCGTGCCTTGTCGTACCCCTTCGCGACGCTTCCCTCCTTGACCTCGCCGTGATCGGCGAAGGCCCGCACGGTCTCCAGCGGCATCGTGTTCACGGTGTTCGGCCCGATCAGCTCCTCCACGTACATCACGTCGCGGTAGGACGGATTCTTCGTCGAGGTCGAGGCCCAGAGGCAGCGCTGCGGGGTCGCCCCCTTGCCCGCGAGGTACTCCCAGCGGGGCCCCGAGAACGCCTCCAAGTAGTGCTCGTAGGCGAGCCGGGCGTTCGCGATCGCGAGCTTGCCGGCGAGCTTCGGCTTGCCGGCCGCCTCGAGCCGCTTGTCGGCCTCGCTGTCGACCCGCGAGACGAAGAAGCTCGCGACCGACGCGACAGGTGCCGGACTGCCGCCGCCCGCGACGAGCCGTTCGAGCCCGCGGATGTAGGCCTCAACGACCGCCTTGTAGCGGTCGAGCGAGAAGATCAGGGTGACGTTGATCGAGGTGCCCTTCGCGATGCAGTCCTCGATCGCAGCGAGACCCGGTTTCGTCGCCGGGATCTTGACGAGCAGATTCGGCCGGTCCACTTCCTTGTGGAGCCGGCGCGCCTGCTCGAAGGTCGCTTCGCGGTCGTAGGCGAGGGTGGGGTCGACCTCGAGCGAGACGTAGCCGTCCTGGCCGCCACCCCCGTCCCAGACCGGCCGGAGGAGGTCGCAGGCACGACGGATGTCCTCCATCGCGAGCTGGAGGAAGATCTCCGTCGGGTCGTCCACCGTCGTCGCGATCTCGGCGAGCTGTTCGTCGTACCAGTCGCCCTCGGCCATCGCCTTCTGAAAGATCGTCGGGTTGGAGGTCACCCCGACGACCGAATCCTTGTCCACGAGAGCCTGCAGCTCGCCGCTCTCGAGCATCTCGCGCGAGAGCGAATCGATCCAGACGCTGACGCCTGCCTTGCTCAGCTCACCCAGTCGTGACTTGGTCATGCTTCATCTCCTTCTCCATGTCGCTCACCTTGCGGAGGCGCGCGACGTAGCGCTCGCCGCCGTCGAATTCAGCGCCCAGGAAGGCCCGGACGAGCTCGGCCGCGAGCTCCGCGCCGACGATCTCCGAACCGAGACACAGCACATTCATGTCGTCGTGCTCGACCCCCTGGTGGGCCGAGTACGCGTCGTGGCAGATTGCGGCCCGGATCCCGGCCATCTTGCAGGCTGCGATCGAGGCGCCGACGCCCGAGCCGCAGACGAGCACGCCGCGTTCCGCGTCGCCGCTCGTGATCACCTCACCGAGCTCACGCGCCTTGTCCGGGTAGTCGACCCGGTGCGCGTCGGTGTCGGTTCCGAGGTCGACGACCTCGTGCCCGCCCGCGTCGAGGACGCCCAGGACGAGCTCGCGGAGCTTGACCCCGCGGTGGTCGAAGGCGACCGCGATCCTCACTACGACACTCGCTCCAGGAGCGCAGTCGCCCGCGCAGCGACGTTCTCTGCAGTGAAGCCGAGCTTCTCGAGCACCTCGTCGCCCGGCGCGGAGGCGCCGAAGCGGTCGATCGCGACCGAGTCGCCCGCATCGCCGACCCACTCCTTCCAGCCCTGCGAGATCCCCGCCTCGACCGAAAGCCGGGCGCGCACGTCGCGCGGGATCACCTCGTCGCGGTAGTCCTGCGGCTGCTCGGCGAAGATCTCCCAGCACGGCATCGAGACGACCCTGACGTTCGCATCCATCGACTTCGCAGCGTCCAGGGCGACCCAGACCTCGGTTCCGGTCGCGATCAGGACGACGTCCGGAAGCCCTTCGCCCGACTGCCAAAGGGTGTAGGCGCCGCGCAGCGCTCCCTCTGCGGGCGCGACCTCGGTGCGGTCGAAGGTCGGCACCTTCTGGCGCGAGAGGGCGAGCGCAACGGGGCCGCCTTCGCGCTCGAGCGCGATCCGCCACGCCATCGATGTCTCGTTCGCGTCCGCGGGACGGACGTACCAGAGGTTCGGAATCGCACGAAGCGTCATGTGATGCTCGACCGGCTGGTGGGTCGGCCCGTCCTCGCCGACCGCGACCGAGTCGTGCGTCCAGGCCCAGACCGACTGGAGGTGGCCGACGGCCGAGAGCCGCACGGCGCCGCGCATGTAGTCCGAGAAGATCAGGAAGGTCGAGCCGTACGGCTTCAGCATCCCCTGGGTGAGCGCGATCCCGTTCACGATCGAGCCCATAGCGTGCTCGCGGATCCCGAAAGCGATATTTCGGCCGGCGTGGGTCGCGGAGAAGACCCCGGCTCCCTCGAACTCGGTCTTCGTCGACTCGACGAGGTCGGCGGCGCCGCCGATCATCGTCGGCGTGAACGGCTTGAAGGCCTGCATCACGGTCTTGCCCGCGTCGCGTGTGGCGACCGCTTCGCCGGCGGGGAAGACGGGGAGCGCGTCGGTCCAGCCGGGGCGCGGCTTGCCGGTGCGGTCGGCGTCCCATTCCTCGCGGAGGCCGGGGAAGGCCGTCGACCACTCGTCGAGGCGCCGCTCCCACTCGTCCTGGGCCGCGATCCCCTTGTCCCGGATCGAACCGGCCATGTGCTCCATGACCTCCTCGGGGACGTCGAAGTGCTTCTTCGGATCGAGCCCATACGCCTTCTTCGCCTCAGCGACCTCGTCCTCACCGAGCGGCGAGCCATGCGACTTCGACGTGTCGACCGCCCTGGGGGCGCCGAACGCGATGTGGCTCCGGACGATGATCAGCGAGGGCTTGTCCTCGACCTCGTGCGCGGTGGCGATCGCGGCCTCGATCGCGGCGACGTCCTCGGAGTCGTCGAGCGACTGGACGTGCCAGCCATGCGCCTCGAAGCGCTTGCCCTTGTCCTCGGTCGAGTACGAGAGCGCGGTCGTCCCGTCGATCGTGATGTGGTTGTCGTCGTAGAAGTAGGTGAGCGCGCCGAGCCCGAGATGGCCGGCGATCGACGCCGCCTCCATGGTCACGCCTTCCATCATGTCCCCGTCCGAGCAGATCGCGTAGACACGCCTGTCGAGGAGGCCGTAGTGGGGGCGGTTGTAACGCTCGGCCAGGAACCTGTCGGCAAGCGCGAAGCCGACCCCGTTCGCGAAGCCCTGGCCGAGCGGACCGGTCGTCGTCTCGATTCCGTCGGTCATGAAGTGCTCGGGATGACCGGGCGTTCGCGACCCCCACTGGCGGAAGCGCTTCAACTCCTCGAGCGAGAGGTTGTAGCCGCAGAGGTGGAGCGTCGAGTACTGGAGGATGCAGGCATGGCCGGCGGAGAGGATGAAGCGGTCCCGGCCGGGCCAGTCCGGATCGACCGGGTTGTGGCGCATGACGTTGCGATAGAGCGTGTAGGCGAGCGGCGCAAGCGCCATCGCCGTGCCCGGATGCCCCGCTCCGGCCCTCTGGACGCCATCCATGGAGAGCGTCCGAATCGTGTCGATGGACAGCTTCTGCAGCTTGGCGTCGGTCACGTCACTCCCCGGTAGAGATGTCGTTGCCTTTCCCGGGCCAGACGATACGCCTCCTGGTGCCCCGAGCGCGAGTGGTAGGCCTCGTCGGGAAGCGGCGTCTCCACCTGGATCCCGATTCGGGCGAGCGCGACGAGCGCAGCTCCGCGCGCCGATCCCTCCGCCACGCCGCGGTAGACCGGGCGTCCGAGCACGTCCGCGAGCATCTGCCCCCACCCCGGATTGGCGTCGAGCGCCGCGCCGGTGGCGACCACCTCGGCGACATCCGGTAACAGGTCAGCGATCTCGGCGAAGCGGTAGGCGACGCCCTCGAGCGCCGCCTGGAGCAGGTCGAGCGGCTCGGTCTCGAGCGTCAGCCCGGTGATCGCGCCGCGCGCCTCGGGGTGCCAGCCGGGGCTGCGCTCGCCGCCGAGCAGGGGCAGAAACGTGAGCCCGTGCCCGTCCGGCTCGCGACCGGCGACGCTCGCGACCTCCGGGAGGCGCAGCGTCCGCTCGAGCCAGGCGTGGAGGTTTCCACCGTCGGAGAGCGCTCCCCCCTCGAGCATCAGGTCGCGGTCGAGCCGGTAGAGGAAGAGGCCCGGCCTCGGCGGGCTGCCGTCGTCCGGCCGAATCACCCGGAACGCGCCGGAGGTGCCGATCATCAGTGCCGCCCGCTCGGGGCTCACGCAGCCGGCACCCACGTTCGAGCACGCACCGTCGCCGAGAGCCGGGTACCAGGCGCCGATCGGTCCGTCCCCGACCTCGGGCAACTGCCCGGGTCGGACACCCAGCTCCTCGAGTAGCTCTGTGTCCCACCCCTCGCGGCCCCAGAGCCCCGTCGCGGAGGCCTGGGAGAGGCTCGAACGGAGGTGTCCCGCGAGCCGGAGCAGCAGGTAGTCCGGGAACGAGACGAAACGAGCGGTCGAGGCAAACGTCTCCGGCTCGGCCTCCGCGAGCCAGGCGAGCTTCGCGGGCCAGTAGCTCGGGTGGAGGTAGCAGCCAGTGCGCGCGTGCACGGCCTCCCCGTCGAGTCGGCGGCGCAGGGCCTCGGCGTGCGAAGCGGAGCGGAGATCGCGCCAGGTGAGAACAGGGGTCAGAGGCCGGTCGTTCGCGTCGAGGGCTAGCAGCGAGTGCCAGAAGGAGGAGATCGCGCGGGCAGCGACGGGCCGACCGAACTCGCGCAAGACCTCGTCCACAGCGGCGCCCGCCGCCTCGACGAGCCGCTCGGGATCGAGCACCCCTTCCGTCGGCTCGTAGTGCGTCTGCGCTTCGACGCCCTCGACCGCCTCTCCGGTCTCGTCGTAGACCCGAGCGCGCACGGACGAGGTGCCGAGGTCGAGCGAGAGGACGTGGGTCGTTCCGCGCGTCATTACCCTGCAGAGCATGGCGGTTCTGATCGCATCCAACCTGCGCAAGGAGTTCGCGGGCGACCCGCTCTTCGACGGAGTCTCGTTCAAGCTCGAGCGCCGCGACCGGCTCGCGCTCGCAGGTCCGAACGGGGCGGGCAAGACGACGCTCCTCCGCGCGCTCACGGGTGAGACCGAGCTTGCGAGCGGCGAGCTCGCCTGGGAGAAGGGCGCGCGCGTCGCGCTCCACGATCAGCGGCCGCCACGACAGAGCGGGCTGACGCTGCGCGAGTACTCGCTCTCCGGTGCCTCCGACCTGATCGAGGCGGAGTGGGAGCTGCGCCGCCTCGAGGAAGCAATGGCCTCCGGCGATCACGCACCCGAGACGCTCCGCCGCTATGGCGAGACCCAGGCCCGGCTCGAGCACGCGGGCGGCTACGGCTGGCGTGACCGCGCGACGAGCGTCCTCCGCGGTCTCGGCTTTCGCGACGCCGACTTCGAGCGCCGGCTCGACACCTTCTCCGGCGGGGAGCTGACGCGCGCGTCGCTTGGCCGCGCACTCGCCGGGCAGCCCGACATGCTCCTTCTCGACGAGCCGACGAACCATCTCGACATGGCCTCGATCGAGTGGCTCGAGCAGGAGCTCTCCACGATCGACGCCGCCGTCGTCCTCGTCGCGCACGACCGCTGGTTCCTCGAGTCGGTGGGCACCGCCGTACTCGAGCTGGAGGCCGGCAAGTCCACGTACTTCCCGGGCAAGTGGCACGTGTGGCGCCAGGAGAAGGCTGCGCGACTCGCGATGCAGGCCCGGTTCGCGGAACGGCAGGCTGAGGACATCGAGCGGCTCGAGCGCTTCGTCGCCCGGTTCCGGTACGGGACGAAGTCCAAGCAGGCTCAGGCGAAGCTGAAGCAGATCTCGCGAATCGAGAAGGTGCGGGTCGAGGCTCCCTCCGTGGGTCGGCGCACGCTCGGCTTCGAGTTCCTGAAGCCGGCCCGAAGCGGGCGCACCGTCGTCGAGGCGATGGACGTCGAGCTCGCGGCAGGCAAGAAGTCTCTGCTCTCGGGGACGGAGCTCGTGCTCGAGCGAGGCGAGCACGTGGCCCTGATCGGCCCGAACGGGTCCGGCAAGTCGACCCTGCTCGAAGCGCTCGTCAAGGGCCAGGTCGGGAGGTTCGGGCACGGCGTCGAGCTCGCCTACTTCTCCCAGCACGACGTCGAGCTGGACGAGCGGGGGAGCGTGCTCGAGTGCACGATGGGCGCGACCGGCCTTCAGCGCACTCAGGCCCAGGCGCTCCTCGGCCGCTTCCTCTTCTCGGGTTGGGACGAGCAGGAGAAGAAGGTCGTATCGCTCTCCGGCGGTGAGCGGCGGCGGCTCGCGCTCGCGCTGATCGTTGCCTCTGGCGCCAACTTCCTCGTCCTCGACGAGCCGACGAACCATCTCGATCTCGAGAGTCGCGAAGCGCTGGAAGCCGCCCTCGAGGCCTTCCCCGGCACCGTTCTCCTCGTCTCGCACGACCGGGCGATGCTCGACGCGGTCGCAGAGCGGATCGTCGCGATCGAGGATCGAACGCTGCGCTCCTATCCCGGCGGCTGGGTCGACTACGTCCGGATCCGCGAGGGCGAGGACGCTCCGCCCGCCCCGGCAAGGGAGCCGAAGCCGAAGGTGTCGAGGCAGGCCCCGAAGGTGGCCCGTCCGAACGAGCTGCAGAAGGTCGAGACGGCGATCGACCAGCGCGAGACCGAGCTCGCGGAGCTCGAGCGCAAGCTCGCGGAGGACTGGGGCGACGTCGCGACCCTCGCCGCGCACAAGCTCGCCCGCGACGACCTCCAGTCACTCCTCGCGCGCTGGGAGCAGCTCTTCGAGGATGCGCAAGTCCACGCCGACCCGGTGTGAGGAGACCCGTGTGACGCGGAACGGCGCGGCGGCGTAGACACGGTGTGCAGGCGATGACGCTTCCGGCGCGCAGACAACCGGTTCACCCGGCGTCCTTTGCTGCGACCGCAGAGGCGCATCTCGACGACGTCTACGGCTACCTCGTCTACCTGACGCGAGACCGGTCGCTCGCCGAGGATCTCGCCGCCGAGACATTCGAGAAGGCCCTGAAGCTGTGGCGCCGTTTCGACCCCCGCCGCGCGAGTGCCCGCACATGGCTCTGTCAGATCGCCCGCACGACCGCGCTCGACTGGTTCCGCGCCGAGGAGCGGAGGCACCGGCGCGAGCACGCCGTGGCCGTTTCTGACGTCTCCCCGGGCGACATGCCCCAGGGTCTGTCCCCGGAGCTCGAGGCGGCCCTCGCCGGACTCTCGGCGGCCGAGCGGGAAGTGATCGCGCTCCGGATCCTGCTCGAGCTCGACGGCGATGAGGCGGCCCGCGTACTCGGGATCAGCGCCACCGCGGTCTCGACGAGATTGTCACGGGCACTCAAGAAGCTCGAGGAGAGGATGACCGTCCATGTCTGAGCACCTGCTCGACCAGATTCGCCATTCGAAGCCCATCGCACCGGCGGAGTTGCGCGAGCGCGTCCGAGAGCTCGGCGTCGCTCGACCTGCGCCCGAGCCGTTCCTCGCCCGCTTCCTCCAGCGCCGCTTCCTCGTGGCCGTTCCGCTGACGCTCGTCGTCGGACTGCTCGCCGTCGGCGTCCTCACCGATCTGCCACGCTCGGACGGCGGCGACACGTCTGTCGCCGTCGGCGGGTCGGCCGGGACGGACGAGGCGGACAAGGCACGAGAGTCCTCCGCACCATCGCTGCCGGCGGCCGAGCCGCTCCAGGGCAACGCCGACAGCGCCCTTGCTCCTTCTCCTGGACGGCTGCAGCGGGTGGACGCCGAGATGCGCCTTCGCGTCGAGGGCCTCGAAGAGCTCTCGACGGCGACCAAGCGCGCGATGCGAATCGCGCAGTCGCTCGGCGGCTTCGTCGCCTCGGTCCAGTACGACGCTCCCGCTCAGGGCATCGGTGGGGCGAACCTCGTCCTTCGCGTCCCGACCCCGCGGATCCAGACCGCGATCTCGCAGATCTCGGCGCTCGGGACGATCCTCGGCCAGCGGATCGGGATCGAAGATCTCCAGACCTCGGCCAACGACCTCACCGACCAGCTCGTCGAGAACCAGCGCCGGATCGCCCAGCTGCGCAGGCAGCTCGCGAGCGCGACCCTGGCCGACGAGGAGCGCGCCGTGCTCCAGGCCCGGCTCGCCGAGGAACGCCGCCAGCTCGCAGACCTTCAGGCCGCACTCCGCGGGACTCGCGCCGAAGGGGCGCTCGCAACGGTGCAGGTCTCTCTGACGACCGAGGCACTCGCCCCCGCCGCGAAGGACGAAGGTCGCCTCGACCGGCTCGGCGAGATCCTCGCCTGGGAAGGCACCGCCCTGCTCTACGTCCTGGCGATCGCCGGACCTTTCGTCCTCCTCGGCCTGGTCATCTGGCTCGCGCTCCGCTTCCGCCGCCGGCGGGAGGAGACGCGGCTCCTCGAGCAGGCCTAGCGCCAGAACTCGTCGAAGGCGGCCTGATCGAGCGGTTGGGCCCGGATCTCCCTCCACAGGCCACCTTCGATGCGCACGAAAAGTGCCTGCTCGATGTCGAGCGTCCGTTCGTCCCGCTCGCCACGGGCCCGGTACACCGCGACGAGGTGCTCGTCGTCGGCGACGGCCCAGAGCAGCTCGACTCGGTATGTCCCGCTCGTGAGCTCCGCCGTCCGCCGGAGGAACGCGACGATCTCGACCACCCCGCTGTAGCTCCCGGTCACCGCGTTCTCGCCCGGTACGTGCCAGACGGCGTCCGGCGCGAAGAGGCCGAGCAGGGCCGCCACGTCGCCGCGGACGAAGTCCTCGAACCCGCGGCGAGCGGCAACAGCGTTCTCATGCTCGCTCACGACGGCTCCAGTGTTGCGACGACCGCCTCGGCGACCACCTTGAGCGGCCGGCCCGAGACCTGGCTCGCCTTCCGAAGGCGCGCGAACGCCTCCTGCTCGGTCAGGCTCTCCTTCGCCATCAGGAGACCCTTTGCACGCTCGATCGCCTTGCGGGCCTCGAGTGCGTCGGCGAGCGACTCCGCTTCGGCACGGAGGGCAGTGAGCTCTTCGTGGCGCGCCCGAGCGGTCTCGATCGCGGGCAGGAGATCCGTCTCGCGGAACGGTTTGACGAGATACCCGAAGACGCCCGCCTCGATCGCCCGGGCGACGAGCTCGCGCTCGCCGTAGGCCGTGACCATCACGATCGGGATCGGCCGCTCGTCGAGGATCCGCCGCGCCGCCTCGATTCCGTCGAGCCGCGGCATCTTCACGTCGAGCAAGGCGAGATCGGGCTGCTCGCTCCGGGCGAGCTCCACCGCCTCTTCTCCGTCGCGCGCCTCGGCGCAGATGTCGAAGCCGGCGCTCTCGAGGAGCGCACGCAGATCCATTCGGATGATCGTCTCGTCCTCGGCGATCAGGATCCGAGTCACGCCGGAAACGCGACCTCGGCCCGGAGGCCACCCTCGCTGCGCAGGTCGAGGCTGCCCTGAAGCTCGTCGCGGACGAGCGCACGGACGATCGAGAGCCCCGTCCCGTCGCCCGTCCCGTTCAGGCCGGCGCCGTCGTCGGTGATCACGAGCGCGACGTCGTCCCCCCGCTGCGCGAGCTCGATCTGGATCGTGGTGCCGCCGTGTTCGAGCGCGTTCCCGAAGAGCTCGCTGAAGACGAGAGCGAGCGCGGTCGCGCGCCCGCCGGCGAGCGAGACGCTCTGGAGCTCGGCGTCGATCTGCTTCCCGGCGGCGAGCCCCTGGACGAGCATCGCGCGGAGGCGGTCGATCAGCTCGCCCAGGTCGACGTCGTCCTCCCGGTGCTCGGTCAGCACCTCGTGCACGGCCGCGATCGCGAGGATCCGGTTGACGGAGTCGTTGAGCGCCTTGCGGGGGTCGACGTCCTGGGCTCGCGCCTGGAGGCGAAGCAGCGAGGCGACCGTCTGGAGGTTGTTCTTGACCCGGTGGTGGATCTCCTGGGCGAGGACGCCGCGCATCACGGCTCGGCCGTGCTCGAGCGCGACCGCGGCGTGATGGGCGATCGCCTCGAGGAGCTGCCTGTCCTCGTCCGAGAAGGGCGTGTCCCGGTCGCAGACGAGCTCGCCGATCTGGCGGCGCTTCCAGCGCAGCGGGAGCCGTACCGCATGGGCACCCGAGCGGCCTTCCGGCCAGGCGACCGCGCCGTCCTCGAGCACGAGCGCGGCGCCGGTCGCGTTCACGGCAGCGATCGTCGTCTTCACGATCGCCTCCAGCGACTCCTCGAGATAGAGCGACTCCGAGACGGCCTCGGAGATCCGCGCGAGCGCCTCGAGCTCGTGGACGCGGCGCTGCGCCTCCGCGTAGAGCTTCGCGTGCTCGATCGTGTGCGCGACCTGCGAGGCGATCGCAACGAGGAGGTCGATCTCCGACGCGGTGTGCTCGCGAGGAGCGAGCGTACGGACGTTCAGCGCGCCGGCAAGCCGCTCGCGGGCGAGGATCGGGACTGCGAGGATCGACTCGTATTCGTCCTCCCGTAGGTTCGGGAACTGCTTGAAGCGAGGATCGAGGTGCGCGCTCGCGGCGATCGCGATCGGAGCCCGCTCGGCCGCTGCGGTGCCGGTGATCCCCTCGCCGGTGCGGAGGCGCGGACGCCGGGTCATCTCCTCCACGCGCGTCCCGTGGGTTGAGCGGAGCACGAGCTCGTCGGCGCGCTCGTCGTAGAGGTAGACGAAGCACGCGTCCGCGCCGAGAGCTTCCGCGACCTTCGACGCAACCAGTGCGAGGACTTCCTCGAGGTCGAGCGTCGAGTTGACCGCAGCGATCGTCTCCGTCAACAGCCGCAGATGGCGGGCCGATGCGTCCAAGAGGCCAGTGTAAGTGCCGTTCTGGCTTAACAAACTTCTTACCTCGCGGGTGGGAGAATCTTCAAAGGCGGGGAATACGTTCACTACCAATGAGCTCCGTCGCCTTCGATCTCCGTAGCGTCAAGGGTTTCCTCGTCGCCGACGCGCGGGGTCGAGTGGTGGGTCGGGTCGAGTCGCCGATGTACGGTACGACGCCCGATACACCCGATGCGCTCGCCGTTCGCTCCGGGTTCATGCGCGGCCGCCGGCTCGTCCCGGCCGAGGCGATCGGGGCGATCGACCAGTCGACGCGTGTGATCGGCCTCTCGGTCGTCCGCGAGTCGATTCGCAAGTTCCTCTAGACCGCCGACCGGACTTAACTGTCGTTCGCTCGGTCGCGTCTGTCGATGCTCGTCCCGAGACGCTCTCCAACGACTGCGGGCTCCCCGAGAGGAGCCCGCAGTCGGCCGCCAGTTGAGGTCGCGCCGCTCGCCTTGCGGCGTAACCCTGTCGAACAGTCTGAACCTCTCGTAGCCGCATGTCTAGGGTCGGTGCGGAGAGATCGTGGGCCGGGGGCGGCCCCTTCAGGGTCTTCGCGCGCAAACAAACTAGAGCACTCGCAGATAGCGATCGAGCTCCCACTGGGTCAGCTGGATCCGGTACTCGTCCCATTCTTTCCGCTTCAGCTCGACGTAGCGCTCGTGGATGTGCTCGCCGAGCGCGCGCTTCATCAGCTCCGAGCCGGCGAGTGCATCGACTGCCTCCCCGAGCGTCTCGGGAAGCGAGACGATCCCCTGTTCACGCCGCTCCTCCGGGGTGAGGTGGTAGAGGTTCGTCTCCATCGGATCCTCGAGCTCGTAGCCCTTCTCGATCCCCTCGAGGCCCGCGTGGAGGAGCGCCGCGAAGGTCAGGTACGGGTTGCAGGCCGGGTCGGGGCAGCGGATCTCCGCCCGTGTCGCCTGCTCCGAGCCCGGCTTGTAGAGCGGGATCCGGATCAGCGCGGATCGGTTCCGCTGCGACCAGGCGACGTAAACTGGAGCTTCGTAGCCCGGGACGAGCCGCTTGTAGGAGTTGACCCACTGGGCGAAGACGCCCGAGAGCTCGCGCGCGTGCCGGAGGAGGCCCGCGATGAAGGCCTTGCCGGTCTCCGAGAGGTTGTACTCGTCGTCGCCGTCGAAGAACTGGTTTCGCCCGTCGGTGAAGAGCGACATGTGGGTGTGCATCCCCGAGCCGTTCTCGCCGAAGAGCGGCTTCGGCATGAAGGTCGCGTAGACGCCGTTCTTCGCCGCGACCTCCTTCACGATCAGCCGGTAGGTGATCGTCGCATCCGCCATCTCGAGAGCGGGCGCGTAGCGCATGTCGATCTCGTGCTGTGAGGGCGCGACCTCGTGATGGTGGTACTCGATCGGGATCCCGACCGACTCGAGCGCCTGGATCGTCTCGTTCCGGAGCTCGGTGGCGGCGTCGAGCGCGGTCATCGCGAAGTAGCCGCCCTCGTCGAGAGTCTCGGTGCCCGTGTTGTCCTTGAAAAGGAAGTACTCGAGCTCGGGCCCGATGTTGAACGTATCGAAGCCCATCGACTGCATCCGCTCGAGCGCCTTGCGGAGCATGAAGCGGGGGTCGCCCTCGTAGGGCGTCCCGTCGGGCCGGACGATGTCGCAGATCATCCGGCCCACGATCGCCTCGGCCGGGAGGGGTGCGCCCGACTGGGGGTGCAGCGCCCCGTCTGGGCGGCGCGGCATGATCCGGAAGGTCGCCGGGTCCGGGATCGCGACCATGTCGGACTCCTCGATCGCGTTGAAGCCGGTGATCGACGAGCCGTCGAAGCCCATCCCGTCGTCGAGTGCCGCCTCGATCTCGCCGGGGGTGATCGCGAAGCTCTTCAGGTGCCCTTCCAGATCGGTGAACCAGAAGAGGACGTACTCCACCTTCTCGTCCTTGATCCGCTTCAGCACGTCCTTGCGCGCGCCCGGGTCGGAGGTCGCCCGGTGCTCACTCTCGATCATCGCCATCCAGCTTCTCCTCTCGTGAATCCAACAAAAAAAGAGACCCCGGGCAGGCACGACAAGTCGTGCGCCCGAGGCCTCGTCGCCTCGAAAGACCTGCCGAGTCTACACCACGGCCGGGTCGACCTCCTCGATCCGGCCCTCGTGGCGGGCGGCGCGGGCGTAGAGCCAGAGAGCCGGCGCCATGCAGAACGCACCGGCGGCGAGCGCAGCCCGAATCCCGAACGCGTTCCCGAGGACACCCAGCGCGGGGCCGCCCGTCCACTGGCCGACCGCGTCCGCCTGGTTCGTGATCGAGAGCACCGTGGCCCTCGCCTCGGTCTCGCCGACGCTCCGCTGGAGCCAGGTCGTGAAGACCGGATTGGCCACGTTTCGGGCCACGCGCGTCGCCCAGTACGCCCCGACCGCGAGCCAGAGCGAGCCGGCGAGGGCGAACACGAGCGCGCTCGCGAGGAGGAACGCGTCGAGGGAGAGGAGTGCACGAGCGGCCGTCGCCTGGCCCGAGCCCTCCAGCCGCTTCCCCAGCGGGGCCGCGAGCGCGATCGCAAGGACAATGCTGCCGGCGTTCAGGATCCCGAACCAGACCACCGGCTCTAGCTCGCCGATCCCGGGCAGGCCGACGTTCTGGAGGAAGTGGGCCTCCCAGAGCCGGTCGAAGCTCTCGCTCCACATCCCGAAGAAGGCGGAGATCCCGAGCACCGCCAGGAGCAGCGGTCGGGCGCGGACGACGCGTACGCCCTCGCGGCCGGTCGCGGCCATCGCGGCGAAGTGCGTCCGACCCTCGCGCGGCTGCGGCCGGAAGCCGGTCTCCGGCATCGCGACGAGGAAGAGGAGGGCGAGGGCGAGGGTGCCGACGCCGCCCACGAGGATCGGGAGCCGGAGATCGACCTGAGCCAGCCCGACGCTGACCCCGATCCCGGCGAGGCTCGCGATCCGCTCCACCTGCGCGCCCCGGTGGTAAACGCCCCCGAGCCGCTCCTCCCCGACCTCGTCCGCGAGCCAAGCGTCGAACGCGCCGGAGAGGAACGTCCAGCCGAGCCCCCAGACGGCGTAGGCGGCGAGGACACCGAGCGCGGCAGTGGAGATCCCCACGAGGAGATACGACGCACCGATCACGGTCATCCCGACCACGACCGAGCGCTTGCGCCCATAGGTGTCGGCGACGATGCCCGTCGGGACCTCGAAGACGAAAACGGCGAGCTCCATCGCCGTCCCGACGAGCACGAGCTCGAGCGGGTTGAGGCCGAGCTCGAGGACGAAGAAGACGGCGGCGACCGTGAACGAGAGCGTCCAGAAAAACGAGGCGACGCCCTCGTAGACGAACCAGGTCGTGGTGGCCGAAAAGCGGCGCATCTCAGTCGACGAGCTGCCCCTGGAAGTGCACCCATTCGAGCCGGGAGCGATACCCGAGGCGTTCGTTGACGGCGCGCATCGGCGCGTTCGCGAGGTCGTTCTGGGTGCGGAGGCGCTCGTACCCCGCCGACTTGGCGGCGGCGATCTGGGCCCGTTTCAGTGCTTGAGCGATTCCGCGCCCCCGAAAGTCGCGGCGGATCCCCGTCATGTAGTGCTCGAGGACGCCCGGGACGGCTCGGCCCAGGATGGCGTAGCCGACGACGTCGCCGTCGGCCAGCGCCACGAAGATGAGCTCGCGTTCGGCCAGCGCGTCCAGGTTCCGCTCGCGCCAGCGGGCGAGGTCGCCGGTGACGACCGGAGTCGCGCAGGAAACGTCGGCATCCGCCTCGAGCGCGACCGCATGGGCGCCTGCGTCGAGCTCCTCGGTCAGCGGGACGATCTCGATCCCCGCGGGCGGGGAGAACGAGGCCTCCGCGGCGGCCAGCTCGAGCTCGACATCCTGCATTCGCCCGACCTCCTCGAAGCGGTGGTGGTCGAGGAAACCGAGCATGTCGATCGCCGTCGACGCTGTCCCGCTGTAGAGCGACGTGCCGCCGAAGCTACGGACGTGCTCGGAGACGCGGCGGAGGAGAGCCGTTCCACGGCCACGGCGGCGATGGTCACCGAGGACGCGGACGCTGACCCAGCCGATCGGGCTCGCGGGATCGCCGTACATCCGCTCGGCGAACGCGCACCCGATAGCTTCATCGCCGCGCCAGTCGACGACGTCGAGCCGGCCGGCCGTCTCCCGCTCTGCGTCCCACGCCTCCCGCGTCATCGGGTGCGCGGGATCGACCGCGGCCCGGATCGCGAGGAACGCCTCGATCTCCGACTCGGTTTCGACCTCGCGGATCAGGCGAGGACCCCTTCGACCGTGATCGAGATCTTGCCGGTCCGGAATCCGACGCCCCGTTCACGGCCTGCATCGCCTCGTTGCCGTTCTGGGTCCAGGTCACGAGCTGCGTGAATCCCTGCTCGGAGCCCCAACGCACGCAGGACTGCTTGAGCGCCTTCGCGATCCCGCGGCCCCGGTGGCTCGGGAGCACGGTCGTGAATGCGTGCTCGAGCGCGTCCTCGCGCCCCACGCCGTACGTCAGCACGCCCGCCACACCGATGACGACCCCGCTCTCGAGCGCCGTGATGACGTACGGGGAGACTCGGAACTCGTCCAGCACCTCATCCACGAAGCCGGCGGAGAGACCGCCGACGACAGGCATGTCCTCGACACCCCGGGCGACGACCGGACGAAGCAGCTCGAGCTCTCCGCTGTGCTCGACGAGCTCGATCCCCGCCGGGGGCACCGCGTGAGCCTCGTCCACGCGGAGGTCGCGGACGAGCTCGACCTCCCGGTCGACCTCCGCGTAGCCCCGACGTTCGGCGAATCCCAGCGAGTGCTCGTCGTCGCCGCCGACGTGAGAGCGGGCGATCTCGCAGCCGAGGCTCTGCGCATAGGGGAGAGCCACCGCGAGGAGCACCGAGCCCGCACCACGACCGCGGGCCTCCGGCACGACTCGCGGGAGAACGAAGGCGCGGTCCCCGACCGATGCGACCGCTGCGAAGGCACAGCCGAGGACCTCACCGTCCTGCTCGACGAGCCAGTGCCGCGTCTCGGGCTTCTGCTTCTGGACGCGGCGGAGCTCCTCGACCGTCGCGGGAGCGTCGGACTCGACGAGGTTCCGCACCCGCGTCCAGAGCTCGAGGTCGGCCTCGGTGCTCACCTCCCGGACGATCATCCCGACCGCTTCAGCTTCCCGTGCTTCTTCGCGTACATCTCGCCCCGCCTGAAGACGAGGAGGCCGACCGGCACCGCGACCGCGCCGATCAGAAGGAGCGGCCAGATCTCGTCCCACATCGTCGAGAGCCCCGCCCCCTCGAGGATCGCTTGCCGGATCCCGTCGAGGACGTAGGTGGCGGGAGAGATCACGGAGATCCACTCCATCCACCGTGGCAGGACCTCGACCTCGTAGTAGACGCCCGAGACGACGAGCAGCATTCCCTGGACGACGAACCCGAGCTGAGCGCCCTTCTCGGGCGAGATCAACGGCAGGACGGCGGTCATGATCCCGATTCCGATGAAGGCGAGCGAGCCTGCGACGACGACGACGAAGGCAGCGACGTAGTCGGCGTTCGGGAGGTCGAGGTCGAAGAAGAACGCGACTACGACGAAGAGGATGATCGCCCGGATCAGGCCGTAGAGCACCGCGAAGAAGCCCGCGCCCGCGAGGTGCATGGCCCGCGAGAGCGGCGCCATGAACGTGTACTCGATCGTCCCCTCCCAGCGTTCCCAGGCAACCGTCTCGGTCATGAACTCGAACAGGATCCCGAGGTAGGCCCAGACGACCGCGCCGATCAGCAGGGTCGCGGTGGTGCGGCCGACGTCGATCGACCCGCCGGCGGCCTCGATCCCCTTTGCGATGAAGACGATCGTGAGCGTGTTCGCGATCGTCCAGACCATGAACGCGACGTCCCACCAGATGTAGCGGCGGGTCAGGTAGACGTTGCGCTCGACGACGCCGCCGAGCCCGATCAGCTCTGCTCTCAAGGTTGAAGCTGCGGCTCTCATGCGAACACCTCCCGATCCTCGTCGTCCTCGTCGATCTCCGCCTCGAACTCGCGGCCGGTCGCCGCGAAGAAGGCCTGTTCCAGCGTCTCGACCGCGTAGCGCTCGAGGATCTCGGGCACCGTCTCGAGGAAGAGGAGCTCGCCCCGGTCGAGGATCCCGACCCGGTCCGCGAGCGCCTCCGCCTCGGCGAGGTCGTGCGTGCAGAGGAGGATCGTCGAGTCGTGCGTCTTCCGGACTTCGCGGATGAAGGTCTGAACCTCGAGCTTGGAGCGCGGGTCGAGCCCGGTCGTCGGCTCGTCCAACAGGAGCAGCACCGGCGAGGTGAGCAGGGCTCGTGCAAGCGCGACCTTCTGCTGCATCCCGCGCGAGAGGTTCTCCATCGGCTCCGTGCGCCGGTCGATCGGGAACCCGACCCGCGTCAGGATGTCCGGGATCTTCACCCGGGTCTCGCGCGGACCCATTCCGTAGTAGCGCGCCGCGTAGTGCAGGTTCTCACCCGCGGACATCTTCTTGAAGAAGCTCGCCTCGACCGAGACGCGGTTGACGAGCTTCCGAACCGGGCGCGGCTCGGTGAAGACGTCGTGCCCGAAGACGCGGGCGCTGCCGCCGTCGTGGAAGAGCAGCGTCGAGAGCAGGCGGACGAGTGTCGACTTGCCCGAGCCGTTCTGGCCCAGGATCGCAACGCACTCGCCACGCTCCATCGTGAACGTGACGCCCTGCAGGGCGGCGCGTTTCTTGCGCGCGAACCGGCCCGCCTTCTTGTCGCGGCGGGAGAACTCCTTGCGCAGGTCACGAACCTCGACGGCCGGGACTGCGCGGGACAACGGCACAACTTCGCTCAAAGACGGTTCACTCATCACAACTCCTCACTCACACACGGAACGACAAGGACTGAGCACGCGACACCCGCACAGCGGCGGGGCGCGGCGACGGACGTCCTAGATGTGGAAGAAGAGCTTCACGAGCGCGACGATAGCACCGGCGGCGCCCCGGAGGCAAGCCGGGGATTGCGAATCCCGAACAGCCCGATCAGCCCGCCGGCCGCAAGGAGGCCCGCGGTGAGCGCCATTCCCAGTCGGAACCCGGACAGGTCGAGCTCGGCTCCGGAGCGGCCGGCGACGGCAACGCCGACCACGGCGATCCCGAGCAGCCCGGCCACCCGAGCGACCGCGTTGTTCACGCCGGACGCGATCCCGCTGCCTCCCCGGTGTGCCTCCGCCATCACGGTCGCGGTCAGCGGCGCGACCGTCAGCGCGAGCCCGACCCCGAACACGATCATCGCCGGGAGCAGGTCGGCGAAGTAGCCGACACTCTCGTCGACGCGGATCAGCATCAGCACGCCGACGGCCGCGATCAGCGGTCCCACACCCATGAAGAGCCGTGGCCCGTAGCGCCCGGCCAGCCCTCCGACGCGGCTGGAGAGGAAGAAGAGAACGACCGTGATCGGGAGGCCGGCGAGCCCGCTCTTCAGTGCCGAGTAGCCGGCCACCGTCTGGAGGAAGATCGTCAGGAAGAAGAAGAGCGACGAGAGCCCCGCGTAGACGAGCAGCGTCTCCACGTTCGTGAAGGTGAAGTTGCGGCTGCGGAAGAGGGCGAGGGGAAGCATCGGGTCGCGAGTGCGCCGCTCCCAGGCGACGAACGCGGCGAGCAGGACGGCACCGCCGATCAGCCCGCCCAGCACCACGGGGCTCGTCCAGCCGCGCTCCGGCTGCTCGACGAGCGCGAACACCGGACCGGCAAGGCCGAGCGCGGTCAGGACGGCGCCGACGACGTCGACTCTGCGGCCCTTGCGCTCGGTCACCGTCCCGCGCTCGACGGCGAAGTAGATCAGCGCGAGCGTCACGAACACGAACGGGACGTTGACGCCGAAGATCCAGCGCCAGGTGGTCACATCGACGATCTGCCCGCCACCGACCGGGCCGATCACCGCGGCGATCCCGCCCCAGGCAGTCCACGTCCCGATCGCGGCGCCGCGCTCCTTCTCGTCGTCGAACGTGGACGCGATCAGTGCGAGCGAGGCGGGCGTGAGGAGCGCGCTCGTGACGCCCTGGATCGCCCGGGCAGCGACCAGGGTCTCGATCGTCGGTGCGAGCGCGCAGAGCAGGGACGCGATCCCGAAGCCCGCCACGCCGAGAGCGAAGATCTTCCGCTCGCCGTAGAGGTCGCCCAGCGAGCCCCCGATCAGGATGAGCGAGCCGAGGGTGAGCAGGTAGGCGTTGACGACCCACTGCTGCCCGGCGAGCCCGCCGCCCAGGTCCTCCTGGATCACGGGCAGCGCGACCGTGACGATCGTTCCGTCGAGGAGCGCGATCCCCGAGCCCATGATCGTCGCGATGAGCGTGAGCGTCTTCGCCCGCTTGGCGTCCATCCGTTCTCGATGCTACGTCTTCGCCCACCCAGGTTCCGCCTCCGACGGCGTTCGAAGCATGGGCCGTCCGCAGGAGCGGACGGCCCATTGTGCGTGACCCCTGAAGGCCGCTCCGAGCTAGCCGGCTGCGAAGGTGACCTGAACCAAAGCGACGATCTGCTGGGTTCCGGCCTCGATCGGGGTAGTGGCGCTGTCTTCCGCCTTGGCCCCGACGAACAGGGGCGAGGGAGACGAGCCGCTCTCCACGACCTGCGTGATCTTGCCGAGCGTGAGGTTTGCGGCGGCTG
>DATLXM010000091.1:0-1862 GCA_035575835.1 Gaiellaceae bacterium
ACGAGACCCTTCCGTTCTTCATTCGGACAACGGAGCGCGAGCCGTCCTGATCGTGCTCCAGCCCGGCCAGGCGCTCGGGGATCACCAGGTCAAGGAGAACGCGTGGGTGACGGTGCTGGAAGGCTCCGTCCGCGTCTCCGCAGGTGGCGACGAGCAAGACGCGGGCCCGGGAATGCTCTTCCGCTTCGAGCCCGACGAGCGACACTCGCTGCGGAGCGACGGGGGCGCCCGAGTCCTGCTGCTGCTCGCCCCGTGGCCCGGCGAGGGCCATTACCGCGGCTCGGCCTAGGACTTCTTGGCGGGCTCGGCCTTCGCCTGGCGCCGCAGATAAGCCCGCCAGACGAGCGAATCCATGAAGTAGCTGAAGGGCAGGAAGAAGGCCATCAGCGTCACGGTCGAGATGATGCTCTGCGTGGTCGATGCGTCTTCGGTATTGACGAAGAAGACGACCAGCAGCATCAGGGGAAAGAAGAGGGCCCCACGCTTGAGCGTCCTGCGCCAGGAGGGCGGCTCGACCGTCCGCGCGCTGCGGCGAGAAGGCTGCGCTTTGGTCGCGCGGGCTGGCCCCTTCGCCGGCTTGACGATCGCCTCGGCCTCCTCGGCGTCGAGCTCGCGCCCGTCCGCGTCGACGTAGACCTCCTCCCATTCGTGGCGGCGCTCCTTCGCGCGGCGCCGCTGCTGCTTCTTCGACGGCATGAGGCCAGTATGCCGCGACCGCGCCTCCACTCGAATGGATGAGCCGGATCGTCGACGGAAGGCGGTCGCTCCTGCTCGGACGCGAGGAGCTGAAAAGGATCGGCGGCGACCTGGACGGGTTCGGCGCCGCGCTCGACGAGCAACGGACGGCAACCGGCCTGGACTGGCCCGCCTAGAACGCCGGCGCACCTGCCTGGATCACCCGGGCGACGACGGGGCCACCGAGGTGGTAGGCGAGATAGCGCCAGTCGGGCGCGTCCAGGAGCACGACGTCGGCGACGTACCCGGGTGCGAGCCGACCGAGCGTGTCCCCGCGTCCGAGCACGTGGGCCGCGTTGACCGTGCACGCCGCGAGCGCCTCGGCCGGGCTCAGCTTGAGCTGGGTCGCCGCAAGTGAGCAGACGAGCGGGAGGCTCTCGCAGAACGCACTCCCGGGGTTGAAGTCGGTCGCGAGAGCGATCGCCGCGCCCGCATCGACGAGCGCGCGCGCCGGGGGCATCGGGCGGCCGAGGAAGAGCGCGCTCGCGGGGAGGAGGACGCCGACGACCTCGCTCGCCGAGAGCGCCGAGATCCCGTCCGGCCCCGTCGCCTCGAGGTGGTCGACCGAGCGCGCACCGAGCTCGATCGCAAGTGGGATCGCGCCCGCTTCGGTGAACTGATCGCCGTGGATCCGCAACGCGAGGCCGGCGGAGCGGCACGCCTCGAGGTAGCGGCGTGCCTGGGTGGCGTCGAAGGCGCCGCGCTCGAGGAAGACGTCAGCAGCCTCGGCGAGTTCCGCCGCCTCGGGCAGGACGTCGCTGAGGACGTAGTCGAGATAGGAGTCCGCATCGGTGTACTCGGGAGGCACGGCGTGCGCCCCGAGCCAGGTCGGGATCCCGCCGGCCGCGGCAATCGAGCGGAGCGACGCGAGCTCCGTCTCCCGGTCGAGGCCGTAGCCGGACTTGCCCTCGAACGTCGTCGTGCCGGCGCGGAGCATCCAGTCGCGGTGGCGCCCGACCGCCGTCCTGAGCCCCGCTTCGCCGGCGCTCCGGGTCGCCGTGACGGTGGAGAGGATCCCACCGCCCTCGGCGTGCAGCTCCTCGTAGCTCGCCCCGGCGGCACGGAGTGAGAACTCGCTCACCCGGTCGCCGCCGAACGCGGGGTGTGTGTGGCAGTCGACGAGGCCC
>DATLXM010000092.1:0-2874 GCA_035575835.1 Gaiellaceae bacterium
GAGGAGCTCGCCGTGCTCCTCGTCTTCGAGCCGTTCGCCGGTCGGGGTGAAGCCAGCTCGCTCGGCGACCTTGAGCGACGGGAGGTTGTCGGGCCGGATCGTCGCACGAACGACGTCGATCTCCGGCTGCGCGAGGCCCCAATCGGCCAGGAGCGCGAGCATCTCGGTCGCGTACCCCTTGCTCCGGTGCTCCTCGTGGACGCCGTAACCGACCGTGAGCCGCCGGTTCGGGCCAGGCCGGCCACCGAAGCCGCCGCTCCCGACCTCCTCGCCGTCCGGCAGCTGCGCGACCCACGTCCACCAGCCACGCGACCCGGGATCCTCGCGCAGCTTCGAGATGAAGAGCTCGCGCGCGTCCTCGTTCTCAGGGTCCCAGCGCACCGCGGCGAGCTCGTCCGCCCCGAGCGCGGTCAGGGTCAGGCGCGGCCCCTGGAGCTTCACGCGTTCGGGGTGACGCGGTACGCGTCGAAGACCGCGTCGAGCTGACGGAGGGCGCTGAGGAGCGTGCGCAGCTCCTTCACCTCACCGACCTCGACCGTGTACCAGTTCCGGGCCATCCCGTCTTCGACGACACCGCCGTACGAGACGATGTTCGCTCCGTGCTCGGCGAACGTCCGCGCGACGTCCTCGAGCAGCCGGGGCCGGTCGAACGAGTCGACCGCGATCGCGACCCGGAAGCTCGTGGTCGTGCCTCCGTCCCACTCGACCGGCGTGAACCGCTCCGGATTGCGCATCAACGCCTTCGCGTTCGGACAGTCGTCGCGGTGGATCGTGATCCCGCGCCCGAGCGAGATGTAGCCGAGGATCGCGTCGCCTGGGACGGGTGTGCAGCACTTCGCCATCCGCACGAGTACGCCGTCCTCGACCCCGATCACCTTGATCCCGAGCGTGTCCCCGGCGACCGTGGAGCGGGCGCGCGGCGCCTTGAGCGGGACCGCCGGCTCCTCCGCGACCTCCTCGGTCTTGAGGCGCTGCAAGACCTTGTTCACGATCTGTCCCGATTGGAGCTTCCCGGAGCCGAGCGCGATGTAGAAGTCCTCGGCCTTCTTGAAGCCGGTGTCGCGGATCACCTGCGCTAGGACGGCCGACCCCTGGAGCTTGCGGTAGGGCAGATTCTGCCCCTTCAGCGCCCCGTCGAGGATGTCGCGGCCCTTCTGCTCGGTTTCGCCACGGGTCTCGCGCTGGAAGAACTGGCGGATCTTGTTCCTGGCCCGCGACGACGCGGCGAGCGACATCCAGTCGCGCGAAGGGCCCCGCCCGGACTTCGAAGTCAGGATCTCGACGAAGTCGCCGTTCTTGAGCCGGTAGTGGAGCGGGACGATCCGGCCGTTGATCTTGGCTCCGACCGTCTTGTGGCCCACGTCCGTGTGCACCGCATAGGCGAAGTCGATCGGCGTCGCGCCCGTGGGCAGCGTCTTGACCGCGCCCTTCGGGGTGAAGACGTAGACCTCGTCGTCGAAGAGGTCGGTGCGGAAGGTCTTCATGAACTCGCGCGGGTCCGCCTCGTCCTGCTGCCAGTCGAGGAGCGACTTGACCCAAGAGCGCCACTCCTCGTCCGCCTTCATGTCCTTGCCGCGCTTGTAGAGCCAGTGGGCGGCGATCCCGTACTCCGCTTCTTCGTGCATCTCGCGCGTGCGGACCTGGATCTCGAGGGGCGTCCCCTCGGGCCCGATCACGGTCGTGTGCAGCGAGCGGTAGCGGTTGAACTTCGGCATCGCGATGAAGTCCTTGAACCGGCCCGGCATCGGCTTCCAGAGCGCGTGGATCAGGCCGAGGGCGCCGTAGCAGTCGCGCGTTCCCTCGTCTCCGCCGCGCTCGACCGTCACGCGCATCGCGGTCAGGTCGTAGATCTCGTTGAACTCGCGGCCCTTCTTAGCCATCTTGTCGTAGATCGAGTAGAAGTGCTTCGCGCGGCCCGAGATGTCGGCGGGGATGTCGACCTTGTCGAGCTCGGCCTTGAGCACGTCGCCGGCGGTCGCGACCTGGGACTCGCGGTCGGCGCGGCGGTCGGCCACCATCTCGCGGATCTCGGCGTACTTGCGCGGGTGCAGCACCTCGAAGGAGCGGTCCTCGAGCTCCCACTTGAGCGCGTGGATCCCGAGCCGGTGCGCGAGCGGCGCGTAGACCTCGAGGGTCTCCTTCGCCTTGCGCACCTGGGTTTGCTTTCCCTGGTACTCGATCGTGCGCATGTTGTGGAGGCGGTCGGCGAGCTTGATCAGAATCACGCGGACGTCCTGCGCCATCGCCACGATCATCTTCCGGTAGTTCTCCGCCTCGGCCTGCTCGCGGCTCTGGAAGCTCGTGCGGGTCAGCTTCGTCACGCCCTCGACGAGCTGGGCGATCTCGTCCCCGAACTCGGCCCGGAGCTCGTCGGGGTCGACCTCGGTGTCCTCGACGACGTCGTGGAGGAGCGCCGCGGAGAGCGACTGCTCGTCGAGGTGGAGTTCGGCACAGATCTTGGCGACGCCCCACGGGTGGTGGATGAAGGGCTCTCCGGAGTGGCGCAGCTGCCCTTCGTGGGCTGCCGCGGCGTAGTGGAACGCCCGGGCCAAAAGCTCCTTGTCGACGGCCGGGTTGTAGGCCTCCGCAGCGGCGATCAGCTCGTCGACGAGGTCCTGGTGGTGCCGTTGGACGTCGAGCACGGCCATGAATCCAGTGTACTGCCCACCCCCGCGGGCCAATCGCCCACGTAGGAGTACGCGTTGTGTTCTCGAACATGCGCTCCGTGCTCAACAGACGACGTCAGAACCGCAAGGCAACCCGCCTCGCCCGCGCACTCGTGCAGCTCGACGACGCCGCCCGTGAGCGGCGCTCCGCTCCGGCTCGGAAAACGCTCAGGGCATCGCTAGGCGGCGCGCGGTAGCTCGATCGCGG
>DATLXM010000093.1:0-20078 GCA_035575835.1 Gaiellaceae bacterium
CCGGCTGGGGCGGTGGCCGCGTTCGCGCGACCGCGATCGAGCTCGAGCCGCTGGCGCCGACGGAGAGCGAGGAGCTCGTCGACGCCCTGCTCGCCGACCGGGACCTCTCCGCCACAGACCGGGCCGCGCTCCTCGAGACGACCGAGGGCAACCCGCTCTTCGTCGAGGAGACGACCCGGATGCTGCTCGAAGGCGGCTCGTCGAAGCGCATCCCGGACACGCTCCAGGCGATGATCGCGGCTCGCATCGACCGCTTACCGCGCAACGAAAAGACGTTGTTGCAGCGCGCCTCCGTCGTCGGCCGGATCTTCTGGGAGGGCGCGATCGCGCGCCTCGCGCCGGATCTCGTCGAGCTCGAGCCGGTGCTCGACGACCTCCTCCAGCGCGACTTCCTGACCCGGGAGAGCCGCTCCACGATCTCGGGCGAGCCCGCCTACCGGTTCAAGCACGTGCTGATTCGGGACGTCGCCTATTCCGGGCTGACGAAGGGCGCGCGCGCTGAGCTGCACCAGGGAGTCGCGCTCTGGCTGACCGAGCGCACCGGTGACGAGTTGCTCGAGATCCGTGCCTACCACCTGGATCAGGCCGCCACGCTCCTCGAAGAGCTCGACGGGGCGGTTCCGGCCGAGCTCGCCACTGCAGCTTCCACGGCCCTCGAGGCTGCCGGGAGGCGCGCACTCGCCCGGGAGGCGAACCGGGCAGCTCGCCGGCTGCTCCTGCGCTCGGTCGAGCTCCAGCCGACGCTTCAGCGTCGCTTCCTCGCCGCCCGAGCGGCTCGCCGGATCGCTGATCTGCCGGCCCAGGCCTCGGAGATGGAGCGCGTCTTCATCGACGCGACCGAGGCGGGCGAGACGCGGCTTCAGGGTCTCGCGCTGACGGCGCTCGCCGAAAACGCGCTGATGCGCGAGGGCGATCTGCCGCGCGGGCGCGAACTCGTCGAGCAGGCACTCGTCCTCCTCGAGGACGGCAAGCCCGAGGATCGCTACGAAGCGCTGACGATGCGGGCCCGGATCGGCTGGTGGCTCGGCGACCTCGACGACGACGAGCGCTGGATCGGCAAGGCGCTCGAGGTCGCGCGCGAGATCGGCCGCAAGGACCTCGAGGCGAACGCGGTCGACGAGCTCGCGAGCTCCGCGATCGCCCGGCTCGACCTCGATCGGGCCGGTGCGCTCGTGACCGACGCACTCGAGCTCGCCGAGGAGAGCGGCAACATCACTGCCCTCGGCTGGGCCCTCGTCTCGGAGGCTCGGATCGATGCGCTCCGTGGCCTCGTCGACCAGGCGGCCGCCGAGCTCAGCCAGGCCGAGGAGCTCTTCTCACAATCGGGGAATGCCTGGGCGCTCGCCCGCGTCAGCAACCACTACGGGTGGGTGGAGCGCCGTCGCGGCGATCTCACCGCAGCCGACCGCCGCTTCCGCGACGCGATTCGGATCCTGAAGCCGCTCGAGGACCGCGGGACGCTGTGCGAGAGTCAGCGCGGCCTCGCCCAGGTCCTCGTCGTCACCGGGAAGGTCGACGAGGCGGAGCGCTACGCACTCGAAGCGCGCGAGACGGTCGGCCCCCACGACACGATCTCGCGCGCGACCACGAGGATGGCGCTCGGGATCGTCCGATCGGCCCAGGGCCGGGATGACGAGGGGGAGGCGCTCCTGCGGGAGGCGCTCGAGGTGATCGAAGGCAAGGACCTGCTCCTGATCCGACGCGAACTCCTGGTTCCGCTCGCCCAGTTCCTGCGGGAGCGGGGGAGAGTCGCCGAGGCGGACGAGCTCGAGAGCGAGATCGCGAGCTACTCGCTGACTGCGTCGAGCGCCGCGCGGATCGCCTGAGTCGAAGCTTCGTCCGGAGACTCGGAGATCACGGTCGCCGCCCGCTCGAACCGCCCCAGTGCCTCGCGCAATGGCTCGGCGCGCAGCGTTCCCTCGCCGTAGAGGAGGTGGTGTTTTTCGTTCCGGTTCGCCCAGGCGATGTCGGAGAAGTGGATGTGGAACGGCTCTCCCTCCGCGAGCACCGCGTCGGCGCCTTCGAGGACGGCGGCGAACGCCTCCGGATCGGTGAACGAGCCATCGGTGGTGGCGTGCAGATGGGCGAAGTCGACCACAGGTCGAACCCAGTCGAGCCTGCCGGAGAGCTCCAGCACGTCGTCGATCGAGCCGAGCTCGCTCACGCGGCCCATCACCTCGACCCCGAAGGCGACCGCGCGCTCCTTGGCGACGAGCCGCTCGCGGAGTACCTCCAGGCTCGCGACGACGTCGTCGAGCGTCTGCCCGCGTTCCCGGCCGAGCCAGAAGCCGGGGTGGATCACGACGACTTCGGCACCGCAGGCGCTCGCCAGGCCGGCGCTGCGGTCGAGCGCCCCGAGTGCCTGCTTCGCCTTCCGCTCGTCCGGGTGGCCGGGAAAGGCGAAGAGCGGTGCGTGGACGGAGAGCGCCACGTCGCGCTCCTGCGCGACCTCGCCGAGGCGCTCCGCGAACGGGTAGTCCATCCAGAAGCCACCCTCGAAGTCGAGCTCGCAGGCGTTGTAGCCGCGTTCGCGGACGATCCGGATCGCCTCCTCCGGCGACTCCCGGGAAGGGCAACGTGCGGGCCCGATGCGGATCGCTCCCATGGCGGGGACGTTAGCCCCTCCGATGTCGTCCGACGCAGGTCCTACGCTTTTCGAGATGCCAGACAGTCCTTCGCGAATCGACCTGCTCGAGCTCGACATCGACCTGCGGCTCGCCGACCTCTGGCGTGAGGCCTCCGAGGTGGGGGAGTGGAGCCTCGAGGTAATGGCTGCGTTCATGCGGGCGGCATACGGCAAGGGCTACTGCGACGCCCTCACCGAGGACGCGCACGGCTCGCTCTGCCACGATCACGGCTACCGGATCCCCGGCCGTCGTGAACCGGCGCCGCGCTCGGTCTAGCGCCGGTACGATCACTGTCGTGGCACGGAAGCGCAGCCCCGCGCGTCTGGTGATCGCGCTGTCGGTCGCGGCAGCCCTCGCGGTCTTCCTGCTCTACGCATCGGTCGCCGGTGGGGGCACGCCCTCGCTCGCGCCGAGTGAGCTGAACGGGAGGACGGACCGCGTCGCGCTCGCCGGTCAGGTCGTCGGCCGCGTCACGGGCGACGCGCACGCAGGCGGGCTCCGCTTCACGCTCCGCGACGTCGAGGGGACGAAGACCGTGCCGGTGCACTACAAGGGCTCCGTCCCGGATCTCTTCCGGGTCGGTCGCGACATCCACGTCGACGGGCAGCTGCGCAACGGCGTCTTCGTGGCAGTCCCGGGAACGCTCGTGACCAAGTGCCCCTCGAAGTACACGCCCGCCAAGAACCCGTCGTAGATGCTGGACGCGAGGGTTATCAGGCGTCGATCGACGGGTCTTCGGGCCGCAGGCGGCCCCTTTAGGGATCTTTGCGCGATGCCCATCCGCTTCTGCGGATGGGCATCTTGCGCTGCGAGCTGACGTGCCCGAGCTCGGCCGCGCCGCGCTCATCGCCACCCTCGGACTGGCGCTCTGGGCGCTCCTCGCGGGTAGCTGGGCCGCCAGGACACGCCGGCGCCGCCTCGCGGTCTCCGCCCAGAACGCGCTCCTCGCCGCGTTCGGGACGACCGCCGTCGCCGCGGGTGTCCTCGTTGCCGCGTTCCTCCGTGACGACTTCGGGTTCGTCACGGTCGCCGACGCCAGCAGCCGCGAGCTCCCACTCCGGTACGCGATCAGCGCGGGCTGGAGCAGCCAGGCCGGCTCCTTGCTCCTCTGGCTGCTCGTCCTGACGGGATTCAGCGCCGCCGCGGTCCTCCTGAACAGACGCACCGCCCGTGACATCGTCGCCTGGGCGACCCCGATTCTCGGCGGCGTCGCCGTCTTCTTCGCCTTCCTCCTCGTCGTGCTCGCGACGCCGTTCGCCACGCAGGCTGCCCCCACGGACGGGAGCGGGCTCAATCCGAGCCTGCAGAACCCGTACATGATGGCCCACCCGCCGCTCCTCTATCTCGGGTTCGTCGGGCTCACCGTGCCCTTCGCCTTCGCGCTCGGTTCACTCTTCGCCCGGCGCACCGACGAGCGCTGGATCGTGGCGACGCGGCGCTGGACGCTGTTCGCCTGGACGGCCCTCGGGATCGGTCAGCTCCTCGGCTCGAAATGGGCGTACGAGGAGGTCGGCTGGGGCGGGTACTTCGCCTGGGATCCCGTCGAGAACGCGGCGCTGATGCCGTGGCTGGCCGCGACGGCGTATCTGCACTCCGTGATGATCCAGGAGAAGCGCGGAATGCTGAAGGTCTGGAATGTGCTCCTCGTGATCCTCGCGTTCAGCCTCTCGCTCTTCGGGACGTTTCTGACGCGCTCCGGGATCCTCAGCTCGATCCACTCCTTCACGCAGAGCTCGATCGGCCCCTGGTTCCTCGGCTTCATCTGCGTCGTCGTCCTCGGCTCACTCGCACTCGTGCTCGCCCGTCTGCCCCTCCTGCGCTCGAAGACGAGGCTCGAGTCGCTGGTCTCGCGCGAGGCGACCTTCCTCTACAACAACCTCCTGCTCGTCGCACTGACCCTGACGATCCTCTGGGGGGTCGCCTATCCGATCCTCTCCGAAGCGGTTCGGGGCGAGGCCGTGACGCTCGGGCGGCCGTACTACGACTTCTTTCTCCGGGTGTTCGGGCTGCCGCTGCTTCTTCTGATGGGGATCGGACCGCTCGTCGCCTGGCGGAGGGCGTCGCTCAGGAATCTCGGGCGCACGTTCGCCTGGCCCGCTGGCGCCGCGGTCGTCGTGGGGGCGCTCCTGCTCGCGCTCGGCGCCGGCTCGTCGATCCCCGGGCTGATCGCCTACACGTTCTCGGCCTTCGTGCTCGCCTCGATCGCGCTCGAGTTCGCCCGCGGCACCCGCGCCCGGCGGGCACTTTCAGGGGGCTCGTGGCCGCGTGCGTTCTCCGACCTCATCGCGCGGAACCGCCGCCGCTACGGGGGCTACGTCGTCCACGCGGCGATCGTGCTCGTAGCGATCGGGATCGCCGGCTCGAGCGCCTACGACATCGTTGGCGAAGGGAAGCTGGCGCGCGGCGAGTCGCTCGCGGTCGGCGACTACCGCCTCACCTACCGCGCCCTCGTGGAGCGTCCGGCGGCGAACGCCACGGAAGTTCGCGCCGTCCTCGACGTCCAGCGCGGCGGCGATGAGCTGGGCACCGTCGCGGCGGGAAAGAACGCGTACACCGCCGAGCGCCAGATCTCGAACGAAGTCGGGATTCGCAGCGACCTCGTCACCGGTGAGGACCTCTTCGTGATCGCCGAGCAGGTCAACCCCGACGGGACCGTCTATTTCCGCGTCTTCGTGAAGCCGCTCGTCAACCTGATCTGGCTTGCGGGCTTCGTCTTCCTGCTCGGCTCGCTGATCGCGATGTGGCCCGACGCGCGCGAGCAGCGGCGCCTCTCGGTCCGATACGCCGCCGCCGGCGTCCCCGCCGAGCGGTGAGCGCCGCGCTCGCGCTCGGGGCGCTGCTCGCGATCGCCTGCGTCGTCCTCGTCGCCCTTCCGTTCCTGCGCGAGCCGACGGCAGCCGACGACACCCTCGACCGGCCCGGTGAGCTCGAGGAGCGCCAGCTCGAGCTGGCGGAGGTGCGCGATCGTGCCCTCTCCGCGCTGAAGGAGCTCGAGTTCGATCACCGCACCGGCAAGGTCTCCGACGACGACTACCGCGCCCTCGTGGGGCCACTCCGCCGCGAGGCCGCGGAGGCGCTCCGCGCGCTCGAGCCGCGGACGCGAGAGACGCGAACGGGTGTGAGAGCCGAGCGGTAGGGGTACGAACGGATCATGGAGCCAATCGATCCCACCCCGCCGCTGCAGCCCCCGCAGACTCCCGAGCAGTTTCCCTCGCCCGGGATCGAACCGCCGCAGCCACCGCAGATTCCCGAGCAGTATCCGCCGCCCGGCGAGCTCGATCCTCCGCAGCAGCCGGAGATCCCCGAGCCGTACCCGCCCCCTGGTGAATTCGACCTGCCTCAGCCTCCCCAGACCCCCGAGCCGGGCCCGCTCTAACAGCGAGCCGCGGTGACCGAAGCACCGTCTGGGCGGCGCGAAGCCCAAACCTGCCGAAATCGAGGCTAGACTGTGCGTCTGGACGTCCTGGGAGGGACGCCCGGACGCCCGCCGAAACTACCCTCGATGGCTCGCAAACTCCTCATCGGCTTCGCCCTGGCCTGCACGCTTCTCGTTTCCGGCACCGCAGCCGGGGAGCCGGGGATCAGCGAGCGCAAGGTCGCGGTCGACTCGAAGATCGACCGGCTCCAGGGCAAGATCGACGCGGCCCGGGAGCGCGAAGGAGTCCTGAGCTCGCAGATCGAGGTCGTGACCGGGAAGATCCGTGCCCTGCAAGGCGATGTCGACGCCGCCTCGGCCAAGCTGAACGGCCTCGAGAGCATCCTCGCGCTCCACCAGCGCAAGCTCGACCACTTGAACGAGCTCTACCGGCTGCAGACCCGGAAGCTCGTCTATCTCCAGCGCCAGCACAAGGCTGCTGCGGAGCGGCTGAACAAGCGGATCGTGGACATCTACACCTCCGAGGAGACCGAGCCGCTGACGGTCGTCCTCGAAGCCGCGAGCTTCGGCGATATGCTCGACCAGCTCGAGTTCCTGAACGACATCGGGAGCCAGGACGCAAAGGTCGCCGAGGAGGTCGAGCGAGCGAAGGTCGAGGTGCGCGAGACGCGCGACGCGACCCGGAAGACCAGGAAGACGGTGGCGCAGACCACTCGCGAAGTGGCCGCGCGCACGATCGAGCAGCGTCAGGTACGCGACAGGCTCGCCTGGAGCCAGCGCCAGCTCGCGACGGCCCGGCGGGAGAAGAACGACGCGCTCTCGGAGACGCGCGGGAGCCGCGAGGAGTACCTGCACGAGGTCGAGGGGCTGCTCGCCCAGAGCGCCACTCTCTCCGCGAAGATCCAGGCAGCCCAGTCGTCGGCCGCAGCCGCCTCGCCAGATCCGGTGCGGACGCAGGCCTCCGTGCCCTCGAGCTCGGGCTATCTCTGGCCGGCGCACGGCGTGATGACGAGCTCCTTCGGCTGGCGCTGGGGGCGGATGCACGAGGGAATCGACATCGCCGTCCCGAGCGGAACACCCGTCGTCGCCTCGGCCAGCGGGACGGTGATCGTGGCCGGGTGGATGGGTGGCTACGGCAACCTGGTCGTGATCGACCACGGCACCGGCGTCGCCACCGCCTACGCGCACAACACGAACGTGACCGTCGGTAACGGACAGCAGGTCGCGCAGGGCCAGCTGATCGCCTACGCCGGGAACACCGGCAATTCGACCGGCCCGCACATCCATTTCGAAGTCCGCGTGAACGGCTCGGCGGTCGATCCGCTCGGCTATCTGTAGCCGCGTACCCGTTCCCGGCCTCTGATCGTTTATCTGTTGTAGGTAAGAAGCGGATGGCCTACCCGTGGCCCTCCGTTTCTCGTCACCCGACGCCGGAACGGCCGCCCGCTCCACGGCGGCCGTTCCGTGTTTCAGGCTGCGTTCGATCTGTGGGTCAGGCAGCGCGCGTACGGAAGCCGTCTCCCGTGAGCGACTCCGGGAGCTCCTCGGCCGCGACGAAATGGAGGTCCGGGAGGGCGCGCCACGTCTCCTCCATTCCGAGCCCGTAGCCCGCGAAGAGCTCGTCCGGGACGGTGAAGCCGATGTGCTCGAGGGGGATGTCGTCCACGAGTCGGCGGTACGGCCGGTCGAGGAGCGTGACCGCTGCGAGGCTCGCCAGCTCGCGCAGGCGCAGAGTGCGGGCGAGGTAGTGGAGCGTCAGGCCCGTGTCGACCACGTCCTCGACGATCAGCACGTCGCGCCCGGCCACCGAGGCATCCAAATCCTTGAGCAGGCGCACCGCCGAGCCGCTGCCGGCACCCGTGTAGGGCGCCAATTCGAGAAAGTCGACCTCGTGCGGGATCGGGAGCGCGCGCGAGAGATCGACCAGGAAGACGACGCTCGACTTGAGCGGGGCGACGAGGAGCGGATTCCGGCCCGCGTAGGCGAGCGCGAGCTCCTGGCCGAGGTCGTCGACGCGGAGGGCGATCTCCGCTCGGGAGAGGTAGATCTCGCCGATCGGGCTCGTCTGCACTAGATGCCCCGCACTAGGACGCGAGCCTCAGCCGGTAGCGCTGGGCGAGACGCTCGATGTCACGCCGGTAGAAGAGCTTCACGCGTACGTCGGGGTACAGCTCGCGCAGCTCCCTGAGCTTCCGGTTCTTCCGCGTCACGAGCGACTGGCGCATCACCGTCACCTCGACGAAGAGCTCCTGCTCGGGGAGGTAGAAGTCGGGTGTGAACGCGCTCGTGATCCGGCCGTCCTCCGCCTGGGCGAGCACGAAGGTGCGTGGCTCGTAGTCCCAGGGAACGCCGTAGAAGTCGAGCAGCTTCGCGCACTCGAGCTCGACCTCGTTCGCGAATCTCGGCGGGGCCGTCCCTCGGTACACGTGAAAAGCGGGGTACGCCTGGGAGGCGGGCAACTGCCAAGGCACGTCTAGAAGGTAGCGATGGCCCCGGACAGCGCATTTCTTTTGCAGCAAACGCGCGACCCGCAGGAGCGGATCACGCGTCTGCGCGACGATCCCTGAAGGGGCGGCTCCGCCGCTCTGCTGCGTCGTGGAGAAACCGCCCGTCCCTCGTCTGCCGCACCCTGCGCCTCTTATGCTGCACGCATGAGCGAGCAGGCCGCGGAGACGTTCACGATCGCCCATCTCTCCGACTTGCATTGCGGCGGCCAGTACTTCGTCCCGAGCCTGCTCGAGCGCGCGATCAGCGAAATCAACGACCTGAAGCCGCAGATCGTCGTCTGCTCCGGCGACCTGACGACGTTCGGCTTCAAGCACGAGTACTGGGAGGCGAAGCGCTACCTCGACCGGATCGAGTGCGATTCGCTCGTCGTGATTCCGGGCAATCACGACTCCCGGAACGTCGGCTACGTCCACTTCGAGGAGCTCTTCGGCGAGCGGAACTCGGTTACGCGGGTGGGGGAGGTCACCGTCGTCGCGGTCGACTCGACCGAGCCCGATCTCGATCACGGCCAGATCGGCCGGGGTCGCTACCGCTGGATCGAGGAGCAGTTCCAGCCGGACGCGCGCCTTCGCGTCTTCGTCTGCCACCACCACCTGTTGCCCGTGCCGGGAACCGGTCGGGAGCGGAACGTGATCTACGACGCGGGCGACACGATCGAGACGCTTCAACGCGCCGGCGTCCACCTCGTCCTCTCCGGGCACAAGCACGTGCCCTATGCCTGGAAGCTCGAGAACCTCTTCGTGGTCAACACCGGCACGGTCTCCTCGCTCCGGCTCCGCGGGAACACGCGGCCTTGTTACAACATCGTCGAGCTGACCGGCACCCACGTCGACATCTGGCGTCGGCATCCGTTCCACGGGCAGGAGCGGATCATCCAGTTCTCGATCGACACCTTCGCGTACGAGAAGTACACCGGCCGGATCGAGGACGAGGTCACGACCCGCTCGTGAAAGCTCTCGCGCTGATCGACGGGGAGCATTACGCGCCCGTCGTGCGGGCGGCGCTCCAGGAGCTTCCGTACGAGTTCGTGGCTGCCCACGTGCTCGGCGGCACCGAGAAGCTGCGCGAGGACGACGACTACGGCGTCCCGCTCGCGATCACGCTCGAGGACGGACTCACCGAGCACGGCGCGGAGGTCGTCGTCGATCTCTCTGACGAGCCGGTGCTGGGGCCCCCGGAGCGCCTCCGGCTCGCGAGCCGCGTACTCGCGTTCGGCCTCCCGTATGTCGGCGCCGACTTCCGCTTCGACCCTCCCGAGCTCGAGTCGTTCCCGCTCCCGTCGATCGGGATCGTCGGCACCGGCAAGCGGGTGGGAAAGACCGCGATCACGGCCCATGCGGCCCGGCTCCTCGCCCGCGACCGCGAAATCGTGGTCGTCTCCATGGGCCGCGGAGGCCCGCCGGAGCCCGAGCTGATGCGCAGCGCGCCGGATGTCGCCGCGCTCCTCGAGCTCTCGCGCTCGGGCCGGCACGCCGCCTCCGACTACCTCGAGACGGCGGCACTCACCGGAGTCGTGACCGTCGGTTGTCGCCGCTGCGGTGGCGGCCTCGCGGGCGCGGTCTTCGACTCGAACGTCGCCGAAGGCGCCAAGATTGCCGCCGGGCTCGAGCCCGAGCTCGTCCTCTTCGACGGAAGCGGCGCCGCGCTGCCGCCGATCGAGACCCGGCGCCGGATCCTCGTCGTCAACGCGCAGAGCGATCCGGCGGTCGCGACCGGGTACCTGAACGCCTACCGGCACCTCGTCTCCGACCTCGTCGTCCTGACGATGGCGGAGGAGGGCTCGGGCTGGGAACGGCTCCGCGACGAAGCGGCCGAGCTCGCGCCGACGGTCGTGGCCGTGACGCTGCGTCCGCGTCCGGTCACGGACGTCTCCGGGCGTCGGGTCGCCTTCTTCTCGACCGCGCCGGAGGGCGCGCATGCAAGCTTCGCCGAGCACCTCGAGAGCGCGCACGGGGCGGAGGTCGTCCACGTCTCCGGGGCGCTCTCCGACCGCAAGCGGCTGAAGCAGGAGCTCGAGTCCGTGGAGGCCGACGTCTATCTCGTCGAGCTGAAGGCGGCGGCGATCGACGTCGTCGCGGAGGCGGGATCCGAGAGTGGTGCCGAGGTCGTCCTGGCGGGGAGCGACGTCCTGCCGGCTGCGGGCGAGCCCGATCTCGACCGCGAGCTCCTGCGGCTGGCCGACGAGGCCTGCGCATGAGTGAGCGGCGGCACGGCGAGCGAGACTTCCTCGGAAGCGAGCAGACGCCCTTCTCCAAGGGCCTGCTGGCCCGCGTCCTCGCGGCGATCGGCGTGCCCGTGGAGCGCGCGTACGAGCTGGCGCGGAGAATCGAGGCCGACCTCGCCGCCCGGCACGAGCACACCCTCGAGCTCGACCGGCTCCAGGAGCTCGCCGTCGATCTCCTCGGCCCCGAGGCAGGCAGCCGGGCCGTTCGCCGCGTCCGCCGCTACCGCGCCCTCCAAGAGCTCGACCTGCCCGTGATCGTCCTCGTCGGCGGCGGCACCGGCACCGGCAAATCCACGGTCGCGACCGAGGTCGCCTACCGGCTTGGAATCACCCGCGTCACCTCGACCGACTTCGTCCGTCAGACCATGCGGGCCTTTTTCGTCAAGGAGTTCATGCCCTCGATCCACTTCTCCAGCTTCGAGGCGGGGCTCGGGCTCTCGAAGGCGGAGGAGGAGGAGTCCGGCGACGCCGCGCTCCTCGGCTTCCTCGACCAGACCCGCAACGTGCTCGTCGGGGTCGATGCGGCGCTCCAGCGTGCCCTCGACGAGGGCTGGTCGATGGTGCTGGAGGGGATCCACCTCGTCCCAGGGATGCTCGCGGTCGAGCGGCAGGACGCGCTCGTCGTGCAGTGCGTGCTCTCGATCCCGGACGAGGAGATCCATCGCACGCACTTCTGGATCCGCGACGCGACCACCGACGGCGTCCGGCCCGTCGACCGCTACATCGCGGGCCTGCCGGAGATCAGGATGATCCAGGACTACATCGTCGACAGAGCGAGGAGGAACGACGTGCCGGTGATCGAGAACGAGGGGCGGAGAGATGCGATCGGCGCGGTGATGGAGCTCGTGCTCGAGAGCGCCGAACGTCGCGCGGAGGCGTCCGCGTGAGCGAGGAGCAGCGCCCGACCTGTCCCTGCGCCCTCTTCGCCCGCGCGACCGAGTGGGCCGCACTGGCGGGTGCGCGCTGGCTCGGCCGCGCCGACCAGGATGCGGCGGAGGCGGCTGCGGAGGGCGCGATGCTCGCCGGACTCGCGGAGTTGCCGATCGACGGCACGGTCGTGATCGGGGCCGGAGACGACGTCCTTCTGGGGAGCGGGGGCAAGGTGGGGGCAGGGGGCGAGGCATACGATCTCGCTGTCGACCCGCTCGAGGGGCGGGGGGTCGTCGCGCGCGGGGGCAACGGTGCGATGTCGATGATCGCGGTCGGCCCGCCAGGGTCGCTCTTGCGACTGCCGGACATGTACATGCGGCGGATGGCGGTCGGCCCGCGCGCCCGCGGCAAGATCGACCTGACCCGGCCGATCGGACAGAACATCGACGCGATCGCCGAGAGCTTCGGGCGGAACGTGAACGACATCACGACTCTCGTTCTCGACCGACCTCGCCATCACGACCTGATCGAGGAGATCCGGGCCGCCGGCGCGAGGATCAAGCTGATCCAGGACGGCGATGTGACCGCGTCGATCTCCGCGGCGATCCGGGGCACGAACGACCATCTCGCGGTGGGAATCGGCGGAACCCGCCAGGCGATCCTCTCCGCGGCCGCGCTCCGCTGCCTCGGCGGCGAGTTGCAGGCGCAGCTCTGGCCGACCACCCGGACGGAGATCGAGGAGGCGACGGCGTTCGGGATCGAGGACGTGAACCGCGTGTTTTCGTCCGAGGATCTCGCCCGGGGCGACGTGATCGTGGTCGCGACGGGCGTCTCGAACGGCGATCTCCTCCGTGGCGTCCGCTTCCTGGCCGACAGCGCGAGGACGCACTCGCTCGTGATGTGCATGCGCTGCAACTGGGTGCGGTTCACGGACGGGATCCACTTCTTCGCCCGGGAGCGAAAGGAGGAGGTGCGCCTCCTCATCTAGGATGGCGCCATGCCAACGAAGGAAGAGATCGTCGAGGCGCTCCACACGGTGGAGGATCCCGAGCTCGGGATGGACATCGTTGAGCTGGGCCTCTTCTACGACGTCGAGATCGACGGGCCGAAGGTGAAGGTGATCCACAGCCTCACCTCGATGGGGTGTCCCGCCGGCCAGATGATCCAGGACGGGATCCACGACGCCGCCGCGTCCGTCGAGGGCGTCGAAGAGGTCGAGGTCGAGCTGACGTTCGAGCCGCCATGGACGCCCGACCGGATGTCGGACGACGCCAAGTTCATCCTCGGCTTCGGGTAATCCGCAACGGAATCCGCCCACTCCCTGATGCGCGGTCACGTCCAGCGCTGCGACGCTGACTCGGATAGCAACAGGAGGCGGAGATGGACGGATCGAACGACACCATGAACGGCTCGGATTGGCTCTGGATGAGCCTGTCGATGGGGATCGGGATCGTCACGATCGGAGCCGTCGTCTTCTTCGCGATGCGGCTCGCCTCGAAGGGCCGGGAGCGCCCGAGCTAGCCCGGGATCGAGAGCACGATCTTCCCGAGCTGCTCGCCTGCCTCGAGTCTCTCGTGAGCGGCGCGGGCCTCGCTGAGCGGGTAGACGGAGTCGACGTGGACGCGCGCGCGGCCGGAGCGGACGAGCTCGTAGGCGCCGAGGAAGTCCTCGCGCGAGCCCATCGTCGAGCCGAAGATGGTCAGCTGCTTCCACCAGAAGCGGTGCAGCTGGGCCGGGGGGTTCGGGCCGCTCGTCGCACCGCACACGGTCACGCGACCGCCCGGCTTGACCGCCGCGAGCGATGTCTTCCAGGTCGCCTCTCCGACCGTCTCGACGACGACGTCGGCGCCACCGACCTCCTTCACGGCCGCGGCGACGTCGCCGCTCGCATGGTTGACCGTCACGTCGGCGCCCCACTCGCGCGCCCGCTCGAGCTTCTCGTCGCTGCCGGAGGTGACGATCGTGCGCGCGCCAACGGCGCGGGCGATCTCGAACGCTGCCGTCGCGACGCCCCCGCCGATCCCCCAGATCAGCACCCACTCGTCCGCTTGCAGCTGCGCCTTGGTTACGAGCATCCGGTAGGCCGTCTCGTAGACGAGCGGAAACGCGGCCGCCGTCTCGAAGTCGATCGAGTCGTCGAGCGGGAAGACCTGCGCCTCCGGGAGCGCGATCAGCTCGCAGTGCGTCCCGTCGGTGTGCTCGCCGATGACGGTGATCGTGTGCCCGTGCTCGAGGCCCGGATTGATCACGACCCGCTCGCCGGTATCGACGCGGATCCCGGCACCGTCGGCGCCGAGGATGCGCGGCTTCGGCACCGAGGGGAGGCCCTTGCGGATCCAGAGATCGAGATGGTTGAGCGACGCGGCGCGCAACGAGACGAGCACCTCACCCGGCTTCGGCTCGGGATCGGGCACGTCCTCGTACCGGAGCACCTCCGGGCCGCCGTCCTCGTGGATCCGAATTGCTTTCATCCGGGCACAATCCTCGCATGGCGGGGCTCCAGATGACGCAGGCCGACCTGGCACAGCTGGGGGAGGAGTTCGGCCTCGACGCGATCGGTGCGGCCCCGGCGAGCCCGTACGAGGAGACCGAGCAGCACATCCAGGAGCGGAACGAGCGGGGCCTCTTCGCCGGAATGCGGTTCACGATGGCGCAGCCACACGTCTCGTGCCATCCCGAGACGCTCCTGCCCGGAGCGCGCACGGTCGTCTCGGCGGCGCTCTGCTATTACGCAGAGGATCCGGGCGAAGCCCGGCTCCTCGCGAAGACCCCTGAAGGGTCGCTTCGCTCCACCGGCTCAGGGGCAGAAGGCGCCCGCGGGACGCTCTCGCGCTACACGTGGAGCGACCGCTACGCCGAGCTGCGCGACAAGCTCGACGCTCTGGGGCGCAGACTCGGCGGGAGCTATCGCGTGCTCGTGGACGCGAACCAGCACGTCGACCGCGAGGGCGCTGCGCGGGCCGGGATCGGCTTCTACGGCAAGAACACGCTCCTGATCACGCAGCGGCACGGGTCCTGGGTCGTGCTCGGCACCCTCGTCACCGACGTCGAGCTCGAGCCGGCCGTCCCGCTGAGCACGAACTGCGGCTCCTGCACGCTCTGCATCGACGCCTGCCCGACGGGCGCGCTCGACGAGCCGGGAACCCTCGACGCAACGCGTTGCCTCTCCTACTGGACGCAGTCGCCGGACAGCATTCCCAGCGAGTATCGGGAGGCGATCGGGGCATCGCTCTACGGCTGCGACATCTGCCAGGACGTCTGCCCCTGGAACCGTGGCGTCGAGAAGCGCCGAGCGGGCGAGCCGCTCCCCGTCGGAGCCGAGCCGACGGTGTCGCTGCTCGACTGGCTCGAGGCAGACGGGTCAGCGCTCGTCGAGCGCTACGACCGGCTCTACGTGCCGCGGAACGATCCTCGTTATCTGCGCCGGAACGCGCTCGTGGCGGCGGGGAACGTCGGCGGCGACGTCGAGCGAAAAGCGGTCAGGGCGTACGTGGACGGCGAGGACGAGCTGCTCGCCGAAACGGCGGCGTGGGCGCTCCGCAGGATCGAGGAGCGGCGGTGATCAGCACGTGGGCGCTCTGGTTGATCGTGGCGATCGTGGTCGGCGCCGGGCTGATCGTCGCGTGGCTCGGCCGCCGCCTGCGGATCGAAGCGGCCCGTGCGACCGCGCGGGCGAAGGAGGCCGAGCGCTTGCGCGACCAACTCGGCCGCCGGGTCGACGTGCTCGAGGCGACGAGTCGCTGCGCCCGCGCGCTCGGCTCCTCGCTGCGGCTCGACGAGGCCTTCGACGCGTTCATCACCGAGCTCCGCGGCGTCGTCCCCTTCGAGCGCGCTGCGATTCTGCTCGTGGACGATGGCGGCGCGCGCGTGATGGCGACCGCAGGCGCAGGTGCGGACTCGTTCCTCGCGCCCGGGACGACGATCGGCGTCGAAGGCTCGGTCCTCGAACAAGTGATGGAGGGGCACACGATGTATCGCGAGGAGCTCGAGGAGCGGCGCTACCCCGAGGAGGCGAGCCTCGTCGGGTTGGGGCTCCGCTCGCGCGTGATCGCGCCGCTGCAACTTGGCCCGCGGGCCGTCGGCGCCATTGCGGTCTCCCGTGCGGAGCCGTCCGCGTTCACCGCCGAGGAGATCGAGCTCGTCAGCCTCCTGGGCCGTTTCGCCGCCGCGGCGGTGCAGAACATCCGCACGTATGAGGCGGAGCGGACAACGGTGGACGAGTTGCGCCGGCTCTCGACCCTGCGGGCCGACTTCGTCTCGCTCGTCTCGCACGAGCTCCGGAGCCCGATGGCCGCGGTGATCGGGTCGGCCCGGACGCTCCAGGCGCGCTGGCGGGAGCTCCGCCCGGATCAGCGCGAGGCGTTCCTGGCCGTGATCGGGGACGAGACGAGTCGGCTGGCTGCCCTGATCGGAGACGTTCTCGGCACGTCCAGGATCGACGCGGGCACGTTCGGCTACACGTTCACGGACATCGATCTCGCCGACGTGCTGCGCGAGGCGGCCTCTGCGGCCGAGCTCGGCCAGGACGAGATCCGGCTCAACGTCCAGGTCGCGTCGAGCCTGCCCCGGGTGCGGGGCGACCGGGCTCGGCTCCGGCAGCTCGTCGACAACCTGATCTCGAACGCGCTCAAGTACTCGGAGAGCGGCGCCGCGGTCGACGTCGCCGCGAGCGAGCGGAACGGATCCGTGCTCGTCAGCGTGCGCGACCGCGGGCCGGGGATCGCGCACGAGGACCAGGCCCTGATCTTCGAGAAGTTCGGGCGCGCTGACGTCCTCAACGGGAAGCCGGGCACCGGCCTCGGCCTCTTCATCTCCCGTTCGTTCGCGGAGGCGCACGGCGGCACCCTCCGCGTCGAGTCCGATCCGGGCCGCGGCGCGACCTTCACGCTGACCCTGCCTGTCGGCGATCCGGACTAGCGAGTGACCCGCACGCGGCTCACCTTGAGCTCGCGCAGCAGCTGTCCCGCGCGTTTCGCCACCGTCGCCCGGAGCTCGTTCGGCTCGAGGACCACGGCTTCGCCGCGATCGTTCAGGATCTCGCCGACGATCCAGTCCTCGGTCTTGAACCCGAGCTCGCCGAGGGCAGCGCCGTCCGCGAGCGGCCGGGCCCCGCGCTCGCGCTTCCAGCGCGCGATCTCCGGCGAGTACCAGACCTGCGCGATCCCGGGATCCCGCAGGTAGTTCGGGTCGAAGCCCTCGCGGGGCTCGAACGTCTCGGAGGTCAGGCGGGCGGAGCGCATCCGGTCGACGCGGTAGGTGCGCGCGTCCCCCGCGTTGCGATCCCAGGTATGGATGCGCCAGTACGGGAGCTCTCGCATCAGCTGGTAGGGCTCGACGAGCCGCGTCGTCGGCTGCTCGTCCCCTTCTTTCAGGTACTCGATCTCGACGAGCCGGTGATGCTCGATCCCGTCCGAGAGAGTCCCGATCAGCTGCTCCTCGTCGCCAGGCTCCTCGGCGTCGGCCGGGGGCTCCCCCTGGGCGAGCTCGAACTGCCCGAACGTTTCCTCGAGCTTGCGGCGGACCCGGTCGAGGGTCGTGTGCGAGTCGGCCGCGATCGAGGGGCCCACGTACTCGAGCGCGAGCCGGATCGCCCGCGCCTCGAGCGGGGTCAGGCGGGGGGCGAGGCGGAAGACGTCGCCGTAGAGCTCCTTGTCCACCCGAACCGTGTTGCCGTCGAGCTCGGCGTAGACCGTGTAGCAGCCGCCGCCGAAGTTGACGAGGTTGAGCAGGGAGAGATGCTCCTGCAGCTCCTCGCGCGGGATCGTGAAGCGCTCGGCGAGGTCGTCGGCGTCGAGCTCGGCCTCGCGCTCGTCTCCGCAGGCGGCGAGGAGGTATGCGAGCAGCGCCTGGAGGACGGCGAAACGCTCGGGTGCGACGGGTGGGGCGGGCCGGTCGGCGGGCAGGCCTTCGACGGGCGGCTTCTCCTTCGCGAGCACCGGGAGCTCGGCGCCGTGGCGGTCGCGGACGCGGGTGAGCGCATTCGCGACTTCGGTCCGAAGCTCCTCGGGCTCGAGCGGGATCGCGCGGCCGTTCTGGCGCAGAACCCAGCTCGCGAGCGGCTCGAGCGCAGCGTATTCCGTCTCGAAGACGCCGTCCTCGAGCGTTCCGGCTTCCCCGAGCGTGCGCTTGACCCACCAGGCCGTGTCGCCTGAGACCGCGACGCGGGCGGTACCGCTCTGCTCGCCGATCTGCCAGGGCGAGCGCCGCCGGTGGCTCTCGACGTCGAAGTCCGCGGGGAGCTTGAAGTCACGCTCCCGGCGGGTCGCGAAGCGGATGTCGCTCCGGATCCGGGAGACCCGGAACGTCTTTTCGCGCTCGTCGTCGAGGTCGGAGCCGATCACGTACCAGACCCCCTCGTCGTGGCGGAGGGCGTAGGGATTCAGGGTGCGCTCGCTGATCGTGTCGCGCTGGGGCGACCAGTAGCTGAACTTGATCGTGCGCTGCTTCGAGATCGCCGCCTCGAGCTTCGAGAGCCGGCCGGCCATCTCCGGGGAGTAGTCGGGGTCACTCACCTTGACCCGGTCGGCGGTCTCGCTGGGGGCGTCGTCGAAGCCCTTGCGCCCGAGCGCGAGGTTCTGGAGCGCGAGCCGGAGCGGCTCCGCGTAGGCGAACTTTCCCTCCAGCAGGTGGAGACTCGTGAGGAGCGCGGCGAGCTCGTCGTCTGTCAGTTCGAGCTTGGGGAGGAAGTAGTTCTCGGAGCGGAGTGTGTACAGCTCCTCGCCGGTGAACTCGTCGCGCTGTGAGTGGAGCGGAACGCCGAGCGCGATCAGCTCCGCGCGGTCGGAGTAGAAGCGGCGTGCGAAGGCCTCGTCCGACATCTCCGAGTAGCCCTCGACGTTGCCCTTGACGTCGCGGGCGGTCAGCGGTCGCCGCTCGGCCATCAGAAAGGCGACCAGCGAGAGCTGTCGGATCAGCTTGTCGGTGTCGTGAGACATCCGTCGAGCCTAGCCGTTCACCGGCGGCTCGGCCGCCAAAAAATCACGCTGCGAGCGTGCTCGACTCGAGATGCTGGTGCGACGGGCAGTAGTCGCGCTCGGGCAGCGGCGTCCGCTGGCAGGGCTTGCCCTTGCGCGTGGTGGCGCGGCAGCGCGCGACGCCGCCGTCGAGCGCGCCGGCCTCGAGCTGATCTTCGATGAACCCGACTGCAGCCCCGACTCCTTCGCGAACCGCCCAGGCGACCTGGGCCTGCGCCGTGATCGGGAAGTAGCGCCGGATGTCCTGGAAGAGCGCGCGGTCGGGCTTCGAGAAGTAGTGGGGATCGGCAGCGAGCCGCTCCATCGTTCCCTGGCACTGCTCGAGGACTGCGCGCCGCGACTCGAGCTGGGTGACCGCATCGGAGTACGGGTCGATCAGATCCTTGATCGAGCGATAGATCGCTCGCGAATATTGATACATGCACGTCTGGAGTTGCATCAGCTGGGCTTCCATCTGGGCGGTCATCGCTCCCTACGAATCCTTTGATCAGGCCGTTTCCGACGCCTTTACGTGCCTTCCCCGAATCGAGTATACGGACTTCGTGCCGCTGTTACAAAGTCTTTAACTTTCGTTCGCAATCGGGAGGACGACGCCCGCCCGGAGAGCTCCTCACACCCGCGCTCCTACGGGACGATCGCCCGCTGGTAGGCGGCGGGGACGACGGCGCGAGCCCGCTGGAGCGAGCTCGCCGCGTCGGGCTCGGACTCGTAGACGCCCTGGAAGACGACGAAATAGCCGGGATGGAGGCTCGCGTAGCGCGAAGAGTCGAGGATTCCCACCCGGCGTAGACCCGCTTTTCGGGCTGCGTCGGCCTTGTCGTCAGCCGCGGCGCGACCACCCGCCTGCGGCAGGGAGAGCAGGACGATCGTCCAGCCGCGGCGGCCGGTGGGCCAGGTGATCTTCGCCGGGTTCACGGGTGGCGGCTTCGGAGCCGTCGTCGGTGGGGTGGTGGCCGTCGATGCCGGTGCCGTCGTCGGCTCGGGTGCCGTGAGGGTGGGGGTGGTCGGAGGCGCGGTCAGGCTGCCGCCGGTCGCGGTCGAGACCGCTGCCGCCTCCTCGCCGTTCGAGGAGATCGCGATCGCCGCGCCGGTTCCGAGGACGGCGATCGCGAGCCCGAGTAGGGCAGGGAGAAACCACGTGCCGGCCCAAGCCTGACGCCTGGCGACGCCGGCCGAGGCCCGCTCGAGCGCGCCGACGCGGTTTTGGGGGAGCCGGAGGCCGCACTCGAGGCAGTACTCCTGGCCGGGCTCGACGGTCGCGGAGCAGCGGGGACAGAGCTGGGGCTCGCGTTCGATCTCGCTCATCGAGCGCTTCCGGAGCCTTCGGCTGCGACCGGACGACCGCAGTTCGCGCAGAAGCGCGAACCCCAGAGGAGCGGCGCGCCACAGTTGCAGCGTGCGCTCTGCGGCACCCCGGTCAACGGGCGGGCGTTTCCGAGGAGCGCCTCCAGCTCGTGGATCCGGGCCTCGAGACCGATCAGCTCGGCGCAGCGCTCGAG
>DATLXM010000094.1:0-1714 GCA_035575835.1 Gaiellaceae bacterium
CGCTCCGAGCGTCGCCTCGTCGGTCCGGGCGGCGGCAAGCGTGTCCGCAGCGACTCGGAGCTCGGGACGCTCGCCGTCGAGTCGCTCCGTCCAATCGAGGAGCGCCGCGTCACCGCGCTCGCGCACGTCCGCGACGATCTCGAGCACGCGCGGGAGCACCTCCTCGAGCGAGCCGCCTCTCACGGGACGAGCCGCTCCACGGGAAGGACGAGGATCGAGGACGCGCCTGCCGCCTTGAGCGGCGCGAGCAGATCCCAGAGATCGTCGGCGTCGACCGCAGCGTGGACCGCCTTCATCGTCGGATCGGCCAGGTCGAGCACGGACGGGGAGCCCATCCCGGGGATCAGCGACTCGACGATCTCGAGCGCGTCCACGGGCACATTCATCATCAGATAGCGACGGCGGCGGGCGGCAACCACGCCTCCGAGCATCAACTCGAAGCGCTCGACGAGCTCCCGCTTGTCCGCGAGCGCCGCTTCGCTCCCCACGAGCACCGCCTGCGACTCGAGCAGCGTCCCGATCAGACGGAGGCCGTTCGCGCTGGCGGTCGAGCCCGTCGAGACGAGGTCGACGATCGCGTCCGCGAGCCCGAGCCGCGGCGCCGCCTCGACTGAGCCCGAGATGGTGATCAGCTCCGCCGCGACGCCGGCCTCCGCGAGGCATGCACGGGTGGTCACCGGGTACGCGGTCGCGACCCTGAGGCCCGCGAGGTCTGCGACCGAGTTCAGCGAGGCATCCTCCGGAACCGCCGCCTGCAGCGTGCAGCGGGCGAAGCCGAGCTCGGCGAGCGTGACGACGTCGGCAGCAGCCTCGACGACGAGGTTCGCGCCGGTGATCCCGAGGTGGACGACACCGTCCTGGACGTACTCGGGGATGTCGCTCGGCCGGACGAGGAGAAGGTCGACGGGTGCGTTCGCGCACGGGACGAGGAGCGCCCGCTCGGTCGCCTCGAAGCTCAGCCCCGCATCGGCGCAGAGGCGGAGCGCCGGCTCGGACATCCGCCCCTTCGAGGGGACGGCGAGCGTCAGCCTGCCGTCCGCGCCGGCCCGGGTGAAAGGCGCCGCCGTCATTACTTCCGCCGGCTCGTGCGCTCGAGCGCGATCCGATAACCGCCGGTGCCGTGGCGCAGCCACTGGGCGACGCGGGTCACGGTGGCGGTGCTCGTCGGCACCCGCTCCGCGATCTCGAGGTAGGGCACGCCCTGTTCCAGGAGCTGCACCGTCTGCCAGCGGTGGGCGAGGGCCTCGAGCTCCGGGAGCGTGCAGAGATCGCGAAGGAAGCGCTTGACGTCGTCAGCGCTACGCAGGCTGGTCACCGCGGCAGCGAGCTCGTCGAGGCCTGCCAGCGGCTCGACGTCACGATCCTGGATCGTCTGGATTCGACTCATCGTTGCATCATGCTAGCATGCTAGCGTGTTAGCACGCCAGTTCACGGTTTTCCCCGCGATCGACGTGCTCGACGGCAGGGTCGTCAGGCTCGCGCAGGGCGTCCGCTCCGAGGTGACCGTCGAGGGCGGGGATCCCGTCGAGGCCGCCCGACGCTTCGCCGCGGAGGGCGCCGAGTGGCTGCACCTCGTCGATCTGAACGGAGCCTTCGACGGCTCCCCCACTCCTGGCCTCGTCGGACGCGTCGCCGGAGCGAGCCCGGTACCCGTCCAGGTCGGCGGCGGCTACCGGACTCTCGACGCGATCGAGACGGCGCTTGCGGACGGTGC
>DATLXM010000095.1:0-31590 GCA_035575835.1 Gaiellaceae bacterium
AAGAAGACATTTTCCGCGTCGAGCTCGAAGGCTTCGCGCAACGTCTCGAACATCGCGTCCGTCGACCCGTCGTCCACGACGATCACCTCGTACTCCGGGTACGACTGGCGGAGGAGCGACTCAATCGAGGTCACGATGACCACCTGTTCGTTGTACGCCGCAACGATGACCGAGACCGGAATGGTGAAGCGAGACCGCTCCAGGGTGTCGAAGTCTTCGGAGCGGTGCTGACGCCACCGGAGAGCGCCTTCCATTCCGCCGAAGACGATTAGAACGGCATACACGGCGTAGAGCAGCGCCAGATAGACGACGCAGGCCAGGACGATTCCCGGCAGCCAGCCGGCGAGGTCTGGACCGACCGTGTCCCGGGCCCACTCGTTCACCGCGACAATGAGTGGCCAGGTCAGCACGATCGCGAGCGCACCCACGACGACGGCCGCGCTCAGCCGCGGTCGGCGCAGCGGGTTGAAACGTCTCAGTTGGCGGAGCCGACTCAGGAGGCACCATCCACGAGAGCGCGCGCGCGCCTACCGGCGGGGTCGTCGAGGTGATCGAGGGCGGATGTCGTAAAGCGATCCCCTCCAGCGTTCAGGATCGGCGTCAGTTCAGCCGCAGCCAGTGTCGCCGCCGCCCCGTCGTCGTCGCTCGAATCCGCGATATCGTCGACCAAGTCGCGGACGACGCCGAGGTTCTGCAGCACCTCGGCCGCGCCGTTCCGTGCGAACTCGTCGCTGCCGTCCAGGAGCGGCGAGACCGCTGGGACGGCGGCCCTCCCGAGTTGTTCGAGGGCTCGTTTCGCAGCCCTTCGCACCGACCAGTTCGAGTCGCGCAGTAGGGGGGCCAGGGGCATGGCCGATCCCGCCGCACGCCGACGTCCGAGACTGCGCGCCGCATGGATCCGAACGGGAGCCGATCGGTCGCGGAGCAACGCCATGAGCACCAATGTCCCGCGCACAGAGTGGCCGCGCCCCAGACTGTCAGCAGCTCCGGCGCGAACGTTCGACTCGTCGTCTGCTGCGGCGACCAGTAGCGCATCCGTCGCTTCTGGTTCGTGCGCGAGGGGAGCAAGCAGCTTTGCTCCCCAGTACCGAGCTATGGAACGGCGGTCTTCGAGCAGCGGTCGAAGGACTTCAGGCGAGAGCGGCGCGCGGTCGTCGAGCTGCGCCGCAACGCGCGAGCGGGCAAACGTACCGTCCCTGAGCGACTCGATCAGAATCTCCTGTGCCTCAGGCGTTACGAGCTCGCCCAGGATCTGGACGCCGGCCGCCCTCAACTCTTCATCCGGCGACAGGACGGCACTCTGGAGCAGCGCCGGCGCATCCGCCATCCTTCCGAGTGCGGCGACGCGTAGCGCTCCGGCGCGCTGCCAGCGACTGCGCGTGCTCGACCGTTGCCCCAGCATCGCTCCGACCTCTGGCCCGGCGCGTCGCACGAGATGGCGCGAGAACACCCGAGCGACCGGTGTCCCGGTGGCCTTGTCCGCCACGGCCCCGAGCAGCTTCTTGACGCTGAGTCGGCGGAGGATCCGGTCGATCTCGATCTCCGCGCCGGGGCCCGCGACGGCGATCCGACGATCGGCGATTCGGCAGGCTGCGTCGACGACCCGCTTTCGGGCGTCGTAGACCGCGCCGCTGACGACGACGTATCCGAACAGACCCGCCCACAGGAGACCCAGCGCGCCCAGGACGAGGATCTCGACCGTCGCAGTGACGCTCAGCGGGCTCACCGGCCGCCGGCCCAGCCAGGCAGCGCGAAAACACAGGCCGGGGCAGCCGCGTCAGCTGTCGAGCGGCGCGCGTCCGCGGCAAGCGTTTCAGTCGTGCAGCCAGAATCGATGATGTACCTTCCTCCGAATGTCAACGTTCGAACCGCTCTAGCCTGGCGGAGGCAGGGACATGAAAGAAATTACGGCGCTCGCACAGCGCACGTTGCGTCTAAGCCGGGACGCTTCCTAGGGCCGCACGCAACACCGTACCACGCGAAACCAGCAACCTCCCGAATGCATCGGAATGGTCGACTGGGTCGTCGTCGGGCATGACGTTACAGTGAATAGATCACCAAACCGCAGAAACGGCTTGGTTGAGCCATTCGCCCCCGTAGCTCAGTGGATAGAGCAGCGGTTTCCTAAACCGCGTGCACAAGTTCGATTCTTGTCGGGGGCATCCAGCTGGTTCAGGTCGTTGTTGCTGCAATGAGCCGCTTTCGCGTTGACCGCAATGTTCAACTCTCTTCCGTTCGACACCGCTCTAGACCGCTCAACAATGGCGCGCTCTGGCGCGCAACTGGCGCGCGATTCCCGTGGATCGTCTCCCGACATCTCTGTCCGCCTCAGGGAACGCGTAGGGCTCACGCTCGGCCGCAACCAAGCGATCTCGACGCTGCACTCGCGTCGGCGCGTTCGGCACGAGATGTGCAACCGTGGGCGCCGGAGCCTTGGCTCCAGCTGGAACTCGTGCATGAGCAAAGAGGAGAACTCGTGCAGAACGCACGCTATCGATCGGACTCGCCGTCCGGGAGGGTAGCGACGACTGGCGTCTGTGGCTCGTCGCCGCACGCTTCATACGAAGGCGGGAGCGCGCGAACTTTGAACCCGCGCTCGCCACTCCTTGCTCCGCTTCGCTGATGGTCCGATGTCCCTTGTTGACAGGTTACGTCCTGGGCTATGCTCGGCGCCCACCCGGTGCCGTCTTCCCCGTCATCCACACTCCCTATGACTGCTACGAGAACCGGGAGCGATTCTTACGGCAACAGAAGGGGTCGATCTGCAGTGACCGAGTTCGAGGTTGTTCAGAGCCGCAATGACCCGCGCGTCACGCGTGTTGGACGCTGGCTTCGTCGCACGAGCCTCGACGAGCTTACGCAGCTCGTAACGTTCTTCGCGGCGAGATGAGCCTCGTCGGGCCGCGGCCGGAGCAAATCGCGATTGTCGCTCGCTTACTTGCCGCACCACCGTTTTCGCCTGTCGGCCAAGCCGGGCATGACCGGGCCGATGCAGATCTACGGTCGCGGCGAGCCTACCTTCGACGAGCGACTCGCCGTCGAGCGCGAGTACATCGAGAATCTGTCGTTCATTCGTGACGTGCGCATTCTCGCCCACACAGTCGCGGCTGTCGTGCGCGGCAACGGCGCTTACTAACAGCGCGATGTCGGCTCGTTGCCCGGCCTGCGGATCGTCGGAGATCATGCCCTGGCGTGAAGCGCGGTCATCCGACGCGCAGCTCGCGGGGCGTGATCGTTATCCGCTTCTCCGGTGTCGAGATTGTCATAGCGCTTGGATCGTGCCGGAAGAGCGGCCGAGTGACGCCGCTCGTCTCTATGCCGAAGGGACGTACGCGCAACCGCTTGCGAACGTCGCCCGCGCGCTCCGGCCCCTGCGCGCTGTCGCCGACGCCGAACGACTGAGCTTCCTACGAGGAGTTCCAAGCGGTGCTCGCATTCTCGAGCTCGGCTCAGGTGACGGCCGCTTCGTCGAGGGCCTCCGGCGACGCGGTTTCGATGTACACGGAACGGACCCGTTCCCGCGCGGAGGCGGCGTCGGCGTCGTTTCTGCCGAGGCGATCGAAGCCGAGCCCGGCACGTACGACGTCGTGATCGCGTGGCACGTGCTTGAGCACCTCGACGACCCGGAGGAGTCGTTGCGGCGCGCACGGCGTGCGCTCATCGCCGGCGGACGAATCGTCGTGGCCACACCGAACCTCGGAAGCTTCCAGGCACGACTCGGCGGCGATCGCTGGTTCCACCAGGACGTTCCGCGGCATACGGTGCTGTTCACCGCCGTCGGGCTCGAGGCCCTCCTGCGCCGGTGCGGTTTCGGTTCGGTCCGCATCTGCCATTTCGGCGTGCAGCAGAATCTGCTTGGAATGTGGCAGACGATCGTGAATCGCCTCACGCGTGAGCAAGACGTGCCATTCCGAGCGGTGAAGCGGATGGGGCGCCGCTCGCGGTCCGACGTCGCACGCGCCGCCGTCGGTGGCGTCGTCGCACTACCGGTCGCCACGCCGTCGAGACCGTAGCCGTGCTCGTCGGCCGGAGGCGCTGTCGTCGCAACGGCGACGAGCGAGAGCGCGTGAGGGCGACCGTCGTCGTACCGACGTGGAACGGCGTACTGCGGATTGCGCGGTTGCTCGAGTCGCTCGACCGCGACGTCGAGACGATCGTCGTCGACAACGGCTCGCGCGACGGAACCGCAGACCTCGTGCGCGAGCGCTTTCCGCACGTCCAGCTCCTCGAGCTCCCGGAGAACGTCGGGTACGCGCGGGCCGTGAACGCGGGAGCGCGCGAGGCGCAAGGGAACGCGCTGGTCTTCGTGAACAACGACTGCGTGCTCGACGAGGGCTTCGCGACCGAGCTCGTGGCGCCGCTCGATCCAGCCGCGGGCGTTGTCATGGTGGCCGGCGTCCTCCGCGAGGCGCGCGATCCGACGCGCATCGACACGGCCGGGATGGAGCTCGACGAGACGTTGCTCGCGCTCGACTACCTGAATGGAGAGCCGGTCACAGTGCTCGACGGCGGGGTGCCGGACCCGATCGGCCCGTGCGCCGCCGCAGCCGCCTTCGATCGCGAAGCGTTCCTGGGCGCGGGGGGCTTCGACGAGGCGTTCTTCGCCTACTGGGAGGACGTCGATCTCGTGCTGCGGCTGCGGCTCCTAGGCGGCCGCTGCGTGCTCGCGCCGCGAGCGCAGGGCGTGCACGAGCACTCGGCGACGCTGAAGTCCGGCTCGGCGCGCAAGAACATGCTCACCGGCTGGGGTCGCGGCTACGTGTTGCGGCGGTGGAGCGTGCTCGGCGGGAGCCGCATCCCGAAGGTGCTGTTGCGTGACGGAGCGATCTGCCTCGGTCAGGCCGGGCTCGACCGGAACGTCGCCGGGCTTCGAGGCCGGCTCGCCGGTTATCGCGCGGCCGCCACGGTCGAGCGGCGCCCCTATCCCGGAAGCGCGCTCGCACCGCGGGACGAGCGGGGCGCCGGCGGGACGCTCGCCACTCGCGGCCGGCGGCGCAGGCGGTTGAGAAGGACGCCGTCGTGACCGGACATCCGCGAGGCATCGACGTCGCCATGGTCTCGTGGCGCTGCCTCCCGTTGCTTCGGCGCTGCCTCGAGTCGCTCCGCGCCGCTCCACCTGCGCTGCCGATGCGCGTCGTGGTCGTGGACAACGCCTCGGAGGACGGCACCGCCGAAGCAGTTCGCGCGGAGCACCCCGAGGTGGAGATCGTCGAGTCGCCGCGCAACCTCGGCTTCGCGGCCGCCACGAACGTCGCGATCCGCCGCACCGGCGCCGAGTTCGTGCTCGCGCTGAATCCGGATACCGAGATCCCACCCGGGCGCTCGACCGCCTCGTGGCGGTCCTCGACGAGCATCCGGAGATCGGGATCGTCGGCCCCCGCCTCGAGCTACGGGACGGCACGTTCGACCACGCCTCGCGGCGCTCGTTCCCGACGCCGCTCGGCGCGCTAGGGCATTTCGCCGGCTTGAGCGGTCTGCGCCGCGCGCCGAACGCGCTCGCGCAGTACCGCGCGCCGGAGGTCGACTGCGGACCCGTTGACTCCGTCAACGGCGCCTTCATGCTGATACGCCGGCGGATGCTTGACGAGATCGGCCTCTTCGACGAGGGGTACTGGATGTACATGGAGGACTTCGACCTGTCGTACCGCGTGCAGGAGGCGGGATGGGTCACATGGTACGAACCCGACGTGACTGTCACCCACACGAAGCACGGCGCGACCGGAGAAGTGCGCTCGCCGAGGCTGACGTACCACTTCCACTACGGGATGTTCCGGTTCTATCGGAGGCACTACGCGTCCTCGCGTGCGCGTACTCTGAATCTCGCTGTGTACGTGGGAATCGGAGCGAAACTTTTCGCCGCGCTCGCGCGGGCGTCGATGAAGCCGATGGTGGTGCGATGATGGACGAGTTGGAGACCGCGCAGCACCACGAGGACACGCCGGTGGCACCGCCGCCGCCCCGAGGCATTCGAGCTCGAGCGGTGCTCGTCGCCGGGATGCACCGAAGCGGGACGTCTGCGATCACACGCGTCCTGAACCTACTCGGGCTCGATCTCCCCGACGACCTGTACGCGGCTCGAGCAGACAATCCGCTTGGGTATTGGGAGCCGCGAAGCGTCGTCGAAGCCCACGATCAGTTCCTGGCTGACGTGCACTCGTCGTTCGACGATCCCTTCCGCCTGCCCGAAGGCGCCCTCGAGGGACAGCCGGCGAACGCGCTTCGCGAACGCGTCGTCGAGGTGGTCACGACCGAGTTCGCCGAGTCACGAGCCTTCGTCGTGAAGGACCCGCGTCTTTGCCGGCTGCTTCCTGTCTGGCTCGACGCGCTGGCGACAGTCGGAGTGGACGCCGCCGTCGTCCTGCCCGTCCGAAATCCGCTCGAGGTCGCGGCGTCGTTGAAGATCCGCAACGAGTTCGGCGCAACGAAGTCCTTCCTGCTGTGGCTCCGCCACGTCCTCGAAGCCGAATTGCACTCACGCAACCTTCCGCGCGCCTACGTCTCGTACGAGGACTTCCTCCGGGACTGGCACACGAACGTGACGCGTATCGCCGACAAGCTCGGTCTCGTTTGGACGCGCTCGTCGGACGTGTCGCACGCCGAGATCGAATCCTTCCTCTCGCCACGCCGACGGCATCACGACTTCGCCCAGATCGATCTCGCCGCTCGCAGCGACGTCAGCGAGTGGGTGAAATCTGCGTACGAGATCGTCCTCGCGGCCTCCCACGGCAACGACCTCGACCGCAGCGCACTCGATGAGATCCGGAGCGAGTTGGAGCGCGGCGACGCGCTGTTCGGGCCGTTGCTCGCCGAGTCCGGATTCGCGGTTGATGAGGCTCGTGGGGAAGTTCGGAAGGCGACGGAGGCGCTGGCGGCACGGGGAGCCGAGACCGAGCACGCCACGGCAGAACGCGCCGCGCTCGCCACGCAGGCGGAAGAAGCGCAGCGCGCCGTCGAACAGCTCACGCAGGAGCACGCGGCCGCAGTAGCCTCGCTGTCGGCACGCGACGAGGAGCTTGCAGCGGCGCGCGGGCAGCTCGCCGCGCTCGGCAGCACGCGACAGCGAACGAGCAAACGGTCGGCGCACTGCGCGAGCAGGTCGCTAAAGCCGAAGCGGCCACCGAGTCGACGCGCGCCGAACTGGCGTCGCGGACGGGGATGCTCGACGCGGCAACCGCCGATGTCGCGAGGCTGACCGATGAGCTCCGCACAGCCGAGGAAACCGCCGCGGGTGCCCAGCGGCGCGTCGCCCACGCGGAGGAGCAGATCGAGAGCATCGCGAAGGAAAAAGCCACGCGCGACGCCGCACTCCAACGCCGCGAGACCGAGCTCGCTCAGCTGAAGGAGCAACTGAGCACGCTCACGCGCGCGACGCGGCAGGAGGAGCAACAAGCAAAGGCGCGTGCCGTGCGAATCCGATCGTTAGAGGCTGAGCTCGGGGAGCGGGACCGGCTGCTCGGACGACAGACGCGGGAGTTGGAGCGACTCGCCGAAGAGACAGCAGGCGATCGTGCAGCGACCGACGCGCTGCTCGCTGCTGCGACCCACGAGGTCGCAACGTTGACCGCCGCGCTCGCGGTCGCGAAGCAGGAGCAGGCCGCACTGGCGTCTCAATTCGCGGAGCTCGGTGAGCAGGTCGAGTCGCAGGCACGAGAACTCGAGCGAGCGCGCGTGCTCGCCGCCGACGCAACCAGGGCAAGCGAGGCGGAGGCGGTGGCGCACGAGGTGGCTCTGGTCGCGCGGACGGCCGAACTAGAGAAGGCGCGTCAAGAGCTCGCGGCGGCTCACGCCGAGGTCGCATGCCTCCTCACACGGACGCAGGAACTCGAAGAAAACGCGAACACCGCGGCCACCGACCTTGCGTCAGCGCGCGACACGATCGCGACACTGCGCGGCGCCATCACGGAGCGCGTCAAGCAGGAGGAGGTTCTGCAGGCGCTCGTAGAAGAGCTTTCCCGCCGGCGCTGGCCGTGGTCTCCGCTCCCGGAGGGAGCTTCGCGACCCGAGACGGCCAAGCGCGCAAGGCGGCGGCGGCGAGCGACGGCGGAGACGATCGCACCGCGGCCCAGCGGCCGCCGGTTCCGGACGACGTCGCAGCTCGCCTCGTGGTTCGTGCGACCGCAGCACGGCTGGCGCTTCTTCGGAACGTTCCTGGCGCTACGCCGCACCGACGCGTTCGATCCCTTCTTCTACCTCGAGCGGTACCCCGATGTCGCCGCCCTAGGGCTGAACCCACTCCTCCACTACATCGAGCACGGCGCTTGGGAAGGTCGCGACCCCCGCGTCGACTTTCGCACCGACGACTACCTCGATGCCCACCCCGAGCTCCCCGACCGGCGTGAGAACCCGCTGCTCCATTCGCTCCGGCGCCCGGTCGCGCCGCTCGAGCAGCCCGCAGCGGTCGTCGACCCCGCCGAGTCCGAAACCGCGCCGAAGGCACCACACGCCTCGATTGTTCCGGCCTTGCCTGCCGCCCGCGCCGCCAGCACCGCCAGCCGTGAGCCTACGAGGGCCGCGGCATACACGATCGTCCCGGGAGAGCGACCGATCTACGACGACTTCATCGTGCTGCTCGCGCGACAACGCAGCGGCACGAATCCTCTGCGTTCGGTGCTGGAGACCCATCCCGACATTTTCTGCTTCAACGAGGTGTTCAACTTCGCCGACAAGGACTCGGAGGACGAGCTCCTGCGCGAGGCCAACTACTTCAGCTTTCTCGAGCGGTACGGGGGCGGCGACGTCACTCGGACCTTTCCTGACCACTCGGAACGGCTCTTCCTCGACTACCTCGAGTACCTGCGGTGCCTCGCGCCGAAGAAGTTCAAGGTCATCGACGTCAAGTACAACACTGCGCATTTCCTCACGGACCAGTGGCCTCGGACGCTCGGGGTTCCGTATCTGTTCGAACTGATCCAGCGTCACGAGCTTCGCGTCCTTCACCTGCTTCGGCGGAACTACCTCCGGTACGTCGTCTCCACGGAGAAAGCCTGGATCACCGACCGTTACAGCTCGCTCGACGGAAAGGGCGCCTACTCGGACATCGCGATCCCGATCGATCCGCAGCACGTCCTCGAGGAACTCGAAAGGTGCGCTCGAGAAGATCGCCTAGTCACCGAGGCGCTTACGGGCTACGAAAATCTGCTGACGGGCGAGTACGCGGAGATCTTCAGCGACGGCACGTTGCGAAAAGGCTTTCTCGATCAAGTAGCGGAGTGGCTCGGCGTCCGAGCCCAGTTCCGCGACGAGCCGCGGTTCACGAAGCAATCGACGTTGCCGCTGCGCGAGACCATCGAGAACTTCGACGACGTCGCCAACGTGCTCCGCGGCACCGACTTCGAGTACGTCATCGACGACGAACCCGAATACGGCGCAACCGCACCTCCGGGGCCGGCGCCGTCGGCTCCCGCGGGGGCGTCGGTCGACTGGCCGTCGATCATCGGAGAGGAGCCTGACGCATTCGTCGCCTCGCTCTGCCATGCGCGACCGGATTGGATCTCCGGCTCGCTGTCGCACGACGACGCAAAGTTCCTGTTCAAGGAAGCCTCGAACGCCGGAGTGGCGCCGGCCGTCGAAATCGGGACTGCGTCCGGCTTCTCGACGCTGGTTCTCACCCATGCGCTCCATCACGCGCATCGCGCCGGTCTTGTCGGCTCGAACTGGCGCGTTGCGTCCTACGACATCGATGACAGGCTCTACTTCGACCGCAGCAAGCGCGTCGGCGACGCCGCGCGCGAGCAGTTGCCGGCAGAGCTCCTGGAGCGGATCGACTTTCGCTCGCCGACGACGGCCGCCGACCTCCGCCGGGTCTACGGGCGCGACTCGATCGGCTTCATGTTCATCGACGCGAACCACCAACACCCGTGGCCCACGCTCGACCTCCTCGCGGCGCTGCACTTGCTGCGGACGGGCGCCACCGTGGTGCTCCACGACATCAACCTTCCGATCATCCATCCGCAGTTCGCCGCATGGGGCGTGAAGTACCTGTTCGACGACCTCAAGGTCGAGAAGACCACCTCTGCCGACCATCCGCCGAACACCGGCAGCATTCGCATTCCCGCCGACAAGTCGGCGTTCCGTCGCCAACTGCTCGCCATCGTCGAGCGCCATGAGTGGGAGGTCGCCGTCGACGACGCGGTCGTCGCGGCGGCGATAGACACGCCGTCGACCTGAGCGCGACATGGTCGACGTCCTCGAAGAGCTTCTCGGCCGCACGGTCTCCGACCGCGTGCGGAGCGAGCTCCTCACGCTCGTCGACCTCGAGCACTACGAGATCGAGAGCGGAGCGTCGTTCGGCGAACCTGTCGGGGCGCTCGCCCACTACCTCGAGTTCGGCGCGGCATCGCTTCTCGACCCGCACCCGCTTTTCTCAACGGCCTACTACGTCGCCGGCCTCAGCCAAGACGATTCTGCAGAGAACGCGCTCGTCCACTTCGTCGAGAAGGGTGCGGCGGCGGGGCTCGATCCGAGTCCGTACTTCGACGTCGGGTACTACGTCGCGCAGATGGGCGGCTCGTCTGCCAGCGTCAACCCCCTCGTCCACTACGTCAAGCATGGTGCCGCCGGCAACGTTCCGAACCCGAATCCATTGTTCGGGACGGGCTATTACCTAGCCGTCAACGACGACGTCCGCAGTGCCGGCGCCAACCCGTTCGTGCACTACATGACGACCGGGATTCATGAAGGTCGAATTGCATCGCACCGGCACCAGGAGGTGTTCGGGGAGAGTACGGGCGCGTCCAGGACCTTGCGACGCGGGACGTCGGCGCGCGCGACGGTCGTACTCGCGCTTCGTGGGACCTCGACACCGGCGCTCGCAGCCGCGTTCGCAAGAGAAGGTCGCGTCCACACGCAGTTGCTCTTCGTGCGGCGGCCCGCGCTCGACGAAGCGGATCGTCTCGGGGCGGTCGTGCTCGAGGATCACGAGGAAGCCGGGCTGCTCCGACCCTCTGCGCTCCGACTCCTCGCCCACGCGCTCGCCGCACGAGGAGTTGCACTGGCGGTGACGGACGTACCCGACCTCGTCGCCGGCTTCAGGGCGGCAGGAGTCGCGACGTATTTCGTCGTCGGCGACGAAAACGCGGTTTCCGAGATCGACGTCTCGGCGCTCGCAGCGACCGCGACCCGGCTCGTCTTCGGCTCGGCCGAGCTGTTCCGATCTCTCCCTGCGACGACTCGGCCGGTCAATGTCGCAGTCCGACGGTACGCGGACGACGCGGCGGCCGCGTCCGCGTTCACAGCCGCGGTGCTCGACCTCGCCGCCGCAGACGCCGCCTCCGCGCCGGCCCAGGCGCAGCCGCTCACGCGAGCGACTCGAACGCTGAGGGTCGTGTGCAGCGACTGGTCGGTGAGCGGCGTGAATGCGGCGCTCGAAGCCGTGGCGATGCAGCTCGTGCAGAAGGGTTGGCAGGTCGAAATCCTCTTCACGCGCGACGAGTCCTTCGTTCGCGAGACCGCCGGTGGACGCTTGCCGGACCTGCCGCACCGGTTTCTCGAACGGACGCTGCCGGGCGTCGAGGGAATGTGGGAGTCGCTGATTCGGGAGCTCGAGCGCTCGGCGCCGTGCGTGACGCTACTCGCCTACGACTTCGTGGCCAACAGCGTCGTCCCGGCGTTGACGCAATCCGTCGGCGTTGCGATGTGGGTTCAGGCCGACGACGGCGACTACTACGAGCAGGCATACCGGCTCGGGCGGTATTGCAACGCGATCGTGTGCGTCTCCCAGCACATCGCAGACGAGGTCGCCGAACTCCACCCCGGCCTGACGAGTCGGACCGCGGTCATACACAACACGAGCGTGAGCGCAGCCGACGTGACCGAGCTGCGCACGTCGGGAACCGGCGAGCTCCGGATCGCCTACAGCGGGCGCCTCGTTCAGTACCAGAAGCGGATCCTCGATTTCGTGGAGCTCGCCGATGCACTGGAACGCACCGGCGTGCCGTTCAGGATCACGCTTGCCGGCACGTTCAACGCACATGACGACGCGGCAGCGGTCTTCCCGCGTCGGGCGGCACACCATCTCGACCGCGGGACGATCGAGCTCACGGGCAGGCTTGCGCGCGATGACCTGTTCGAGACGCTACGAGCGCACGACTTCTTCGTTCTGCTCTCGGACTTCGAAGGATTGCCGCTCTCGGTCGTCGAGGCGATGGCGTGCGGGTGTGTTCCCGTCGTCGCGGACATGAAGAGCGGGATCGGCGAGATCATCGTCTCCGGAGAGAACGGCGTCGTCGTTCATGGCCGCGACTACGACGAGTGGGCGCGACTGGTGACCGAGTTGTGGCGCGATCGAGCGACGCTCGCGACGATGTCCCAGAGCGCGCGCGCCACCATTCGTGACCGGTTCACCGCGGAGCGAATCGGCAGCCAGTTCGACGAGCTGTTCTCACGCGTGGCCGGGGAGGCCACGAGTGGCACGTTCACGCGCCCTCCGGCACTGCACTGGGGCGAAAACCGTGCGCCGTTCGGCGATGTCCTCCCCCCACCGAGCGTGTACCGACCGACGCGGATCGCCGGGGTGGGGTGAACGACGCCGAGGAAGCTCTGGGACCGGGAGTGTCGATCGTGATCCCGGTTCGCGACCGGCTCGACCTGCTCGCGCGCTGTCTCTCTTCGCTTCGGCGCCTGCGCCAGGCAGATGTCGAGCTCGTCGTCGTCGACGACGGCTCCCGCGAGATTCCGCAGCCGGGCGCAGACGCGACGCTGGTGACACTCAGTCGCCCGCGCGGCTTCGCTGGCGCCGCGAACGCCGGCGCCGCGGCGGCGCACGGCGAGTACGTCGCCTTCGTGAACAGCGACGTGGAGGTGGAGGAGCAGTGGTTGCACGAGCTCGTAGCGGCGTTGGAGCGTCACGGCCGGGCCGCTGCCGTCACCGGAAAGCTGCTGCGTGCCGACGACCGCCGTGTCCTCGACGGTGCCGGAGACGCGATGACGCTCGCGCTGAAGGCGTACCGGAGGGGCCAGGGCGAACGCGACAGCGGCCAGTACGAACGCGAGGAGGAGGTCTTCAGCGCCGCCGGGACCGCAAGTCTGTGGCGACGAGACGTTTTCCACTCGCTCGGCGGCTTCGACGAGTCCTTCGGCTCGTACTACGAGGACGTGGATCTCGGGTTCCGCGCGCGCCTCGCCGGATTCGAGTGCTGGTACACACCGCGCGCCGTCGCGTATCACGTCGGCGGCGCGAGCGGGGGCGACGCGCGCCGCGACCTCGACGCCATGTACGCGGTGCGAAATCGATGGGCGACGGTGATCAAGAGCGCACCCGCCGGTTGGCTCCTGGCTGCCGCCCCGGTGCTCGCGGTCGGCGAGATCGCGTCGCTCGCTCGGGCTCTCGCCACCCAAGACCTGCGGCGTTCGATGCGCGCGTACCGAGTTCTGTTCCGGATGAGAGCGCACCTCCTCGCCGAACGGCGCGAGATCGCGGCGACGCGCGTCGCGCGGCACCGAGACCTTCTACGTGTCGTCGACGGCGTCTTTCCGCCGTTGTACACGTCGCTCTGGCGCTTTCGCACGCGCCCGCGGAACACGCCGTGAGCCGGCTGTATCGGCTCGCGCGCCCGCTCTGGCGCCGGCTGCCGCGCCGGCTGCGGGATCGCATCCGTAGCTGGTTCTACGCGCGGGCAGCACGGCCGCGTCCCGGTCGCGGGGAGCATGTGCCCCGGCGGGTGCTACCGACGTCTCCCGCGCCGGCGCCGACCCTCTCCGTTTCGGTCGTCGTCCCGACGCGAGATGCAGGAGCCGAGTGGCCAAGGGTGCTCGCGGCCGTCGGTGCTCAGCGTGGCGTCACCGCCGAGGTGATCGTCGTGGACTCCGGTTCCTCGGACCAGACGGTTTCGATCGCGGATGCAGCAGGCGCGCGCGTGATCCGGATCGAGCCGGAGGACTTCGGGCACGGCCGAACGCGGAATCTCGCAGCAGATGCTGCCACGGGTGACGTACTCCTCTTCCTGGCGCAGGACGCCGTGCTGCTCGGGGAAGACGCCCTGCACCGACTAGTCTGGACGCTCGAGGCCGATTCGTCGCTGGCTGCGGTTTCGGCGCGGCACGTCCCCCGCTCCTCGGCCGAGAGGTACGGCGCCTACGTCGTGTTCGCACACGACCGCGCAGGCGTACGCGGATCGGCTGCCGCGCGTCGCCGTGGTGCGGTCGCCGTGGACACGGTCTGTACCGCAATTCGCCGCACGGCATGGGCAGAGCACCGTTTCGCCGACGTCGCGTTCGCGGAGGACTTGGACTTCGGAGTGCGCGCGACGGCTGCCGGATGGACGGTTGCAACGTCGCGCGACGTCGCGGTCGCGCATTCCCATTCGCGTGACGCCGCGTACACGCTGCGACGCGGCGTCGTCGAGCGTCTCGCCGTTGCGGCCATGTTGCGCGACGACCGGGAGGCCGCAGCGGCGCGGCATCCTCCCGAGCTGCTTCTCGCGGCTGTGCCTGCGCTTGCAGCGGCGGTCCAAGGCGCACTCGCAATGGTCGATCGCACGCGGCCGCTGCAGGAACAGCTGTGGGCCGTTGGGGCTGCACTCGACGCACGGGCCGCCGACCGCAATCCTCAGGGGGAGCTCGCGCGAATCGCGGCTATCGCGGCAGACGCCGCGACGCGACGCGAGGGCCTCGACGCGCTCCGTGACGAAATCGCGTCGCTCCTGTCGTGGCCCGTGCTACACGAATTCGCCCGTGCACAACGGGCTGTGCCACCCGGCGACGCCAAACGCTTCGTCGCACACCTGACCGCAGCCGCAGTCGGTCGCGCTCTCGGCGACGCGTACCGCCGCGCAGGAACCGCAGCCCCGGCGAAGCTCGTCTCCGCCGTCTGATGCGCGTCGCGCTCGTAACGCACCAGTTCTTCCCCGCCTTCTACACCGGCGTGGAGCGCCTCACCCTGAACCTCGCCAAGCATCTACGCCTGATTGGGCACGACGCGATCGTGATCACGTCGGCCGGTCACTCCGCGCGGTCGCCAGCCCCGTACTCGTACGACGGGACGTGGGTCGTGCCGATCCAAGTTGCGCCGGTGGATCCAGCAAGGCCATGGGCGCACGCCGGCGGTAGCGAGCTCGGCGCGACTCTCGATCGGGAAGGGATCGACATCGTCCATGTCATGCAGCCCATGCGGCTACCGGGAATCTTCGACGAAGCGTCGCGGCGCGGCCTTCCACTCATCGCCCACGCGCCCGACTTCTTCTATCCGTGCTCGCGCGTGACGATGGTGCGCGTCGACGAATCTATCTGTCCCGACGCTGAACTGGGCAACGCCTGCGTGGCCGCGTGCGGGATCGCGACCGGGCACGACCGTTTCGAGTGGGGCCGGGACGTCCTCGATCTCGCTGCCGCCGTCGTATCTCCCTCCCGGTTTGCTCTCGACGTGCACGCGAAACTCGGGTTCGACACTTCTCACTGGCATCACATTCCGTGGGGCGTGGACTACGCGCTGCACCCATCGCGACTGCCACCGCCGGCAGGCGAACGTCTTGTCGTCGGCTTCCTCGGGACGGTTCTACGCCACAAGGGGCCGCACGTCCTCGTGAACGCCCTCCGGCTCGCTCCCGATGCCCCGGTCGAGCTGCGCGTCTATGGAGGCAGCTTCCACGAGAGCGGCTATGAGCGCGACCTGCACCAGCTCGCGGCCGGTGACAAACGGATCACCTTCCACGGCTCGTACGCACACGATGAGCTTCGCTTGCTCCTGGCCGAGCTCGACGTCGTCGCAATCCCCTCCCTCTGGCACGAAAACCTGCCGACGGTCGGTCTAAACGCGCTCGCATCGGGCGTACCCGTCATCGGATCCGAGGTTGGTGGGATCCGAGAGCTCGTCGACGACTACAGCGGCGGCTTCACGTTCCAGCCGGACGACGCCCCCGCTCTCGCATCGCTGCTCGAGGCCCTTGCAGCAGACCGATCGCCACTCATCGCCGTGCGACAGAGGCTCAAGCACCCGCCCGGTGTGGAGGAGGAGGCTTTCCGCGTCTCGATGCTGTACGAACGAGCAGTGAGCAGATGAGGTCGTCCGACAACGATGTGAGTTCGCCGATCGCTTACGGCCACCGCCGGTAGTCCGAACGGTTCGGCGTTACTGGAGCTGCGCTCGTACATCTTGAAGGATCTCCTGCTGCTCCGCGCTGAATCGCCCGATCGCCGAATCGAGCAACCGCGGCTTCTGGCCGTCGGGGATCGCGGACCACTTTGCGGCCGCGAGTACAGCCGCCGACGGGACGTTCCTGCATTCGAACAGGACGCTGTTGACACCGGTATCGGTGACGTAGGGGAAGTATTCGCGGAGCTTCTCCATGGTGATGTGATGCCATGCCCCTGATTTGCTGAACATGTAGTCCTGAAGAATCAGCAGCGACCGGCGTGCGATCAGGTGCGGGAAAAAATGCTCGATCAGGTGATCCCAAATCAGTGAGGTCTTCGCGACGTCGACGAACAGGATCTCGATCCCCGGTACTTCGGGCACCTCACCGCCGGGCGTTTGTGTCGACTGCCACTGGTCAGCCCAGCGATTATTCAGAATGTTTCCGGCGTGAGCGTACCCGAGCCCTCGGTACGGAGAGGTGTGCTTCTCAAACAGGGGCAACGTTGCGTCATGCGGTGGACGCTCCCCCTCGAAGACTGTCTGCTCGAACGGGCCGAGTTGGAACATGTCGTAGCTGTGAACACGGCGGCCTTCCATTCCACGGTCGTGGAGCCCGGCCCGGAAGCACACGGCTGACAAACCTAGATAGGCCCCCGCATCAACGATCTGCCCTACCCCCTCGTACCAGTCGCGGGCGAGCCAGTAGAGCATCTTCCGCTCATGCCAGGTGAGCATCCCCGGCGTTGTCTGGATCGGGTCCGGCAGACCCTCACGCTCAAGCGAGTCCCACGGCTTCGCGGCTACCACACCATGACCATACTCCCCGCGCACGGACTCCGGTCGTGGGGACTCATGCGGGTTCCATCGCCGCATCACCGTACTGCTCTGACGACGGACGGAGCCCGCGCGGCGTGCGCGTGATACGCCGCGGCAACATCGGCGGGATTGCCGTACCCGGCCGTTCTCCCCTCGTGCAGCCAAAGCGCGCTCGTGCACGTCTGCTGGATGAAGGCGAGGTCGTGGCTGACTATCACGATCGCTTTCGCCGCCTGCATCAGCTCCTGAATCCGACGGCGGCTGCGCGCCTGGAACTCCTGGTCGCCGACGCCGAGCACCTCGTCCAGAAGGAGGATCTCCGGCTCCACGTGCGCGACGATCGAGAAGCCAAGGCGTGTTCGCATGCCCGGTCGAGTACTTGCGCAGCGGGACGTCGACGAACTCGCCTAGGCCGGGAGATCCTGGTCGAATCCCGCGCCGAGCGTGAGCAGCGTCGAGGTGCACCGGCCGCGAGAACATCTTCTTGAACGGCGCGTTTCTCGGCTTCAGCGCCCGAAAGTCCGCATGATCCCTCGGTCCGGCTTGAGGATCCCCGCGCAATCGCGAGCAGGAGCGTGCTCTTCCCGGCGCCGTTACGGCCGATCACGCCGACGACGTCGCCTTGCTTCGCGACGAAGGTGACGTCCTCGAGCGCCCAGAACTTCGAACCGCCTTCGTGGCGCCGATGGATCGTGTCGCCCAGCACTTGGCGCAGGGTTCGCCGGTGCGTCAGCCGCAGGTCGTACTCGATCCCGAGATTCCGGGCGATGATCGCGGGCTCGGAGGAGGTCGTCCTTATGCCACCTTCGCGAACGCCCGCTCGAAACGGGTGAAGACGAGGAACCCCAGGATGCACAAGATCACCGCTGCGCCGGCCACGATCGCCACGGCGTCCCACGGGGGCTGCTCATGGAAGAGCATGACGTCGCGAAAAGCCGGGATCAACGTCGCGAACGGGTTGAGGTAGTAGACGGGGCGGATCCACTCCGGGATGAGGGAAACGGCGTAGAGAGTCGGCGAAAGGAAGAAGCCGACGCGGAGGGCGTAGCTCGTCAGGTTCTGAACGTCGCGGTACAGGATGTTCAACGCGGAGAGCGCGAACGCGAAGCCGAGCACGAACAGGACGTGGATCGCGAGCAGCGGCAGCACCAGAAGGAACACCGGCGTGACGTAGACCGCGAAGATAGCGGCGAAACCAATGTAAACGAGAAGTCCAATTCCCAAATGCATCGTCTCCGCGATCACGACCGCGAGCGGCAGCACGGCGCGCGGGAACGCGACCTGACGCATCGTCTGCTCGCGCGCGAGGGTCGTCGTCATCGCCCCGAGAACGCCGGAGGACAGGTGCTTCCAGAGCAGGATGCCGACCGCTACGAACAGCGCGTAGTTGTCGCCACCGCTCCGCAGGACGATGTCGACGAAGAACACGTAGACGCCGACGAGCACGACCGGGTCGACCAGCCACCACAGCGCGCCGAACACGCGACCCGTGCTCTCCTTGGCGAGGGAGGAGCGAACGAGGTGGCGGACGAGCTCTCGATACCGCCCGACCGCGCGGGACTCCGCCCACGCGTCCCGCACGAGCGATGGCCGCGCAGGCTCGTACGGCGTGACCACGGTTTCGGTACGTCCCTGCACGGTCGACAACAGTACCGCCGGTGCCGGAGTTGCGCGCCGGTTGCGCCCGGCTGCCGCGACTACGGCGCAACGGCGGCGAGCATCTGCTGGTGCCGCGGGTGGTTCCAGTCGCCGATCCACACCGGTACCCACCCCGCGCCTCGCGTGGCCTGCACGATCACGTCGACGCTCGCGTGATACGGGTCGCGGTCGTGAAAGGTCTGCAGTCCGTGGGGCTGCGTATGCCGTGAAGGACGGCGCGACCGGTGCGGCGCGACGAACCACGTGCTGAAGACGACGCCGCCGGCACGCATGTGCGGGCGGAGGGCACGCAGGCACCGATCGAAGGCCGACAACGGAAGGTGGGTGAACACCGACTGCGCGAGCGCGTAGTCGAACGCGACACCGAACGTCGACACGTCGAAGGTCGCAGTCGCGGAAACGTTTTCGCGCGGAAGCCGGGCGGCGAGTCCGGCGGACGCGATCTCCTCCTCGTACCCCGCGTCCAGCAGCTCCGGCGAGACGTCGATGCCGTAGTAGTTGCCGACGTCGAGGTACGGGACGAGCTTCACGCCGGCGCGGAACGCGCCGCACCCGATGTCGACGAACGTGTGATGAGGCTTCAGCCCCTGCTCCGTGAGGAAGCGGAGCTGGAGTGTCCCGAGCTCGTCCCAAAGTCCACCGACGAGGGCGCGGTGCTCACCGGCCGCGACCGCGTTCGCGATCGCAGTCCGGTCCTCATAGACTCCTGGCCGGTAGCCGGGCGATGCGCCGTCGTCCGCCGCCGTTCTCGCGCCCGACACGCTCGTCCTACCAGACGCCGAGTCGGGAGACGCCTTCAGCCGGTCGAGGTCGGCCTCCACGAGCAGGCTGGACGAGACCCGTGAAATCGACCGAGCGCTCCCAGCCGAGCCGGTCGCGCGCCTTGCTCGCGTCACCGACGAGATTGTGCAGCTCGGCTTTGCCCCGGAGGAGCGACTCGTCCACCTCGACGTGCTCGCGCCAGTCCAGCCACACGTGCTCGAACGCGCACTCGACGAGCTCGCGGACGGAGTGCGTCTCGCCGCTCGCGATCACGTAGTCGTCCGGCTCCTCCTGTTGGGTACGCCGCCGACTTCGTCCGAGCGATGTGGCAACTGGTCCTCCCCAGTCGGGGAGCGCGTCGAGGTCGCCGACCGTCAGCGTCAGCCCGAGCCCGAGCGCGATCCGGGCGGCGCCGTGCGCGACCTTGCGCGGCAGGAAGTCGAGCGGACGCCGCGGCGACTCGTGGTTGAAGAGGATCCCGGAGGAGGCGTGGAGGCCGTAGCGCCGGCGAAAGGAGCGGACGATGAAGAACGAGTACGCCTTGGCGGCGCCGTAGGGGGCGACGTGCATGATCGGCGTCGACTCGTTCTGAGGCGCGTCGATCGGGTCGCCGAAGATCTCGCTCGAGGCGGCCTGGTAGACGCGGGCGGCGGGCACGGTCAGCCGAACGGCCTCGAGCAGCGCGGTCGCGCCGACCGCCGCGAACTCGGCGGTGAGCACGGGCTGCTCCCACGACAGCGGGACGAATGAGGGCGCGGCCAGGTTGTAGACCTCGTCCGGCCGGGCGATCTCGAGCGCGCGCACCAGCGAGAGCTCGTCGAGCAGGTCGGCGTGGAGCAGCTCGACGCGGTCACGGACACCGTCCAGGTTCTCGTACCGCTCGCTCGTGGCGCGCCGGACGACGCCGAAGACCTCGTAGCCCTGCTCAAGCAAGAGCACCGACATGAACGAGCCGTCCTGGCCCGCGACGCCGGTGATCAGTGCGCACGTCACAGGGAGCCATTCTGGCGGTAAGCGCGGCGAGCGCGATCGTCGCCCTGACCGAGAAGTCGGAGGGTGCCGACCAAGAAAGTCGGGCACTCGCCTTCGGTCAAGGAGTACCGCGCCCTCTGCAAGGAGATACCCGAGCTGAAACTCCCTCCCGAGCCGACCGTGCGCCGATGGCTCGGTGCCGGCTGGAACGACTGCCTCAAGCGGGCCTTGTTAGACGCGGCGGTAGATGGGGACTTCGCATCACGCCCAATCGGGTTCATTCGCGAATAGCCCGAGCCGGGTCTTCCCAAGCCCCGGCGCAGCCGTGCTTGCCACACATGTGGCGGCGGGCGCCAGGAAGACCTTCTGAGCTTGGACACGCCCGTAGCTTGTACACGTTCGCGAGCTTTACGGAGGTGACCCGTGCTGCTCTGCCGTTGCTCGTCGAGATGGTTGCTCTTCCCGTCGAGCTGTTTTGAGGCGCGCGCCGGCGCGCGCTGCGCGCTCAGGCGAGCTTCGACCGTCGGAGCTGCTCCAGCACGCGCTGCACGGACGTCGCCGGTGTCTCCGACTCGGTATCGAGCCGCAGCTCCGCCGACACGGGTTCCTCATAGGGGGCAGTGATCCCGGTGAAGCCGGGGAGTTCGCCCCGCAGAGCGCGATCATAAAGTCCCTTCGGATCCCGCCGCGCACATTCTGCGACCGACGCGGCAACGAAAACCTCCACGAAATCGCCTTCGGCTTCGATTAGTGCTCGCGCCGCGCGGCGCGCCTCGGCGTACGGTGAGATCGCCGAGACGACGACCGCGGCTCCCGCCCGAGTCAGGCGCGAGGCAACCCAGGCGATGCGGGCCACGTTCACGTCCCGATCCTCCTTCGAGAAACCCAGCTCCGCCGACAGATGCTCGCGCACCGCGTCCCCGTCGAGCCGCTCCACATGCTTCCCCGCCCGCTCGAGCTCCGCGGCGACCCCATCGCCGACCGTCGTCTTACCGGCACCCGAGAGGCCCGTGAGCCAGAGCGTGAAGCCACGCCTCGCGGGCGTCATGCTCGATGCAGGGGCCGGAAGGAGTTACCGAAACCGGCCAGGACGAGGAGCGAGAAACGCATCGTCGAGCAGCTTAGTCACGGCTGCGGCCGAATCGCTTCGGCGCGCCGGCATCGTCGGCCTATGGTTCCAGATCCAGCGTCTGGCCGAACGGATGGAAGAAGCGATCGGCGACGGGCGGCACGCCGAACGGGACGGAACTCTCACCCGTCGTCGTCAGACGGGCGCGAACACTCCCGACGCGACTCGTCGAGTAACGCCGCTGGAAGATGCCGTAGCCGTCCGTTCTCAGGAGCCCGAGTCGCTTCCAGCCGCCCTTGAACGACTGCTCCACGATCACAGCCCCGCGAACGCCCGACGGCGTCCGGCCCCAGACGAGAACGCCGCGGCTGTCAGGGAGCGCGACGACCGGAAAGCGAAATGCCTGCCGCGCGGGCTTCGCCCGGTCCCGCTCGAGCGTCGCACCTCGGTAGAAGAGGCCGGACTGATAGGGGCTCGTCGCGAGCGGCTCGTCGCGTAAGAGGAACCAGGTAACGAGGCTGACCCCGCTTCGCCACATCCGGTAGAGCGCCTCCGACGTCCAGCGCGCCTCGAGTCTCGCCGGGACGCCGCGCGGGTCGGGCGGGCTCGAATCCCAGCTGAACTCCGTGACCCAGAAATCGACTCTGCCGCGCGAGACGATGTTCCCACTCCGCGCTCCGGCCATGAGCACACGGCGCATCTCGGGCAGGTCTCCCAGAGATACGTCATCCGGGAGCACTGCGTTGTGGGTCGGCCCACCGGAGGTGTACGGGTGGTGCGACCAGATGTCGAAGCGCACGCGCTGCTTGCACTTCGGCGTCAGCGCCTTCGACAGGCAGAGGAGCTCGCGCATGAACGAGAGCGGCCCCCAGCGCTTGTCGACCTTCTCGACCTCCGGCGTGATGTCGCGAAACGGAGCGGTTCCGCCGGCGACGACGAGGTTGTCGGCGCGCACCGACTTCACCGCTCCCGCCACCGCGTTCACCATCGACCGGTAGAGCCCGGGCGAGAACGGCCTTCCGTCGACGAACTGCGGAACCAGGAAGAGGCTGATGTTCGGCTCGTTCCAGACCCGCCAGTGGCGCACACGCGGTAACCCCTGGAAACTGCCGTTGTAGCGCTTTGCGGCGGCGAGCGCGAAGAGACCGAGCTCGGCGGGGTCGGGCCGGACGAGCCCGGCCCGACCGTTCCCTGCTCCCGTGGCCCACGTGGGCGCCTGCAGGATCGTCACGATCGGCTGCAGACGGCGCTCCGTCGCGAGGCGAAGCTCCTGATCGAACGCCTCCCAGCGGTCTGCATAGGCGGGATCTGCGGGATTACCGGCGTCGAAACCGTCCGGCTTTCGCGCTCCACCCGGCGCGAGAGAACGCCAGTTGAGCGTGAGCTCGACGAAGGTGGCACCCGCGGCGCCCGCGCGGTCGAAGGCGAGCGGCGCCGCGGCAGAAGCAAACGAGACATCGTCGACGATGGCGGTTCGGAGCGGGCCGGCACTGGCGCTCGCGGGAATCGCGAGCAGCGCCAGCAGAGCGAGGAGAGTCCTGTGCATGCGGGCGACCGTAGACGAGAGAAGTGAAGAGTTCGTTTGGCTGCGCCGCAAGATGCGACGCATGTTTCTCCTCCCAGCAGCCGGTAGGTCGGTGCGCATGTCCGGCCTGCCGAAGGAGTTCCTTCCCGTGGGCACGCGCCCCGGGCCGGACGGGAAGACGCTGATGCCCGCGCCGACGCTGGCGCACGTGCTCGACTGCGGGGTCGCGGCGTCCGTCGACCTCACGACCGTCGTCACCTCTTCCACGAAAGCCGCTCCTGATGGACGCGATCACGAATCTTGCGCCGCCGATCCTGACCGTCTACGTCCATCAGGCGGAGGCGACCGGGCTCGGAGGCGCGATTCGATTGCCCGATCGCGGACGTCGCCGGCGCGGAGGTCTCGCTTGACCTCGATGAGGGTGTAGCCGACCTCGACGTCGATCCGTCTGCCGCCGCCGGCCGCCGACTCGAGCTCGATCTCGGTCAGATCGTCGGAAGCAAGCTCGAGGTAGCCCGAGAGCAGGAGACCGCGTATGTCCGCGGCGATGCTGACCTCGTTCCTGCCGGGTCGGCGCCCGACGATCCGGCGGACGGTCGCGGAGCGCTTCGCGGTCGGGGAGGGGCGGCACTCGGAGATCGTACGCCGCCCCAGGGACGTCCTACCGCTCCTTCGCCTCCACGATCAAGGTAGCGAGCTCGACCTTGAGCCCGCACTCGGGGCACCGCTCCGACGTTGCGTCTCGGACCTCGTCGTCCGTCAACTCCTCGGCGAGTATCAGGTTGATCGACCGCCGATGCCACGTCTCGTACTCAGCTCCGCAGCCGGCGCAGACGACCTCGATCCGCTCCGCCGGCGACGCCACCCGAGCAACCCTCCGAACGCCGCATCCATCTGATCGCGTGTTCGGTCGTCGTGCTCGACCCGCGCGTAGACGTGCGCGTAGGTGTTGAGCGTCCGATGAGGTGCTGGCCGGCGGAGACGAAAGCGAAGAGGACGGTGATGCTGAACCCGAGCCCGCTCAGAATTCGCTTTTCCCCTCGTCGCTCGGGCTGAGCTTCCGTTGTCATAGGCAGTGCGTCCTCGCTGCGACTAGCGGCGTCGTGGGGACGCTACGAGCGGGTGGGCGGTGAGGAAGGGGAAGGCCGCCTTTGGCAGCGCGTTCCGAGCGGCGGCGACCTCGAACTGGATCTGAAGCCGGGGCGGCACGCGCTCAACCCGCCCGACGCCAAGGCGCCCGACGTGCACATAGAGGCAATCGTGCGAAGGCTGGGCGCGGAGTGGTCGGTGACGCTGTTCCTTCGGAACGAGCAAGTAGAGCCAGAGGAGAACCGCGACCGCGCCTGGCTCTTCCAGGCCAGGCTCGCCGTTGAGGCCGCCGATAAGTCACCTGTCTTCGTGGCGCGTCCAGACGATCTGGAGCTATCGAACGAGGAAGACAGGCTGCTTGCCGTCGCATATCGACGCCGCGTTGAGCACGCCGTCGGCCACAACGTCGCCGTTCACGCCGACACGGCGCCAGGAGATCCAACTCGTGCTGTGCGTCTCGAGACCACGTCACTCCCGCGCCACGAGGTGGCGCAGATGCGTCCTCCGACGGCCGACGACGAGCCTCGCCTCGCTCGAGCTCGACATGCAGACCCTTGGCGATGCAACGGATGTCGAACTCGTCACTCTCCTCGAGCCTCTCGCGGTCGCATACGCCGAGTGGCTGAAGCGACAGACCGAGCGCCTCGAGGCGCGCGACAATGGGCTCGAGCATCACCAGAAGGCGGGGAAAGAGTTGCTAGGCCGTGCAGAGGAGGCGCGAAAGCGCATTGCTGACGGAATCGCGCTTCTTGCCGAAAGCAAGGAGGCACGTGATGCCTTCCGGTTTGCGAACCGGGCGATGGCGCTGCAACGCGCGCACACGCTGTGGTCAGAGCACCGACGCCGCGGCGGTAGCGATGACCTCGAGTCGTTCGAGGTACCGGAGCTGCGTAGCTGGTACCCGTTCCAGCTTGCGTTCATCCTCCTCAACCTGCCGAGCATCACCGACCCCACGCATCCGGAACGGTCAGACCCGACCCAGGCGGCCTGCGACGTCCTCTGGTACCCGACGGGTGGCGGGAAGACTGAGGCATACCTCGGCCTCTCCGCCTACGTCCTTGGCTTGCGCCGGTTACAGGGAACGCTCGGAGGCCGGCGCGGCGATGCCGGTGTCGCGGTGCTCATGCGATACACGCTCCGCGTGCTGACCCTGCAGCAGTTCCAACGCGCTGCTTCGCTCGTCTGCGCATGCGAAGTGTTGCGAAGAGAAGATCCCGAGCGATGGGGCGAGGAGCCGTTCCGGATCGGCCTGTGGGTCGGGCAGGCGACGACGCCGAACAAGATCGACATCGCGGCGGAAGCGCTCAAGAACCTTCACGGCGATACCTGGCACAAGACGGGAAGCGGCCGCCCGGATCAGCTCTCTGCCTGCCCATGGTGCGGCACGTCCATCGACCCCGCCGTCCACATGAAGGTCGAGACGTACGAGAAGGGCCGGGCGCGCGTACTCACCTACTGCGGCGACAAGCTCGGAACGTGCGCTTTCTCGCAGCGCGTGTCTCCCGGAGAGGGCATCCCCGTCCTCACTGTCGACGAAGAGATCTTTCGCCGGCTGCCCGCGGTGCTGATCGGGACGGTCGACAAGTTCGCGCAACTCCCGTGGAACGGCGCGACCGAGACGCTCTTCGGCGTCGTCGATGGTCGCTGCGAACGGCACGGCTTCCGAACGCCAACGCTCAAGGACACAGACAGCCATCCGGCGACGGACTCGCTCCCAGCCGCGGCATCCTTCTCCGACCCCCCGATTTGGTGATCCAGGACGAGCTGCACCTCATCGCCGGTCCGTTGGGAACGATGGTTGGTCTGTACGAGACGGCAGTCGACCGGCTGATGAGCTGGGAGATCGACGGCAAGAACGTGCGTCCGAAGGTGATCGCGTCGACCGCGACGGTGCGGCAGGCCGGCGATCAGGTGCACCGTCTGTTCCTGCGCCGCGTGCAGGTCTTCCCACCGCCCGGCCTCGATGTCGAGGACAACTTCTTCGCGCGCGAGCGCGAGCCGAACCCGGAGGAGCCCGGCCTCCTGTATCTGGGCGTCTGCGCTCCAGGACGGCGGCTGAAAGCCGTGCTCATCAGGGTCTACGTCGCTTACCTCGCGGCCGCCCAAGTGCTGTACGTGAAGTACGACACGCACGCAGATCCGTGGATGACGCTCGTTGGCTACTTGAACGCGATGCAGGAGCTCGCCGGCATGCGGCGTCTATGCGAGGACGACATCCGCACACGCCTCGGCAAGACCGACCGGCGCGGCCTCGCCACCCGCCGGTTGGGACCGGAAAGCATCCAGGAGCTGACGTCGCGCCTCGCCGGCACCGAGATCCCGGCGAAGCTCGATGCGATGGAGCGCGTCTTCAGTCAGGCGGAGGAAGCGCGCAGACGGAAGCGGGACAAGTCGGCGAAGCCTCGCCCGATCGACGTCCTTCTTGCGACAAACATGATCTCGGTTGGCGTGGATGTGCGCCGACTGGGCTTGATGGTCGTTGCAGGCCAGCCAAAGACAACGGCGGAGTACATCCAGGCGACCAGCCGGGTCGGCCGTGCGACGCCGGGGATCGTCTGCACCGTCTACAACTGGGCTCGTCCCCGAGACCTCTCGCACTACGAGCGCTTCGAGCACTACCACGCGAGCTTCTATCGCTTCGTCGAGGCGCTATCGGTGACGCCGTTCGCTCCACGCGCGCGCGACCGCGGCTTGAGCGCGCTTCTTGTCTCTCTCATCCGTGACGCCGAACTGAAGATGAACCCCAACGGCGCTGCACAGGAACTCGACAGGTCAAGCGAGCTGGTCGCTGCAGCCGTGGCCGCTATAGCGACGCGCGCGAGCGAGGTGCAAACCGACGCACAACTGGCCAAGCTCGTCGAGGACGAGCTCGACACCCGGCTCGACGGCTGGCTGGCGCGCGCTCAGCAGGCGCTGAAGACCGGGGCGCGTCTCGGCTACCAGGACGCTCGAGACTCGGACACGGTCGGACTGCTCCAGCGGCCGACTCCTGCCGGGTGGGACATGTTTACGGCCCTGAACTCGCTCCGCGACGTCGAGCCAACCGTCGGTCTACTCCAGGAAGGCGCGCTGTTCCCCGGTGCCGAGGACAGCGGCGCAGATGCCGATTAGGCGGGCAAAGAAGACGCGCGTCGGAGTTCTGCGCCCGAGCGCGCTGATCCACACGTTCGGAGTGGGAAGCGTGGTCGACCTGCCGCGTCTCTCGGCGATGGTGATGGGCCTCGACGACTGGCGGCTCGAGAACGCACCCGTGATCGAGGAACCGCGGTTGCTCGCGAAGATCCGTCAACAGGACGGGCTCGAGCACGTCGAGACACTGCACGGTCCACCGCAGACCGACGATCGCGGCGGCCTCACCGCCGGCGCGCTCGATCCCAACAATCTGATCGGCGTCCCGGTCGCGCCTTTCCCACGCTGGCTCCTCTGCCCGATTTGCCGCAAGCTGGCACCGATCGAGTCACGCCTGTTCGAGCTGCGAACGAACGCCGTGCGACCCGACGCAAACAAGTACGTCCACACGAACTGTGCGAAGGCCAAGACGCCCCCGACCGCGCTCCCGGCACGCTTCGTCGCCGCCTGCGAGGACGGTCATCTCGATGACTTCCCGTGGGTCGCCTTCGCCCATTACGAGACGAGCCTCTCGGACGTCACGTGCGCGTGGAACCTCCGGCTCGACGAGATCGGCGTATCAGGCGAAGTCGCCGATATCCAAGTGAGCTGCGTCACCTGCGACTCGAAGCGACGTCTATCGCAGGCATTCGGTGAGAAGAATCGGGAGAACATGCCGGGTTGCGGCGGTGCACATCCACATCTGCGCGAGCGTGGTCAATGCCCGCGTCGCATGCGCGCGATGCTCCTCGGCGCGACGAACTCGTGGTTCGCGGTCAAAGAATCCGCCCTATCGATTCCCAGGCACGAAGACGAGCTACTCCAACGCATTCACGCCCGCCGTGGCGAGCTCGCGGCCATCCAGGGCCTGTCGGACGTTGAGTTCCTTCGGCGCCGCGGCGAGCTCGCTGCTTTCGGGGACCTCGACGATGAGCAGCTTCACGCGGCGATCCAGCGCTACCGCTCTCAAGGTGATGACGCAGACCTTGCTCGTGATCTTCGGGCGCCCGAGTGGGAGCTCCTCACAGGTGACCTGAAGCGCGCGGGCCGCGATTTCACCGCGCGAGCAGTCGCAGCTCCGCCTGGCTTCGAGGCTTACGTTGAGCGCGTCGTCCTGGTCGAACGCCTGCGCGAAGTTCAAGCGTTGCTTGGCTTCACCCGCGTCGACTCGCCGTTCGACGAGGAGAACCTCGACGACCGCCGCGTCCCGCTCGGGAGGGGGAACGTCAGCTTCCTTCCGGCGGCTGAGGTCCACGGCGAAGGCATCTTCATCCAGTTGAAGGAGGAGGCGGTCGAAGAGTGGTGCGCACAGAACGGAAATCGCGACGACGACTTCCGCCAAGCCCATACCGCGTGGCGCAAGCGCAGACGCATACCGGACCCCGCGGCCGGCTATCCGAGTCTGCGCCTTGTACTCGTACACACCGTCGCGCACGCCCTGATGCGAAGGTTCGCGCTCGAATGCGGCTATTCGCAGGCGTCGATCCGGGAACGGATCTACGCGGCGCCCCCTGAGGCTGAAGACGGCCCGATGGCCGGCGTGCTGCTCTACACCGCCGCGCCTGACTCGGAAGGGACGCTTGGTGGGCTCGTTGCGCTTGGCGAACCCCACGAGCTGTCGCGGCACGTGCGAGGCGCACTCCTTGACGGGGGGCTCTGCGCATCCGATCCGCTCTGCGCGGAGCACGAGCCCGACGTGGAAGGTGTCACGCTGCACGGCGCCGCGTGCCACGCCTGCCTCTTCGCTCCGGAGACATCTTGCGAGCGCGGCAACCGCTACCTCGACCGTGCAGCGCTCACCGAGTTGATAACCGGCATGAACATCGCTTACCTACCGAAGCCGTGACAGAAGCGGTCGTCACCGCGATCGGGAAGGCCGTGGCGTCGCTGCCCGATGGTGTCCTCGACTCACTCGAACGTTTACTCGCCGGCGACAGGGGCGACGCAGCGGTGCTCGCCGCCGCGCCCACCGATGCGTCGCGCGAACACACCCGCATCCTTCTTGCGGCCCGTGACGCCGCGCACCTCGATAACTCCGCCATTGCACTCGCCATCGCGACAGCGCGCGAACGCGAGCGTGCCGCGCGCACCCAGCGTGTCAGCGTCGTATGGACAGGGCCAGAGACGTTCGCGGTTCCGGTTCGTCGGACGGATCAGGCGCTGCTTCAGCTGATCGCGATGGCACGCGAGCGGCTGATCATCGTGAGCTTCGCCGTTTACAAGGTTCCCGACGTCGCTGCCGCGCTGATCGCCTGCGCCCAGCGCGGATGCAACGTTGCGGTCATCGTGGAGTCTGAGGCCGAGAGTGGAGGCAAGGTCACCTTCGAGATGTCGAAGGCGCTCGGGAGCGAGGTGGCTGAGCACGCGCGGCTATACACGTGGCCCCAGCGACTTCGTCCGGATGTGGGTAACGGGAAGTCGGCCTCGCTTCACGCGAAATGCGCCGTCGCCGATCGAAAGCGCCTACTCGTCTCGAGCGCCAACCTGACGGAGTACGCGTTCACCAAGAACATGGAGCTCGGTCTGCTGGTCGAAGGCGGCGAGGTGCCGGCGCGTGTGCAGGCGCACCTCGAGGCGTTAATCCAGCGCGACATCCTCCGGCCATTGGTGAGTGCCGCCACGGGCTAGGTCGCGTCCGTCGCTGTTTTCGCAAGGTATGCGTCGAAGAGCGCTACGGCGTGCTCCTCGTTGCCCGGCATGAGGTGGCCGTACCGGTCGTACGTAATCACCACCGAAGAATGCCCCATGTACGACGACAATGCCTTCGCGTTGACGCCGGCCGCGATCATCAGCGACGCGAACGTATGACGCGCCTCGTGGAGCCCGATCGCCTTGAGCTCTTCCTTCGCCCACGCACGATGTGCACGCCGCCACACGGCAGACGGGGCGAACGGGCAGTTCGACGTGGTGCCGAATACGAGGCCCTCCGACCTCCCTGTCCGGAGCCTGTGCTCGATCAGGTGGGACCTTAGAACCCCAGGGATCGGGACGGCCCGTCGTCCCGCGCTGCTCTTCGGCGTGATGAAAAAGCCGCTCCTTGTCGTCCCACGATCGCTCGACGCGGATGACGCCCGACTTCATGTCGACGCTCGTCCAGTCAAGCGCTTGAAGCTCGCCGCGTCGAAGGCCAGCGTAGAGCGCCGTCGCCCACAAGGCGCGGTCCGACTCCGGCAGCGCACCGAGGAGCCGCTCCGCCTCAGTCAAGTCGTCTGAAGTGGTGTAACGCTCTTCGCTCGTCGGAGGCGCTCAGGCTGGTTGGAGGGCGCGCACCTCCTCTCGCTCGGGGTGGTGCTCGTCCTCGTCGACGAGGAGGAGCACGAGCGATTCGGCTGAGAGGTAGCGGCGACCGACGAGCCATTCGTCGTTCTGCTCGATCAGAAGGGCGCCGGCGAGGCGGATCGCGGCTTGGTCGTTGGGGAAGATCCCGACGACGTCGGTGCGGCGGCCGATCTCACGGTTGACGCGTTCGAGCGGGTTGGTGCTCCTGAGCTTCGACCAGTGCGGCGCGGGGAAGGCGTAGAAGGCGAGCAGGTCCTCCTCGGCGGCCTCGAGCAACTCGGCCACCTTCGCTGCCGGTCCTCTGAGGCGGGCGATCACCTCGCCGACCCGCTCACGCGCCTGCTCGCGGCCGTCGGCGTTGAAGATCTCCCGCAACGCGGCGGAGACGAGCCCGCGCTGGGAGGGCCGGCAGTGCTGGTGCATGTTTCGGACGAAGTGGACGGTGCAGCGCTGCCAGGGGCAGGCGAGCACCCGCGCGATCGCGCTGCGCAGCCCTTCGTGCTGGTCGGAGACGCAGAGGCGGACGCCCTGCAGGCCGCGGCGGCGGAGGTCGCGCAGCAGCTCGATCCAGAACGCCTCCGACTCGACCTCGCCCAGGTCGAGGCCGATCACCTCACGCCGGCCGCTCTCGTGGACGGCGTAGGCAAGCACGAGCGCCTTCGAGCGGACGTGGCCGCCGTCTCTGACCTTGAGCTGCTTGGCGTCCAACCACAGGTACGGGTAGTCGCCCTCCAGCGGCCGCTTCCGGAACACCTCGACTTGCTCGTCGAGCCCCCGGCAGAGCGCTGAGACGCGGTCCTTGCTCATCCCCTGGATCCCGAGCTGCTCGACCAGCCGGTCAACCTTCCTGGTCGAGACACCGTTGATGTACGCCTCCAAGACGACCGCGACGATCGCCTGCTCCGAGCGGCGGCGTGGCTCCAGGAAGGAAGGGAAGTACGCCTGCCCGGAGCGCTTGCGTGGGATCGCCAGCTCGATCTCGCCGACCCTGGTCTCCCAGCCCCGCCGGCGGTAGCCGTTGCGATGCGTCAGCCGCTCGGTCGAGACCTCGCCGCGGCCGGCGCCGATCTCGACCGACACCTCGGCCTCCATCAGCTCGCGGACGACGATCGCCACCGCCTCCCGCACGAAGTCGCCGTCCTCGCCGGCGAGCACGGCGGCAACAACCTCCGCAACAGTCATCCTTGCCTCTACGGCCATCGTGGTGCTCCTCTCATCGATTCGTGGATGAACCGACGAGTC
>DATLXM010000096.1:0-42017 GCA_035575835.1 Gaiellaceae bacterium
CTTCGTCAGCTTGAGCGGATAGAAGGTGTCGCACATCACCGCGAGCTCGCCGGTTTCGTGCAAGCCGATCGCCTTCTCCGCGAGCCCCGGCTGCGGGCCGTGCGGCAGGCCGGACGGGTGCAGCGTGATCGAGCCCACGTCGACGCCCTTGCGCGAGCCGAAGTTCCCGGAGACGTAATAGATCATCTCCTCGCTCTGCAGGTTCGAGTGGTGGTACGGGATCGGCACCGCTTCCGGGTCGAAATCGAGCTTGCGCGGGCAGAACGAGCAGATCACGAAGTTCTTGCCCTGGAAGGTCTGGTGCGCGGGCGGCGGCTGGTGGATCCGGCCGGTGATCGGCTCGAAGTCGTGGATCGAGAACGTCCACGGATAGAGGTAGCCGTCCCAGCCGACGACGTCGAACGGGTGGTAGTCGACGACGTAGGTCTGGTAGCCGTCGCGCACGCGCACCTTGACCGCGAACTCGCCCTGGTCGCGATGGGTGTTCAGCGTCGTCGGCGGATGGATGTCGCGGTGATAGTAGGGCGCCCCCTCGAGAATCTGGCCGTACTGGTTCCGGTAGCGCTTCGGGATCTCGATCAGGCCCGGGGTCTCGAAGACGAGGTGGCGCTGGTCGCCGTCGGGTGAGAAGCGGTAGGTCGTCCCCCGGGGGATCACGACGTAGTCGCCGTCCTTGTAGGCGAGGTCGCCGAAGGTCGTCTCGAGCGTGCCCGACCCCTCGTGGACGAAGATCACCTCGTCGCGCTCACCGTTCCGGAAGAACCCCTCCATCCGCTCGGAGGGGCGGCAGATCGAGATCTCGACATCGTTGTTCCACATCAGAAGCCGGCGGCCGCTGATCTCGTCGCCCTCGGCCACCAGCTCCTTCGTGTCGAAGAGGCGGTGCTGGTGGGTGTCCGGCACCCATTCGTCCCGCTCGATCGGCTCGAAGTCGCCGATTTCCATCACGCGGCAGGGCGACTGGAGGTGGTACAGGATCGACTCCATCCCGGAGAAGCCCTCCATGCCCATCACCTCCTCGGTGAGGAGCGTGCCGTTCTCGCGGAACTGGATGTGGCGCTTACGCGGAACGTCGCCGAGGCGCTGGTAGAAGGGCATGGTGTGAGGATACCGCCCAGGAAATAAGGTTTGGGACATGCGAACATGTGTTCGTGGAGCGTAGCGCGACGATCCTGCACGCCGACCTCGATGCGTTCTACGCGTCCGTCGAGCAGCGGGACGATCCGCGCCTCCGTGGGCGGCCGGTGATCGTCGGCGGCTGGGTGGTGCTGGCCGCGAGCTATGAGGCGAAGGCGCTCGGCGTCCGTACCGCGATGAGCGGGAGCCAGGCGCGGCGTCTGTGTCCGCGGGCGGTCGTGGTCGAGCCCCGGATCCGCGCGTACTCGGAGGCGAGCAAGGCCGTGTTCGAGGTCTTCCACGACACTACACCGCTCGTGGAAGGGCTCTCGATCGACGAGGCCTTCCTCGACGTGCGCGGGCTCGAGCGGCTCGCGGGGACGCCCACCGAGATCGCGGTGCGCCTGCGCCGGAACGTCCTCGAGCGCGTCGGCCTCCCGATCACCGTCGGGGTGGCGCGGACGAAGTTCCTCGCGAAGGTGGCGAGCGGGGTCGCGAAGCCCGACGGCCTGCTCGTCGTGCCGCCCGATCGAGAGCTCGCCTTCCTCCACCCACTCCCGGTCGAGCGGCTCTGGGGCGTGGGAGCGGTCACGGCCGCGAAGCTCCGTAGCCGGGGGATCGCGACCGTTGGCCAGGTCGCGCGCCTCGGTGAGCCGACGCTCGTCGCGATGCTCGGGAGCGCCTCGGGCCGCCACCTGCACGCCCTCGCCCACAACCGCGATTCGCGGCCGGTGCGCTCGGGCCGGCGGCGCGGGTCGATCGGGTCGCAGCGGGCGCTCGGCCGCTCTCCCCGCTCGCCCGAGGCGATCGACGCCGTCGTCGTCGCGCTCGTCGACCGGATCACGCGGCGCTTCCGGGCGGCCGGCCGGATCGGCCGGACCGTCGTGCTGCGGCTGCGCTTCGACGACTACACGCGCGCGACCCGCTCGCACACGCTCCCGCAGGCGACCGCGCACACCGCCACCGTCCTCGCCGTCGCTCGGGGCCTGCTGGCGAGCGCGACTCCGATGATCGAGCAGCGTGGGCTCACGCTCGTCGGCGTCGCGGTCGCGAATCTCGACGATGACGCCTTCCTCCAGCCGGCACTGCCCTTCGACGCGCAGAGCGGCGACGCGCTCGATGCCGCGCTCGACGAGGTGCGGGCGCGGTTCGGGATGGCCGCGGTCACCCGGGCCGTCCTGCTCGGCCACGACCAGGGGCCAACCGTGCCACTCCTTCCCGACTGACGTTAGGCGGGCCGAGCTCCGATCCGGTTCCTGAGCACGCCGAGGCCTTCGACCTCGAGCTCGACCTCGTCGCCCGGCTCGAGCCAGCGCCCGTCCCAATCCGGAGAAGAACTGAGCTCGAGGATGCAGCCGGTGCCGACGGTTCCGGAGCCGAGGAGGTCGCCCGGCCGAAGAGTTGTGTTCCGCGCGGCGTGCTCCCGGATCCGGTCCCAGCCGAAATGGAGGTCGCGCAGGTTCCCGCGCGAGCGCTCCTCGCCGTTCACGCGTGCGACCATCTCGGCCTCCTCGCCCGGGAACTCGTCGACCGTGACCACGAGCGGGCCGATCGAGGTCGCGAAATCCTTCCCCTTGGCGGGTCCGAGTCCGACTTTCATCTCGACCCGCTGGAGGTCGCGCGCGGACCAGTCGTTCATGATCGTGAACCCGGCGATCGCGCCCTCGGCGCCGATCACGGCCGCCACCTCGAGCTCGTAGTCGAGCTCGGACGTGCCCGCCGGGTAGGCGATCTCGTCGTCGGGCCCGAAGATTGCCGCCGGGTTCGAGAAGTAGAAGACGGGCTGCTCGTACCACTCCGGCGGCACTTCGAGCCCGCGGGACGCGCGCGCAGTCGCGACGTGCTGCTCGAAGGCGTAGAAGTCGCGCACGGACGGCGGGTGCGGCACGGGCGCGAGCAGCTTCACGCCGTCGAGCGGGTACTCGGCATGCTCCCGCGCCGACGAGCCCCCGGTGAAGAACGACTGGAGCGTCTGCGCAGCGAGATGCAGCACCCGGTCGCCCTCGATCCGACCGACCCAGCCGCGCTCCAGGGGCTGGTCGAGCGGGTGGAACATGCAGAGTCGCATCGGGTCAGCGTAAAGCGAAGGGCCCGCCGTGCGGCGGGCCCTTCGGCGGTACGGAGACGAAGCTCGTCGACTAGTGGTCGGCGATGTCGCCCTTGAACTCTTCCTTCAGCTCGGTGCCGGCGCCCTTGCCCTTGTCCTGCCAGTGGCGGAACAGAAGCTCCTGCTTCTTCGCGGCGGTGTAGTTGAAGTTGAACTTGCAGTCCGTTGAGTTCTCGAAGCACGAGAACTTCGCGTTCGCGCCGAAGAATGTGGTCAGGAACACGTCGGTGAAGCCGCAGTCCGGTCCGGTGCACGTCGCCTTCGGGTTGAACGTTCCGCCCGTCACCTTGCCGGTGATGAAGCCGACGAGCTTGCCGGTCACGCCCGCGCGAACCGTCTGGCCATGGCGGCCGGTCGGGTCGCACGCGCCCGGGCTCCGGCCGGGAAGCGTCGTGAACGTGCCCCGATCTCGCCGCGTCAATGTCGACGAGCCGTCGCGGTTCTGCTTCACGACGAACGTCCGCTTGACGACGTCGGTCGCCCAGGGCGTCCCGCACGAACCGTTGTCCGTCGTCGTGACGGTGAACGTCATCTTCGAGTGCTTCTTGCCACCGTTGTCCTTGTCGCCCTTGCCCTTGTCGCCGGGATCGGCGAAGGCCGTCGCCGCGAGCGCGAGTGTCGCGAGCGCGAGCATGAGTGCCATGCTGATTCTGCGCATCTGATTTCCCCCCTCGAATTGGTTCAACGTCCAAGGGTTCCCCGGCGCCTGGGTTCCAATCCCGGGAAGAGTGAATTTCTTACAAGTTGAAAACAGTACGAGTAGCTCATGGCTCCGTGTGCACGATCACGTCCGCGATCTCGGGGTGCTCGGCGCGGAGGCGCTCCTCGACCTCGCTCGCCCGCTCGTGCGCCAGCGCCAGCGTGCTCTGGGGATCGAGCCCGAGGGTCACGAAGGCGACGAGCCCGTCGGCCGTGCGGAGGACGCGGACTGCGCGGGGGGAGACGCCGGCCAGCTCGCGGACGACCCGCTCGACCTCGCCCGGCTCGAGCTCCTCGGCGAGGCTCGCCTCCTTGAGCGGCTCGAGATGGGTCTGCACCCTCCGGATCTCCGGGACCGCGGCGCAGATCGCACGTTCGACGTCCTCCGCGACCTCGTGCGCCTCGCCCAGCGACAGCTCGCCGGGAAGCTTCAGGTGCAGCGAGAGGTCGGTCGCTCCGTCCAGCGTGACGAGGCTGAGGTTGTGGATCTCCCGAACGCGCGGAACGGCGAGCGCGGCGGCGTGTGCGCGCTCGCGGACGGCCGCCTCGCCCACCTCCGGCTCGACGTGGACGACGACGTCGCTCCCCGGGAGCACGCGCGCGAGCGCGGCCTCGACCCGGTCGGCGATCGCGTGCCCCTGCGCCACCGCCGCAGCGGGCGGGACGCTGATCACGACGTCCGCGAAGGTGCTGCCGCCGGCCTGGCGCAGGCGCAGGCGGGAAAGCTCGACGGGCGGTTCGACGGCCGCGATCGCCCGGCGGGCGGCCTCCTCGGCATCCGCGGGCGCCTGATCCATGAGCACGTCGACGTTACGACGGATGAGCCGGCCGGCCGCGACCAGCACGAGCGCGGCCACGAAGAGCGCGGCGAGCGAGTCGCCCTGGGAGTAGCCGGCGGCAGTCGCGACCAGACCCGCGAGCACCGCGAGGGTGCCCACGAAGTCGCTCCCGAAGTGGAGCGCGTTCGAACGGAGCGCCTCGCTCGCGTAGCGCCGCGCGGCGCGATGCGAGACGACGGCTCGCATGAGGTCGATCGCGAGCACGATGCCGATGGCAGCAAAGACCCACCACGCCGTTTCGACCTCCATCTCGATGGCGCCTGCGAGCCGCGCCACGGCGAGCGCGGCGACGGCGACGCTGACGAGCGCGAGGACGCCGGCCTCCGCGAGCGCCGCGAGGTGCTCGGCCTTGCCGTGCCCGTACTGGTGGCCTTCGTCCGCCGGCCGGCCGGCTACCCCGATCGCGAAGAGGGTCAGCAGCGCGGCGACGAGGTCGGTACCCGAGTGGAGGGCCTCGGAGACGAGCCCGAGGCTGCCACTCGCGAGCCCGACGCCGAGTTTGATCGCAATCAGCGCCACCGCGGCGCCGACCGAGACGAGTGCAGTGCGACGCTGCGGGGTCACGCCCCGCAGGCTAGACGGATCGAGTCGCCTCGGCCTAGTACCAGCGGCCGCGGCGGAAGCCGCCGAACGCGAGACCGACCAACGCGACGATGATCCCGATCACGGGTCGTCCGGTGACGGCGAGGACGATGCCGATGATCACGAGGATTGCTCCGATTCCCATGTGCGAGATCCTAAAGGTGTTGTCGGACAGGCAAACCGCTAGATGTTCCCGCGCAGGGTCTGCTCGCGCTCGATCGACTCGAAGAGCGCCTTGAAGTTGCCCTCGCCGAACGTGGTCGCGCCGTGGCGCTCGATCACCTCGAAGAACATCGTCGGCCGGTCCTGGGCGGTCTTCGTGAAGATCTGGAGCAGGTAGCCGTCGTCGTCGCGGTCGGCCAGAATCCGCAGTCGCTGGAGGTCGTCGTAACTCTCGGAGATCTCGCCGACGCGCCCCTCGACCTCCTCGTAGTAGGTCTCGGGCGTGTCCAGGAACGCGATCCCGCGCTCCTGCATCGACTCGACGGTTCGGACGACGTCGGTCGACTGGAGCGCGACGTGCTGCACGCCCGGGCCCTCGTTGAACTCGAGGTACTCGTCGATCTGGCTCTTCCGCTTGCCCTCGGCAGGCTCGTTGATCGGGAACTTGATCTTCCCGTCCCCGCCCGCCATCACCTTGCTCATCAGCGCCGAGTACTCGGTCTGGATCTGGTCGTCCCCGAAGTGGATGATGTTGACCATTCCGAAAACGCGCTCGTAGAACTCGACCCAGTGATCCATCTTCCCGAGCTCGACGTTGCCGACGATGTGGTCGATCGCGAGGAGGCCGACTCCCGCGTCGCGGTGGCCGTTCTGCGAGAGCGAGACGAAGCCGGGGAGGAACGGGCCGGCGTAGTCGGCGCGGTTGACGAACGTGTGCACGGTCTCGCCGTAGGTGGCGACCGTCGCGAGCTCGACGCGGCCGTGCTCGTCCTCGAGCCAGCTCGGCTCGGCGACGCTCGTCGCGCCGCGCGCCACGGCCTCGCGATGGGCGCCCGCGGCGTCGGGAACCTGGAGCGACACGTCCTTCGCCCCGTCGCCGTGCCGCGTGACGAAGCGGACGACCTCGCTGTCCGAACGGAGCCCGCTCGTGAGCACGAGGCGGATCTCGCCCTGCTCGAGCACGTAGGAGGCCCGGTCGCGGAGGCCCGTCTCGGGCCCCGCGTAGGCGACGCGCGTGAAGCCCATGGCCTGCTCGTAGTAGAACGCCGCCTGCTTCGCGTTCCCGACCCAGAGCTCGAGGTGATCCCACCCGTCCAGGGGCATGAAGTCGCTGTCTGCCACGGCGTCGATGTTACTCGCCCGCTGCCGGAATCGCCCGTGCCTGACGGCGCCGCGCGAGCAGGATCCCGCCCCCGATCAGGACGCCTCCGAGCACCTGGAGAAGCGTCATCGACTCGGAAAGGAGGATCACGGCGAAGACCGCGGCGGCGAAGGGCTGCAGGTTCGCGATCAACGTTGCCCGGGAGGCGCCGATCCCGTGCAGCGCCTTGAACCAGAGCACGTTCGTGAGCACGAGCGGGCCGAGGGTCGCGAGGACGAGGAGCGCCCAGACCTGCCACGAGAGCCCGTAGTCCTGCTCGATCGCCTGGGGGGTTCCGGCGATCGCGATCCCGATCCAACCGACCGGGAGCACGACCGCGCTGATCCGGGAGGCGGAGTAACGGCCCATCAGCGGCTCGATCGCGATCGAGTAGACCGCCCAGGTCGCCGCGGTCGCGAGCCCGAGCGCGATCCCGACCCAGCCGGCGTCGAGGCTCGAGCCCGAGCCTGCCGCGACGAGGCCGACGCCCGCGAAGGACACGATGGTCGCGAGCCAGAAGCGGCGGGACATCCGCTCGCGGCCGAGCGCGAGCCCGATCAGCGCGGCGATCGCCGGGGTGGCCCCGAGGAGGAGAGCGATCGTGGAGGCGCTCGTGGTGTCCAGCGCGTAGACGAACGCAAACTGGTTGAGGACGAGCGCGAGCGCGGCAACGAGCACGAGCCGAAGGTCGCTGCGTGCGACGCGAATGGCGCGCTCCGCGACGAGAGCGATCGCGACGAAGATCGCGGAGGCGAGGCCGTAGCGGACGGTCGCATACGACAGCGGCTGGAATCCGTGCTGAAGGATGTAGCGCGTGATCGTCAGGTTGAGCGCCCAGAGCACGACCGTGACCAGCAGCATCAGGTGGACGCGGCGCATCGGTCCGAGCCTACTGGCGGCCGCGTTCCTGGTTGCGAGCTTCCTCGCGGGGGGCTTCTACGAGTCGACCTACTCGCTGCTCGCCGCCGCGGTCTGGCTCGGGATCGCGATCGGCTCGGCGCTCGCACCGCTCCGGCGCCCGTCGCTCGCCGTTCTCGCGCTCGCGGGCTTCGCGGCGTGGACGCTCCTGTCCGCGCTCTGGGGGCCGGCGGGCCCGGCGCTGCGCGTCGCGCCGCTCGCCGTCCTCTATGCGGGAGCCCTGCTCGCCGCCGAACAGGTCGATCGGCGGCTGCTGCTCCGACTCACCTGGGCCGCCTGCGTCATCGTCGCGACGGTCGCATTCGTGGCGCTGCTCGCGGGCCTAGCACCTGAGGCCGCAGGCCCCGACTCGGATCGCCTCTCGTGGCCCCTCGGCTACGCGAACGGGCTCGGGCTCGTCGCGGTGATCGGGGTGGTGCTGTCGTTCCGTGAGCGACCACGGTTGGCGTTCGCCGGCGGCTCGATCTGCGCGCTTGCAGCGGTGCTCACGTTCTCGCGGACGAGCCTTCTGGCTGGGCTCGTCGGGCTCGTCGTGGCTGCCGCCCTGGGCGGGCGCATTCCGCAGCGGGTCGCGCTCGGCGGCGCAGTGCTCCTCTCGCTCACCGCGATCCTCCTCGCCCAGCCGGTCGCCGCCCGGTTCGCGGCGCCCGCACCGGACGAGGGCGACGCGCGCCGGCTGCTCGACGTGTCGGGGCACGGCCGCGCCGAGCTCTGGCGGGTCGCCTGGGAAGAGGGGCTGGAGCACCCGCTCCTCGGCGCCGGAGGCGGAACCTGGGCGCGTGCCTACCTGGAGGAGCAGCGCACCACGGCTGCACCGGCCAACGCCCACTCGCTCCCGCTCGAGACCTTCGCAGAGCTCGGCCTCGTCGGCGTCGTGCTCCTCGCCACGTTCGGCTTCGCCGTCGTGCGCCGGGCCGGAGGCGACCCGCTGGCCGCGGGGGCGGTCGTCGCCTGGGCGGTCGCGAGCAGTGCCGATTGGACGTGGCAGCTCCCGGCCGCAACCCTGCCGGCGCTCTTCGCCGCGGCCGCCCTCACCCGCTCGGACGCTCGCGTCGGTTCGACTCGAGGCCTCGCGCTCGCTCTCTGCGCTCTCGCCGTCGGGCTGGGCTGCGCGCTCCACGGGGTCGGGGCGGCGCTTCTCGAGGAAGGCAAGGGCCGATCGAGCGCGACGTTCCTGCCCTTCGATGCCCGCCCGTGGCTCGCGCTCGAAGAGCGCGAGCGGGCGTGCCTGATCGACCCCGGCGAGCCGGCGATCAGGCGGGCGGATCCCTCGAACGAGGGATGCATCCCCTGAGCCTGCGGGCGATCTTTTGTGATGTGAAAGCGATACGGATCCTGATCGTCTGCTGCGCTGCGGCAGCAGTGCTCGCGACGCTCTCCGTGGTCGCGCTCGCAGCGCCGAACGCCGTCGGGCTGGCCGCGTCGCCGAACTCCGGCTCTGCCCAGGGCCAGTACTGCCCGGCGGGCGAGAAGGCGGCTCGACAGGCCGCCGTGAAGCGCTACGCACGCCAGCAGGCCACTGCCCGCGCGAAGTACTTCAGGACGCACAAGAGCGTGAAGCAGCGGAAGGCGTTCGTGAAGAAGCAGCAGGGCCAGCTCAAGGCGCTCCAGCGCGCCGTCGCCGCCTGCAGCTGATTCGCTAGGCTCGCGCCCGTATGGCCGAGCCGACCGTCCGTGACGTCGACGCCCTCGTCGGGCCTGCGACACCGCATTTCGCCTTCCAGCTCCGGGCCCGAGTCCGGGAGCTGATCGCCGACCTCCCCGCCGAGCACACAGTCCGTCGCTACGGCGAGGAGAAGATGTCGCTGCTCGAGCGGCTCGGGCACGCCTCCTCGAAGGCCGAGGACGGCTCGCAGGAATCGCGTGAGCGGATCGGCTGGGACGAGCTGCCGAGCTCCGCCCCGGCGTACGCTCCGCTGCCCAAGCGCGGATGACCTTCAGCGGGGCGTCCGTCCTCGTCACGGGGGGCTCCCGCGGGATCGGCAAGGCGATCGCGCTCCGCTTCGCGGCGCTCGGGGCCTCGCGGGTCGCGATCGGCTACCTCCGCTCGGACTCGGCCGCCGAGGAGACCGCCGACGAGCTTCGAGCACTCGGTGCCGCACCCGTGCTGGTGCGGGGCAACGTCTCGTCGGAGCGGGTTCAGGCGGAGGTCGGTGCGCTCGGCTCGCTCGACGTCCTGGTGCACAACGCGGCTACGGGTGTGATCCGTCCGGCGCTCGAGACCGAGGACAAGCACTGGGACTGGACGCTGAACGCGAACGCCCGCGCCCTGCTCGCGCTCGCCCGCGTCGCTGCCCCGCAGATGCCGGAGGGCAGCTCGATCATCGGAATCTCGAGCCTCGGCTCCCACCGGGTGCTCGAGAACTACACGCTCGTCGGAACGTCGAAAGCGGCTCTCGAAGCGCTCGTCCGCTACCTCGCGGTCGAGCTGGCCGCGAGCGGGATCCGCGTCAACGCGGTCTCGGCAGGCGTCGTCGACACCGGCGCGCTCGACCACTTCCCGAACAGGGAGGCGATGCTCGAGATGGGAGCGAAGAACCCGGTCGGGAGACTCGTCTCGACCGAGGACGTCGCAGCTGCGGTGACGTTCCTCTGCTCGCCGGACGCCGCGATGGTGCGGGGCCAGACGCTCGTCGTCGACGGCGGCTACTCGCTCCTCGCCTAGCGGCGTCGACGGTCGTGGCTGCAAGATGCAGTCATGGAGCCGACCGACCACAACCGCCGCGCCTTCGACGACGCGCACCGCACGTCGGAGAACGTGCTTGCGACCCCGGGGATACCGGCCCCGATCCGCGAGCGACTGCAGGGTGTCGGTGGAAGCCGCGTGCTCCATCTCTTCTGCGGGACGGGGCGCGAGACGGTGGAGCTGGCCGAGCTCGGCGCACTCGTCACCGGCGCGGACGACGACGCGAACGCGGTCGAGGCCGCCCGTCGTCGCCGACCCGAGATCCCGTGGCTCCACGTCGATGCGCACTCGCTCCCCCCGGAGATCCTCCTCGGCCGCTGGGATCTCGTCTACCTCGGGGTCGGCTCGTTGCAGCGACTACGCGACCCGGCCGCCTGGTCGGCCGGCGTCGCTGCGTCGCTCCGCGGCGGTGGCGTCCTGCTGCTCCACGACGAGCATCCGGCCGGTGCCTGCCTCGACGCCTTCGAACGCTGGCGCGGCGACTATTTCGCGAGCATCGGCCTCGGCGTGCTCGTGAACGCGGTCGTCACGGCGGGCCTCGTCCTGCGCGGGCTCGAAGAATGGCCGGGCCGCGATCCGAAGATCCCGGGACACGTCGTCCTGGCTGCCGAGAAGCCCGACGGTTAGGAACCGGAAGGCTCGGATAGACTGACTGCGATGGGAGTCGCTGTCAGCATCTTGCTCATCGCCGCCGGGGCGATCCTCACCTGGGGCGTGACCGCCGACGCCGAAGGGCTCGACGTGAACGCGATCGGCGTGATCCTGCTGATCGTCGGGATCCTCGGGCTCATCATCTCGATGTTCTTCTGGCAGAGCTGGGGCGGCTTCCGAACCCGCTCGACCTACGTCGAAGGCGGACCCGTTCGCCGAACGCGTGCCGTCGCCCCGCGTCGCACCACCGTGGTCGAGGAGGAAGAGATCGCTCCCGGTCCTCCCGGCCCGCCGCTTCCTTAGCGTCACGTACCTCTAGCGCCCCATACCTCTAGCGCCCGGGTACGAGCCGGCCCAGCGTGTCCGCGGCGATGTAGCCCGCGACCTTCGGGTTCTCCTTGAGCCGCCGGAGCGAGTACTCGTACCACTGGTGCCCGTAGGGGACGTAGATGCGGAGGCGGTGCCCGTCCGCGACGAGGTTGTCCCCGAGCGACTCGCGAATGCCGAGGAGCATCTGGAACTCGTACTGCCCAGGGTCGAGCCCACGCTCGCGCAGAATCCGCAGCGCCTGCTCGACGAGCCACTCGTCGTGCGTCGCGATCGCGACGTAGCAGCCGCCGTTGAAGAGCGCCTCGAGCGCGCTCACGAAGCTGCGTCGCACCGCCTCGTCGTCCCGGAACTGGATCGACTCCGGCTCCACGTAGATCCCCTTGCAGATCCGGACGCTTGCGCCGGCGAGCGCCTTCGCATCGTCCACCGTCCGCATCAGCGAGGCCTGGAGCACCGGGCCGACCCGCGCGTGCCCTTCGTCGCGGAGCTCGCGGAAGAGCCGGAGGGTGTCGTCGGTGGTCGATGAGTCCTCCATGTCGATCCGGACGAACCGGTTCGTCGGCTCCGCGGCGGCGAGCACACGCTCGACATTGCGCTTGCAGAGGTCGTAGTCGAGCTTGAGGCCGAGGCCGGTCGGCTTGACGCTGACGTTGGCATCGAGACCGTCCTGCTCGAAGGCATCGAGCGCTGCGACGTACTCGCCGGCGATCGCCTCGGCCTCCGCAGCCCGGGTGATCTCCTCCCCGAGCACGTCGACGGTTGCGAGCTTGCCCTGCGCGTTCAGGCCGGCGACCACACGCTTCGCATCGGTGAGCGACGGGCCGGCGATGTACCTCGACGAGACCCTGCGCACGACGGAGCGAGGGACGGCAGGGAGCACTCGGACGATCGCGCGGTCGAGCAGGGACACGGCGGCGGAGGTTACCGCTCGCGCATGAAGCCTTGCCGAGCGGCCGAGACCAGGGCAACGGCCTCGGGGAAGAGCACGCGCATCGCGTCGCGGAGCGCGACGGCCTGCTCGTCGACGCCGCCCGTGGGCTGCAGCTGCTTCAACGCCGCCGCGGTCAGCTCGACGGCAGTGTTCAGCGTCAGCGTGGCGAACTGCTCGCGCTGCGCCTCCTGCACGGACTCGGCCTGCTGGGCAGCGAACTCCTGAATCCCACGGAGCAGGTCCTCGGGATCGCCACCACCGAACGGGAACCCCATGCCGCCGCCTTCCATATCCGAAGGCTAGCGAAGCCCCACGGGCTAGCGCAGCACTGCTCGATACGAGCGCTCGACGTCGGCGGTGAGCGAGTCCACGACTTCCCCGGCGCCGCGCATCGCGTCGGCGAACGGCGAGCCCTGGGTGGCGCCGCCGAGCGCGAGCTCCAGCCGGCGGGTCGCGAGTCCGATCGCATCGAGCCGGGCCGGGGTTGCGAGCGACGGCGGGGCACCGAGCACCTGCTGGAGGTCGAGCACCGCCGCCTCGGCCTCCTCGATCCCGTCCGGATTCTCCGTCATCCGCAAGGAGACGAGCTGCGCGAGCAGATCGTCGAGGTCGCCACCGACGGCGACCTCCTCGGCGACCTCGCAGAGGGCGGCGATCGAGATCGCGTCGCGGAGCAGGTGGCGCTCGGCCACCGGCTGGGCGTCCTCGTCGAGCCCGAGCCAGCTCCGGTCGCCGCCCTCGGTCTCGAAGGCGCAGAGATAGAGCCTGGCGCCCGGATGCGCCTCCGTCGCGAGCACTGCGGCCAGTTCCTCGCCGGCGGTTGCCAGGGCTGCGGCCGCCTCCGCGACCCGGTCGAGCTCCTCCGCCAGCGCCATCCCGACAGGATGCCGGACTAGCATGGGGCCATGCTCGAGACCGTCTTGCAGGTCGGGTTCGCCGTCGCGATCGTGGTCGCCGCGGTCTCGATTTGGTGCGCCGCGTTCCTGACCGTTCGCCCGCGCCTCTTTGTCACGCTGGCGGGCGTGCTCGGCGTCGGTGCGGCGGCCGGCTGGGTCGCCTTCGCCCTGGAGCCGCGGCGGGAGCACGCGATCGCAGCGGCCGGCCTCACGGTCGCGGCGCTGGCCGAGACCGCGGCAGCGGCGCTCGCCCGCGCGACCCGGCGCGCCCGTGTGGACGAGAACGCGCTCGTTCGCGCCCGCAAGACGATCGACCGGATGATCGGCGAGGAGACCGAGCAGGTCAGCGCCGATCTCCACCTCTGGATCGCCCGCGCCCGGGCCGATTCGATCTCGCTGCTCGCAGACGAGGAGCGCCGGCTCGGGGAGGAGCGCCGAGCCGAGCTCGGTGAGCGGGAGGCGCGCGTCGCAGCCGAGCTCGCAGACGCGCTCGCTGCCGTGGAGCGCCGGGTCGACGACCGCCTTCGGGGCTGGTCGGACGATCTCGACCGCGCCCAGCACGCCCTCGGGACGCAGCTGACGCGGTTGGAGCAGCGGCAGCGGCAGCTGATCGGCGAGGCCGAGGCGCGGATCGAATCCGAGGCAGCGGAGCTCGTCACCACGTCCGACGCCCAGCGCGCGTCCGTGATCCGCCTACGGGAGGAGCTCGAGCACTCGGCCCAGGCCGCCGTGGCGGAGGCCCTCGACGAGCTCGAGGCCCACACGAGCGAGCGGCGCAAGGTGATCGAGGAGATCTCGGAGCGCCTGCGCATCCGGGAGCAATCGCTCACCGAGCAGGTGGAGCGAAGCGAGGCCGAGGCAATCGGACGGATCGAGGCGACCTTCGTGGACGTGGAGCGCCGCCAGAGCGAGCAGCTGCAGCGGCTCGTCGCCCGGGAAGGCGAGCGGTACGCCGAAGCGGCCGGTCAGCAGTTCGAGGGAATGATGAAGGCGGCCCGGGAGGAGGCCGCCGGCCGACTCGCGCGGGAGCTCGATCGGGCAGTCGACACATTCGTCCGGCAGGCGGACTCGATCTTCGCCGAGCAGCTCTCCCACACCGGCGATACCGGGCAGAAGAGGCTCGAAGCCCGGCTCCGCCAGACCCAGGCGACGTTCGAGCGCCAGCGCGACGATCTCACCGAGTCGTTCACGCGACGGATCGCAGATGCAGACGCCGAGCTCCGGCGGACGCTGGGCTCCCTCGTCGCCGACGCGGAGTCCGAGCGGTCGGTCCTCGAAGCCCGCCTGCTCGAGCTCGCGCGGCGGATCGACGACGCCCACGCCGGCCTCTCGCAGCGCTGACCAACTTCCGTCGAGAGGGATCGTCTACTCCACCACGAACACTCGACGCAATATGGCGGACACCACCGAGCTGATCGAGCGAGGGAGCGAGCGAGCGAAGGTCGAATCGTGGCGCTTGCACGTCCTCATCGAGGCGGGATATCCCCTGCCGCTCGCCGAGAAGCTCGCCGCCGCGCTCGACGCCGACCTGCACGAAGCGGTCGAGCTCGTCGGCAAGGGCTGCGACCCGCGCACCGCCGCCGAAATACTGCTCTGACCTACCCCGCAAGATCGTCAATCCGCAAAAGCGGATTGACGATCGCGACAGACCCCTAAAGGGGGCCGCCCGCGGCCCCACCTTCTCCTGATCGCTCCGGCTCGAGGCCCCGACCGGAAGCCGCGAGCAGCGCCGCGAGTACGGCACCGCCGAGGCCGAGACCAAACGCCGCCCGAACGGAGACCGAGTCGATCAGGATCCCGCCGACCGCGATCCCGGCCGCGATTCCGGTCGAGATCGCAGTCCCGATCCAGGCGAATGCCTCGGCAGCCGTGCCCCGGCGGGCGACGGCGTCGATCAGACTGTAGGAGGCGGCGAATCCGGGGGCGATCGGGAGCCCTGCGACGAAGACGAGCACCGAGAGCACGGGCAGTGAGCCCGCGAGGAGCGGCGGCACGAGCGCGACTAGGAGAAAGGCTGCCGCCAGCCGGAGGAGCCTGAGCGGGTGCCCGGTCGAGCGGGCACCCGCCACGAGCCCGCCCACAAGGCTTCCTCCGGCGAAGAGCGCGAGCGGGATTCCGCCGAGCTCGGCGCCGCCGTGCGCTTCGGCGAAGGCCGGGATCGCCACCTCGACGCCGCCGAATGCGAGGCACAACAGGCCGAATACAGAACGATCGTTCGCACCCCTTGCGCCTCCAGGGCACCGAAGAAGCCCCGGGCGTCACGCTCCGCCTCGGGCCGGTACGCCCGGACGGGGCCGGTGAGCGCGAACCCGAGCGTGCCGACTGCTCCTGCGAGAGCGCCGACCGCGAGCGCGGCACCGGGTTCGAACACGGCCGCCAGCACGGCGACGAGAAGCGGGCCGAGGACGAAGAAGACCTCCTGCAGGGAGGCTTCGAGCGCGTAGGCAGACGAACGGAGCTCCGGGCCGTCGAGCAGGCGCGGCCAGAGCGACCGAAGCGCCGCCGAGATGGGAGGCAGGAGCGCGCCCGCCGCAGCGGCGCACGCAGCTATCGCGGGCAGCGGCGCCCCGGCCGCTGCGAGAGCCCAGACGCCGAGGAGCAGGCCCGGCGAGAGGATCGCGCGCGGAAGGAGCACCGAGGTCGTGCCCCGCTTGTCGACGAGCCTCCCCGAGATCGGGGCGGCGATCGCCGCCGCGACGAAGTACGCGGCGGAGACGGCACCGGCGGCGCCGTAGCCCGCGCCGGTCTCCCGGACGAGCAAGAGGAGCGCCAGCGGTGTCATCCCGATCGGCAACCGCGCGAGCAGCGAGAACGAGAAGAGACGCCGGGCGTACGGCGTCCGCAGCAGCGCCCGGTAGCGCTCGAGACCGGCCGGATGAGCGAGTGGCTCCACTTCCCCGATCCTGCCAGGGGCTACGCTCTCGCCTGTGAAAGAGGTGGAGCGAAGCGACCCTTCAGGGGTCTCGGCGCAAACGGGATCCGCGCGAGCGAATTCCGTTCCGGTTGCGCCCGGAAAGATTCAGCCGCTCCTCTACGGCGACCGGAAGGTCTATTCGGTCGCCGGGTTCAACCGCGGGGTCGCCGACTGGCTCGCGCGCCTTCCCACCCTCTGGATCGAGGGCGAGGTGACCGAGCTCCGGCGCCACGAACGCTGGGCGAGCGTTTTCCTGACGCTCAAGGATCCCGCGGACGGCTCCTGCGTGCCCGCCTCGCTCCCGCGCCGCACGTTCGACGCGCTCGGGCTCGACCTCAAGGACGGGGAGCGCGTCCATGTCTACGGTCGCCCGGAGCTCTTCGCGACGAAAGGGGAGTTCAGGCTTCGTCTGCTCTCGATCGAACGCTTCGGCGTCGGCGCGCACCTGGCCGCGATCGAGCGCCTCAAGGCCGCTCTCGCGGCCGACGGGCTCTTCGACTCGGCCCGCAAGCGGTCGCTGCCGCGCTTTCCGCGCCGGATCGGGCTCGTCACGGGCAACGATGCCGCGGCAAAGCAGGACGTGCTCACGACGATCACGACGCGCTTCCCCGCCGCCTCGATCCTGGTCGCTGAGACCCTCGTCCAGGGGCCTCGGGCCGCGGTCGGGATCGTCGCCGCGCTGGAGGCGATCGCCCGGGCACCGGAAGTCGACGTCGTGATCCTCACCCGCGGGGGCGGCAGCTTCGACGACCTGCTCCCGTTCAGCGACGAGCGGGTCGTCCGCGCCGTCGCGGCCTGCCCCGTCCCGGTCGTCTCGGCGGTCGGACACGAGCAGGACACCCCACTCTGCGACCTCGCAGCCGATGTGCGCGCGTCGACGCCGACGGCCGCCGGCAAGCTCGTCGTGCCCGACCTCGGGGAGCTGACCGCCGAGCTCGGTCGCGCTCGCATCTCGCTCGAGCGCTGCGTCCGGCGGGCGCTGGAACGCGACCGGCAGGGGCTGCGTCGCGCCCACCTCGGCCTGGAGCGCGGCGCCCGTCGCGCGCTCGAGCACGACGGGCAGCGTCTCACGAACCTCGGTGACCGGCTCCGCCGGGGCCCAGCCCTGCTCGTCGAACGGCGCCGCGCCGGGCTCGAACGATCGGGGGCACGCCTCGGCGCGCTCTCTCCCCGTGCCACGCTCGAGCGCGGCTACGCGATCGTGCGCGCCCGTGAATCGATTCTCCGGAGCCCTGACGGGCTGCGGCCGGGCGACGCCGTCGAGGTGGAGCTCGCGGCAGGCGGTTTCGAAGCCCGGGTCGAGGAGGTGCGCGAATGACCGAGCTGACGTTCGAGAGCGCGCAGAAGGAGCTGGAGGTGATCGTGGAGCGGCTCGAGCGCGGCCAGGCCAGCCTCGACGAGGCGATCGCGCTCTGGGAGCGCGGCGAGGAACTGCTTTTGTTCTGCCTCGCCCGGCTCGACGCCGCCCAGGTGAAGATCGAGGAGCTCGCGCAGCGCGCGGAGGCGATTCCCTTCGCCTCACCCGACCCGTCCGCATAGAATCCCGCCATGGCCCGTCCGTCCGCCGAGACGATCGCAAAGATCCCGCTCTTCTCCGACCTGGAACCGCGAGAGCTCGAGCGGATCGCGGACTCGTTCAAGGAGCGCAAGTACGAGGCAGGCGACACGATCGCCACCGAGGGCAAGTCCGGCGCCGGCTTCTTCGTGATCGGCGAGGGCACCGCCACTGTCTCCGTCGGCGGGGACGACCGCTCGAAGCTCGGCCCCGGCGACTACTTCGGCGAGATCGCGCTGATCGACGAGGGTGCGCGCACCGCGACGCTCACGGCCGAGACCGCGATGACCTGTTACGGGATGACGTTCTGGGAGTTCCGCCCGATCGTCGAGTCGGACTCCCGGATCGCCTGGAAGCTCCTCCAGGCACTGGCGCGCAAGCTGCGCGCCGCCGAACTGCGCTAGCCGAGCGCCCCCGCTCGCTGACGCTCGGGCTCCGACTTCTCCGCCTCGGCGGGCAGATTCACGGCCTCGGGCATGTCGCGCAGGGTCGCGAACGAGATCCCCTCGCGGGCGAGGAAGAGGAGTCCGACCCCGACACCGACCGACATCTCGACGACCTGGAGCACGAGCCCGTAGGCGAAGCCGGTCGAGTAGGCGACTCCGTACTGGACGAGCGGGAGCGCGACGGCCGCCTGGAGCAACCCGATGTTGCCCGGCCAGAGCGGGAAGATCGTGGCCACGTTCATCAGGAGCAGGACGAGGCCCGCCGCCGGGAGCGGTGCGTGGATGTCGAAGGCCCGCATCGCGACGTAGACGGCCAGCAGCTGCAGAGTCCAGCCCAGGCACTGGAGCAGGATCGCTCCGGCCGCGGGTAGCGGCGAGCGGAGGACCGAGAGCCCCTGACGCGCCATCGCGAGCAGCCGCTTCAGCGGCTTTGCGCCCTCGAGCACGACGCGGTCCCGCCGCCGCGCTCCGATCACTCCGAGGACGAACAGCCCGACCCCGAGCACGGAGACGACCTCGAGGCTCGTCACGGCCCAGTAGGGGATCTTCGCCGTGGTCAGGACGTATCCGACCAGCAACAGAGCGGGGAAGACGTCGAAGAGCCGGTGGGCGAAGACGGTTCCGACGAGCGTTGCGCTCGTCCCGGCGCCGTGACGCAGGCGGCGGCGGAGCACCGCGACCCGGGCGAGCTCGCCGATCCGACCGGGCAGTGCCGCGTTCCCGAGCAGGCCGACCGCGAACGCAGAGAAGACATGGTTGAACGGCGGGTGCGGCGGATCGAGTGCTTGGTCGATCGTCAGCCGCCACGCGACTGCGCGGACGAGCACCGAGGCCAGGTTGAGACCGAGCGCGAAGACGATCCAGGCCCAGTTGACGAGATCGAACGCGTGGTAGACGACATTCCAGTCCGGCCCGCGCCACCAGAGAAGGCCGATCATCGCCGCGAGCATCGCGAGGACGGCACCGACCTGGACGAGCCGGTTGTGCCGCAGCTGCAGGATCACGCCGCCGCCCGCTCGGTCGGCGCTCCGAGCACGGAGTCGTAGATCCGAGCGACCCGGCGCGCGATGTCGTCCCACGAGTAGTGCTCGACCGCGTGGAGCCGGGCCGCTGCGCCGAGCGCCTCCCGGCGTGGCTCGTCCCCGAGGAGCGCGCAGACCGCCTCGGTCAGGCTCTCCGGATCGTCCGGCCGAACCGGCACCGACGTCTCCGGCGTCATCACGTCTCGGTAGCCCGGGATATCGGAGGCGACGACCGGAGTCGCACAGGCGAACGCACGCGTCAACACCATCCCGAAGCTCTCCCCACCGAGGGAGGGCGCGATCAGGGCCTTGGCGGTCGAGAGCTCGTCGGTCAGGTCGTCCTGGGTCAGGAAGCCGAGCACGTCGATTCCGTCGTCGTCGATCCGCAGCCGGGTGAGGAGCAGCCGCACCGCGAGCGGATCGGCGCCCGCGATCCGGAGCCGCGCGCCGGTCCGCCGCCAGATCTCAGGCCAGGCTCGGAGGAGCACTTGCAGCCCCTTCCGCGGCTCCTGGCGGCCCGCGAAGATCACCCGGTGCTCCCGTCCGCCGGCGCTGACGTCCTCCGGGATCAGCACGCCGTTCGGAACGATCTCGTACTCACCGGGCAGCCAGCGCTGGGCCGAGACCCGGGCCTGCTCGGAGACGGCGATCCGTCTGTCGAGCCGCTCCTCGAGGAAGCCCCAGACGGGCGTGGCGAGCCGCATCCAGGCGAGGTCGCCGCTCGCGTGATGGGTACCGACCATCGGGCCGTCCCAGAACGCGAGCGCCGCGATGCACGGCGTCGGGCACATCGGCTCGTGCAGATGGAGCAGGTCGAAGCGCTCCCGGCGGAGCACGCTCCGCATCCGGAGGAGCGAGCGAGGGCTGAGAATGATGTTCGGGAGCGACCCGTTCGCCGGCACGATCACCGAGCGGCCGACCGGGATCACCTCCGGGGGCGGGGTTCCGTGCCTGCCGACGCGGGGGTGGAGGATGCGGGTGAACTGGCCGGGCGGATCGTTTCCCATGATCAGGCGCACGTCCATTCCGAGCTTGCGCAGCGCGGCGGCCTGGAGCTCGGCGTGCTCGACGACAGCCCCCCAGAAGGACCATGAAAACGGCACGACGATCCCGACCTTCATCTTGCCCTGAGTCTAAGCCTCAGCCGTCGAGTCTCCTCCACGCCGTCCCGAGCGCCTCGAGCTCCCGCGTCGAATAACGCGAGAGAAACCGTGTCCTGACCCCGCTCAGGTGGGTCACCCGCGCGGCCCGGAAGACGCGTGACCCCTCGCGGGTCAGCGTTGCATAGGTGACGCGCCCGTCGTCGGCACAGCGCTCACGCTCGACCAGCCCCGCGCGGACGAGCCGGTCGACGAGCCGTGTCATCCCACTCAGGCTGAGCAGAGCGGACTCGGCCAGCTCGGACATCCGGAGTCTGCGCTCGGGTGCCTCGTGGAGGAGCAGGAGCACCTCGTAGGCGCTGAGCGAGAGCCGGTGCGTCCGCTCCAGCTCGGCGTCGAGCTCCCGAACGAGCGTCGCGTGCACGCGGAGCATTCCCCGCCAGGCACCCAGCTCGAGCTCGGAGAGCAGCTTGCCATTTCCTTGCATGTGCAACTAATATACTTGCACGTACAAGGAATTGTCAACGAAAGGATCCACGGTGCGCTTCGAGGGCATCCACCACATCACGCTGATCACGGGCGACGCACCGCGGAACGTCGACTTCTACACACGCGTCCTCGGCCTGCGGCTCGTCAAGAAGACGGTCAACCAGGACGACCCGACCGTCTACCACCTCTTCTACGCGGACGAGCGCGCGAGCGCCGGCGCCGACCTCACCTTCTTCGAGTACCCGGGCGCCCGGCGTGGCCGCGCGGGCGACGGGATGGTGCACACGATCGTCTACCGCGTCGGCTCCGAGGCCGTGCTCGACTTCTGGGCGGAGCGCCTCGGCGCCGAGGGCATCGCCGCGACCCGCCTCGAGGACAGCTTCTCGTTCGCCGACTTCGAGGGGATGCGTTACGAGCTCGCGGTGGTGGAGACCGAGGACGAGCCGCTCGTCGCCGACCATCCGGAGATCTCTCGCGAGAACGCGCTGCAGGGATTCGAGGGAGTTCGAGCGTTCAGCTCCGACCCCGAGCGGAGTCGGCGGCTCTTCGAGGAGACCCTCGGCTTCGAGACGTGTGGCGAGGCGACCTGGGAAGCGCGGGGCGAGCGCCGCGGCGGCTGGATCGCCTACGACTCCTCTCCCGGCGAGCGGGGAATCGGCGGCGCGGGCACCGTCCATCACGTCGCCTGGGCCTCGCTCCTGGGCGAGCAGGAGGCGTGGCAGCAGCGGGTCGCCGAAGCCGGCTTCCAGCCGACGCCCGTGATCGACCGCTTCTACTTCACGTCGGTCTACTTCCGCGAGCCGAGCGGCGTGCTCTTCGAGATCGCGACGATCGGCCCTGGCTTCGCGACCGACGAGGATCCGGAGCACCTGGGCGAGCGGCTCTCGCTGCCGCCCGCCTTCGAGCACCTGCGTGAGCAGATCGAGCCTGCCCTGACCCCACTGCCGGATCCGAGAGCGGCGTGGCAGACGTAAAGATCCGCGCCCTCGTCCGCGAGGCCGCCGCCGACCCCGAAGGGACGCTCGTGCTCCTCCACGGTCGCGGAGCGGACGAGCACGACCTGCACGGCCTCCTCGACGCGCTCGACCCGGCGCGGCGGTTGCTCGGGATCACGCCGCGCGGGCCGCTCTCGCTTCCTCCGGGCGGCGCCCACTGGTACGCGCTCGGCGGGATCCCGACGCCCGACCCCTCGACCTTCTGGCTGACGTTCGAGGCGGCCTCGGCCTGGCTCGACGAGCTGCCGATCCCCATTGAACGGACCGTCCTCGGGGGGTTTTCGCAGGGTGCGGTGATGAGCTTCGCACTCGGTCTCGGCCGCGGCGCGGCGAAGCGGCCGGCCGGGATCGTCGCGCTCTCCGGTTTCTTGCCTGAGGTCGACGGCCTCGAGCTCGACGTCATGGAGCTCGAGGGCTACCCGATCGCGATCGGCCACGGAACCGCCGACCCGATCATCTCCGTTCAGTACAGCCGGGAAGCCCGCGAGCTGGTCGAGCCCGCCGGGGCCGCGCTGCTCTACCGCGAATACCCGCTCCCGCACACGATCGACCCCGGATTCCTGCCCGGACTGAGCAGCTTCGTAAGCCGCGCGCTGCGCTGACGCGAAAAGGGCTGCGTATCCGCCGCACGCGCGCTATAGTTGTAGGCTCGAATCTCTCGCCGGCAGGCCCGCAGCTGACAGAGCGTACGACCGGGAGTTGACAGCCCCTCACTCCCGGGCACGTCCCGCCCACAGCACCCGGACGGATCAGCGTCGATCGCACGATCGACGGCCCGCACGGATTGTGCTTGAAGGGACGACCGTCCATGGACGAACTGACCGAAGAGCGGATTGCGCGTAACGACGCGGCGTTCCGCTCCGCCAACGAGAGGATCGAGGCCACCGCGGTAGAGGCCAACATGGACGGCTCGCTGCCGTTCATCTGCGAGTGCGCCAATCGGGCCTGCAGCGAGATCGTGTTCCTCACCATCGCCGAGTACGAAGCCGTCCGGGACGACCCCCGCCACTTCTTCAACGTTCCCGGCCACGAGACGGCCGACCGGGGGGTCGGCGAGGTCATCGAGCGACACGGCAGCTACGTCGTCTACGAGAAGCAAGGCCATGCAGGCGACGTCGCCGAGCGGCTCGACGAGCGGACGCCCACGGAGGATGCGCCCGCAAAGGTGGGGACGGGTTGAGCCGCGACGAGGACACGTCCGGCCTCTTCCGTCAGGTCAACGAGCAGATCCAGAAGCTGAGCACGACGTTCGGGCTGACGAACGGCGAGCGCCTGCAGATCATCTGCGAATGCGCACAAACCGGCTGCGCCGAGCCCATCGATCTGACGATGGACGAGTACGGCCACGTGCGGGCCGTTCCGGGGCGGTTCGCGATCAAGCCGAATCATTCGTTCCCCCAGGGGGGCCTTCCAGAGTCCGAGAATGCCCGCTTCTGGGTCGTTGTCGCCCCGCCCGCCGAGCCGAACGAGATCGTCGCCTGAGCTGAGTAGACTCGCTCGATGCCGACGACCGAGGGCCTCGCCGAGCTGCACACCCACCTCGGCGGCTCGGTCGCCTCGGACATCCTCTGGTCGCTCGCGCACGAGCAGGGAATCGCGCTTCCGGTCAAGGACTTCTGGGAGTTCGATGCACTCGTCACCGTCTCCGACCCCCGCGGGGTCGAGAACCTCGACGCGCTGGACAAGATCTACCACTGGACGGAGCTGATCCAGTCCTCCCCGCTCGCCGTCGAGCGCTCGGTGCACGGCGCGATTGGAGGGGCCTACCGCTCCCAGCGGATCACCACGCTGGAGCTCCGCTTCAACCCGATGAAGCGAAACCGGGGCGGCGAGCGCGACCTCGACCACGTCATCCTCGCCGCGATCCGCGGCCTCGACCGAGCGTCGATCGAGTACCCGCAGGTTCGCTGCGGGCTGATCCTGATGATGGATCGCACGTTCACGGCACGGCAGAACGAGATCGTCGTCGAGAAGGCGATCCGCTGGGCCTCACGCGGGGTGATCGGGATCGACATCGCCGGCCCGCGCCCCGGCGGCGGCCGCTACGACTACACCCAGATCCAGCCCATGGTCGAGTCGGCGCGCGCGGCGGGGCTCGGGATCACGATCCACGTCGGCGAAGAAGGGGCCACCGGCGCGGAGGAGATCGGAGAGGTCGTCGAGCACCTACGCCCGGAACGGATCGGGCACGGCATCCTCGCCGCTCGGGATCCCGAGCTGATGCAGCTCCTCCGCGAGGCCGGCATCGTCCTCGAGATCTGTCCCACCTCGAACCTGCTCACCAAGGCGCTCCCCGACGAGGCGGCGGTTCGCGACACGTTTCGGGCCTTCGTCGAGCACGGCGTCGCCTTCACGATCGCGACGGACGGGCCGGAGATGATGCACACGCACTTGCGCGACGAGCTCGAGCTGCTGGAGCGGATCGGCGCGCTCACGGCAGAGGAGCTCACTCAGGCGAACGAGCGCGGCCACGAGGCCAGCTTCATTCGCTAGCCGTGGGCGGAACCGCCGCCTGGCCCGGCATTCGCCGGGTACGCCTCGAGGTCGTTCACGAACCCGGGAGTCGCCTGGACGCGGCCGAGCCACTCGCGCACCGCATCGAACCGGTCGGTGTCGACCCCGGACTCGCGCGCGACGTGCGTATAGCCGTAGAGACCGATGTCGGCGACCGAATAGCGCTCGCCGAGCAGGAACTCGTTCCGGCCCAGGTGGGAGTCGAGGATCCCGAGCGCGGCGCGGCCCATCGTCTGCGCTTTCTCCAGCACGGCCTCGTTCCCCTCGGCACGGCCGGTGAGGAGCCAGAAGCGCGCGGTGCCGACGTTCGGCTCCAGCAGGTTCTGCTCGAAGAAGAGCCACTGGGCCGCGCGGGCGCGGCCGAAGCGCTCCACCGGCAAGAAGTCGGTTCCCTCGGCGAGGTAGAGCAGGATCGCACCCGATTCCGCCAGGGTCTCCCCGTTCTCGAGTTCGAGCACGGGCGTTCGGCCGGCGGGGTTCTTGGCGCGGTACGCCTCGGTCTGCGAGTCGCCCGCGAAGATGTCGACCGGGACTCGCTCGTAGGCGAGCCCGAGTTGCGCCAGCAGAAGCCGAACCTTGTAGCAGTTGGCCGAAGGGCCGAAGTCGTGGAGCCGGATCACTCTGGCTGAAACGTCAGGAGCCGTTGACCTGTGAGCGCTGGTGCGAGAGAAACTCGAGCAGGTCGGAGCGAGTGAGGATCGCCGCAGGCTTTCCAGCGCTCGCGACGACGACCGCTGCGCTCGGGCCGGAGAGATCGGCGAAGACCTGGTCGAGCGAGTCGGTCACGTCGACGGTCGCGAGCGGCGGCTGCATCGCGACCGCGACGTCGTCGTTCATCGAGTCGGGGTTCTTGAAGACGCGATCGAGGACGCCGCGCTCCTGGAGCGAGCCGACCACATCCGCGAGCGAGTCCGTTCCCTCGCTCCGCACGACCGGGAGCTGGGAGATCGAGTAGCGCTGCATCAGGTCGATCGCCGCCCCGATCTTCTGGTTCGACTCGATCGTGACGAGGGCGGGAACCTCGTGCGCCTCGCCTCGCTTGAAGCGGAGCACCTGCTCGATCGTCGGCGCGGGCGCCTTCCGTTCGAGGAAGCCGTACTGGAGCATCCAGTTGTCGTCGTAGAACTTCGAGAGGTACGAGCGGCCGCTGTCGGGAAGCACGGTGAGGATCGTCGCGTCCGACCCAAACTCCTTGGCGACCTGTAGCGCGGCCCAGATGGTCGTCCCTGCGGAACCACCGCCGAGGATCCCCTCCTCGCGCGAGAGCCGGCGCGCAGTCAGGAACGAGTCGCGATCGGAGACGCGGACCCAGCGATCGACGACGTCGCGACTCATCGTGTCGGGCCACGTGTCCTTGCCGATCCCCTCGACGAGGTAGGGATGGGTCTCCTCGGAGGTGTAGATCGATCCCTCCGGGTCGGCTCCGACGATCTGGATCGCCGGGTTCCGCTCCTTCAGATAGCGGCCGACCCCCGAGATCGTCCCGCCGGTGCCGACCGAGATCACGATCGCGTCGAGCTCGCCGCCCGTCTGCTCCCAGATCTCCGGCCCGGTGGTCAGGTAGTGCGCCTCGGGGTTCGACATGTTCGAGTACTGGTCGGGCTTGAAGCCGCCGGGGATCTCCTCCGCCAGCCGGTCGGAAACCGAGTAGTAGCTCTCGGGGGAGTCGTGCTCGACCGCGGTCGGAGTGATCACGACCTCGGCGCCGTAGGCCCGGAGCATCGAGATCTTCTCCTGGCTCATCTTGTCGGGCATCACGAAGATGCAGCGGTAGCCGCGCGAGGCGGCCGCGATCGCCAGGCCGACGCCTGTGTTCCCTGAGGTCGGCTCGACGATGGTGCCGCCCGGCTTGAGCTTTCCCTCGCGCTCGGCGGCGTCGATCATCGCCATCCCGATCCGATCCTTGTTCGAGCCGCCCGGGTTCAGATACTCGAGCTTGGCGAGCAGCCTCGGCTGGACGTCGCGGGCGATCCGATCGAGCCGAACGATCGGCGTCCCGCCGACCAGATCGAGCAGCGTGGGGTACTCGCGCGCCATCGGTCCGAAGCCTACTCCGACGGCGCGCTGCGTCCGCCACTCGGCGGGCTGCGAAGGGCGCTCCAGCCGAGCGCTCCCGCGATGCCCGACAGCGGCGGGCCGTTGATGCTGAGGCCGTGCTCGCCGACCTCGCACTCCCACACCCCCTTGGCGTGATCCGAGCCGCGCATCTTGAAGATGCTGATCGCACGTCGCGTCTCCGACTCGATCTCGACGTAGCGGATCAACACGATGTTGTGGAAGAGGAACGAAAGGCCGGCGAGGGGATCGACGATCGTCGACGTCGTCGGAGTGTCGCTCGTGATCAGGGCCGAGGCCCCGCCTCCGCGGATGAACCCCGCGAGCGAGCGCGCGTAGGCGGGAAGCCGCTCGAGCTCCCGGGCGGCGAACACGAGCTCACCGAGGCTGTCTACGGCAACGCGGCGCACGTCCCCGCCGGCGAGCTCCGCCCGCATGGCGGCGCCGACCCTGTCGAGATCGATCACCTCGCCCGGCACGTGCTGAATCGTGAGCTGGCCAGAGTCGAGCGGGGTCGCGAGGTCCCAGCCGAACGAAGCCGCCTTCTCGACGAGTTGCGCTTCGCTCTCCTGGAACGAGACGAAGAGGCAACGCTCGCCCCGCGCGAGCCCCTCGACGACGAAATGCAGCGCGACCCCGGTCTTGCCGGTGCCCGACGGCCCCACGATCGCCGTTGCCTCGCCCGCATGGATGCCGCCGCCCATCAGCTCGTCCAGCTTCTGGATCCCGCTCGTGATCCGGTCTCCGACGGGCTCCTGTGCCTCCGGCGGCAAAGAGATCGTCTCGAGTCGCGGGTAGACCGTGATTCCCGCCTCGTCGATCGCGAACGAGTGCTTGCCGCCGAGCGGGGCCGAGCCGCGGAGCTTACGCACGCGCAGCCAGCGGCGGTCGGCTGGCTCACGAGACTCGAAGGCGAGCTCGACGATCCCGTCGGCGAGCGAGAACTCGGGCGAGCTTCCGAGCTCCGCGGGCGAATATTCCCCGAGGAGGATCACGACGGTGTCGCTGTGGGCGACCTTGCCGGAGAGCTCGTAGAGCACCTGCCGGAGCGCGGGCGGGTCGACGAAGTCCCGAAGGGTCTTGGCGCTGTCGATCACGATGACGGCCGGCTTCTCTTCAAAGCAGACTCGCACGATCTCCGTGATCACCGCTCCGAGCGGGTCGTCCGCCGGCCCGCGCTTCTCGAGCATGATGTCACCGAGGTGAACGAACTCGACCCGCTCCGCGAGTTGCGAGCGGTCGAAGAAGTGGAAAGGCTCGAGGTATTCGACGAGCTTGGTGTGCGGCTCGATCAGCGTCGTGTAGTAGATCGCCTTGTGCTCGGGCGTTGCAAGCGCGAAGCAGATCTGCTGGGCGAAGATCGTCTTGCCGGTGCCGGGCGCCCCGGCGACGACGACGAGCGAACCGGCAAGCAGCCCACCGCCAAGGACGAGGTCGAGCTCGTGAACGCCGGTGGCGACTCGTTTCATTCGGCTGCCTCCTTTCCGAAGAGGATGTGGACGTGCTCGAGCAAGGTCTCTGGGTCGAACGGCTTGGCCAGCGCGCGATCTGCGTCTCCTGCGAGGAGCCCGGAGTTGGCGCTGAGGACGAGGATGGGAATCGAGGCAGTCTCCGGGTCAGAGCGAAGCCGCTCGATCAGCTCGCGCCCGCCCATCAGCGGCATCATCAGGTCTGTCACCACGAGGTCCGGGCGCGACTCTTGCGCCCGTTCGAGCGCGACGACGCCGTGCTGGGCCTCGACGACCTCGTACCCCGCACCCTCCAGGGTGACGCGGAGCAGGAAGCGGATGTTCGGCTCGTCATCCACGACGAGAATCGTGCTCAGCTTCGGTTTTTCCACTCCCAAGTTGGACAAGCGTATGCCATCGGAGACTCGCTAGCCGAGCCGCCAGAACGCCCCGGTCAACCCGAGCCCGTCCAGGATCGCCTGCGACTCGTCGAGCGGACGCGGCGACCAGTTCGGATCGAGCCGCGTCGACCACCAGCGCCGCGCCAGCCGGTTCAGCATCGTCGCGGTCATGCCGCTCCGGGCGCGTCGGCAGCCTCCGGCTCGGTCAGCCCGAGCGCCGCGGCCGTCTCCGCAGGCGTGGCTGCGTTGCCCTCGCGGACAAAGGATCCGTAGAGGTGAGTGCGAACACGCACATCGAGCTCGTCCATCCGGCGAGTATCAGCCATTGGAGGAAACGAATGAAGTTCGGACTGCACTCGATCCTGCTGCTCGTCGCCGTCGTCCTCTTCGTCCTGGCCTGGCTCTCGGACGAGAACTACGCTGACTTCCTCGCGATCGGCCTCGCGGCCTTCGCTGCGGCGTTCCTCGCGACGGGCCTCGGCTACGGCGACCGCACGTTCGGCGGCTCGCGCAACAACTAGCTAGTGGCGGAAATGCCGGCGCCCGGTGAAGATCATCGCGGCGCCGGCAGCTTCCACCGCCGAGACGACGTCCTCGTCGCGCTTCGATCCTCCCGGCTGGATCAGGGCGGTCACTCCGGCGTCGAGCGCGAGCCTCGGGCCGTCCGGAAAGGGGAAGAAGGCATCCGAGGCCAGAGCGGCCCCCTCGAGGGAATGGCCGTGCTCCTTTGCCTTCTCGACCGCGATCCGGACCGAGTCGACGCGGCTCATCTGACCCGCGCCGATCCCGATCGTCTGGAGGTCGCGCACGATCACGATTGCGTTCGAGGCGCCGTGCTTGCAGACCCTCCACGCGAAGAGGAGATCCCCCCACGCCGCCTCGGTGGGCTTGCCCGCTGCGACGGTCATCCCCTCGCGGTCGGCCACGTCCCAGTCGCGATCCTGGACGAGCAGGCCGCCGAGCACGCGCTTGTAATCGCGTTCGGCCGGCTCGGCGTTGCGCCGCTCCATGTCGTTGAGGATCCGCGTCGCCGGCTTCTGGACGAGCGCCTCGAGCGCGGTCTGGTCGTAGCCGGGCGCGAAGAGGACTTCCACGAACTGCTCGGTGAGTCGCGGCCCGAGCGTGGCAGTGACCGCTCGGTTCAGGACGACGACTCCGCCGTAGGCCGAGAGCGGATCGGCGGCGAGGGCGCGCTCGTAGGCCTCCTCGATCGTTGCGCCCACGGCGACGCCGCACGGGTTCGCGTGCTTGACGATCACGCAGGCCGGCAGCGTGAACTCACGCACGAGGAGCCGAGCCGCGTTCAGGTCGTTGAGGTTGTTGAACGAGAGCTCGCGGCCGTGCAACTGCTCGACCATCGAGAGCAGGTGGCTCCGGGCGCCCCGCTCGACGTAGAACGCCGCCCCCTGGTGCGGGTTCTCCCCGTACGAGAGGCCCCGGCTCTTCTCGAAGACGGGGATCAGGATCTGGGCGAACTGCTCGTCCTCGGTGAACCACTGCGCGATCGCCACCTCGTACGCGGCGGTCGTCGCGAACGCGATCGCGGCGAGCCGGCGCCGGGTCTCGAGCGATGTCTCGCCGCCGCGTGAGCGCAGCTCGCGAAGCACGTCCTCGTAGTCCTCGGGCTTGCAGACCGCCGTCACCGACGAGTGGTTCTTGGCGGCGGCGCGCAGCATCGAGGGGCCGCCGACGTCGATCATCTCGACCACTTCCTCCTCGCTCGCACCGCGCCGTGCGGCGGCTTCCTCGAACGGATAGAGGTTGACGCAGACCAGGTCGAACGGCTCGATCCCCTCACGTGCGATCTCCGCCAGGTCGGACTCGACCCCGCGCCGGGCGAGGATCCCCGCGTGGATGCGTGGGTGCAGGGTCTTGACCCGGCCGCCCAGCATCTCGGGGAACTCGGTCAACGTCTCGACCCCGGTGACCGGGATGCCCTCCTCCTCGAGGAACGTCCGCGTCCCGCCGCTCGCCACGACCTCGAAGCCGAGCTCGTCCAGGCCGCGCACGAACGGCGCAAGGTCCGTCTTGTCGTAGACCGAGATCAGCGCGCGCCCAGTCAACGTGTCACCAGCTCTCGCACCACCTCGGGCAGGATCGCGTGCTCGGCCGCGTGGATCCGCTCGTGCAGCGACTCGCGCGGCTCGACCGAGACGGGAACCTGGCGCACGATCGCGCCGGTGTCGAGTCCCTCGTCGACGAGATGGACGGTGACTCCGGTGATCTCGACGCCCGCCTCGAGCGCGTCCTCGATCGCGTGGGCGCCCGGGAAGTCCGGAAGCAGCGAGGGATGAACGTTGACGATACGTTCCGGAAAGCGCTCCAGGAAGTCCGGGGTGAGCAGGTGCATGTAGCCGGCGCAGACCACGAGCCGGACACCCCGCTCCTGGAGCCAGTTCGCCATCGTCCGGTCGCGCTGTTCGCGGTCGGCGAAGCCGTCGAGCTCGAAGACGGCGGCGGGCACCTCGGCGTCCTGCGCCCGCTCGAGCGCTCTGACGCCCGGTCGGCTCGACGCCACCGCGACGACGGGCAGCCGCTCGTCCAGCAACGCCTGCAGGTTCGTTCCCTCACCGGAGACGAGCACGCCGATCATGCTCCGACGATCCTTCCGATCAGGGTGTGACCGGCTGCGTCCGCCTCCGGGACGACCGCGCACATCCCGATCCCGAGGTTGAAGACACGGCGTGCTTCGTCCTCCTCGATGCCCTGCTCGGCCAGCCAGGCGAAGACGGGCGGTCGCTCCCAGGCGTTCCAGTCGAGCTCGGCGCGCATGCTGTCGGGGAGGACGCGGGGCAGGTTCCCCATGATCCCGCCGCCGGTCACGTGCGCGAGCGCGCGCACGTCGGCCCGTGCCCGCAGAGCGCGCACCTCGCCGAGATAGAGCCGCGTCGGGGGGAGCAGGAGCTCGGCGTCGAAGTCGTCCTCGCCGACGAGCTCGCGGACGAGCGTGAACCCGTTCGCGTGGATCCCCGCGGAGGCGAAGCCGACGACCACGTCGCCCGGCTGGACGCGGCTGCCGTCGATCAGATCGCGCCGGTCGACGATCCCGACGCAGGTGCCGGCGAAGTCGAGCTCCTCGTCGCGGTAGATCCCCGGCAGCTCCGCGGTCTCGCCGCCGATGATTGCGCACCCCGCCTCGCGGCAGACTTCGGCGGCTCCCTCGACGAGCTCGGTGACCTGTTCGAGCTCGATCCGGTTCGCGGCGACATAGTCGAGCAGGAAGAGCGGCTCGGCGCCGGTCGTCAGAACGTCGTTGATGCAATGCGCAGCGAGGTCGGCCCCACACCAGCGCAGCTTCCCCGCGCGCCGGGCGAGCACGAGCTTCGAGCCGACGCCGTCGGTCGAGGCCGCGAGCAGGCGCTGCTCGTCGAGCGCGAAGAGCCCCGCGAAGCCGCCAAAAGAGCCGATCGCACCTTCCGTCGCGGTGCCCGCGACCGCTGCGCGCAGCCGATCGACCACGCCCTCGGCGGTCGCGAGCGAGACCCCGGCGGCCGCATACGTCCGCTCTCCCGTCACTGTTCCCCCCTCACCCGCCGAGTCTACGACGTGCATCGGTCGGTCGAGTGAGCCGGCGGCGCTGGACGATCTTCGGCCGCGGCGGCCGCTTCAGGGGTCTTCGCGCGCTGTGCGTCCGCGCGAGCGGATGCTCAGCTTGCGCCAACAATCAGGTGAAAAGCTCGGCGTGCAACTGGGGCCGGCCCGGCGGGCCGTCCGGGAGAAAGCGGATGAGCGAGTCACCGATCCGGACGTCCGCCGCTCCCTCCCGATCGAGGTCGAGGAGCTCCGCCAGCGCGATCGCCTTCGCCTCCGGATCCTCGGCGAGCAGGTGCAGCTCGCTCAGGGTGAGCTCCGGGGCCGCGTCGAGCAGATCGTCGAGCCACTCGCGGGGCGGATGCACCTCGAGCCGGTAGCCCGCGTTCGTCGCGATGAAGGTGCGCCGGCCCCCGTGCGCCTGGATCCGGAGCTCCTTCGTGGCGGCGCGATCGATCACCTCGTCGAACTCCTCCTCGTCGAGCGCGAGCCCGAGGTGGTCGACGCGCGGCAACTCCCACTGGCCGGGCTGGACGACCACGTTGACCGCGCCGCGCTCGAGCTCGGAGAGCCGGAGCTTGAACCCGAGCCGGTCGAGCTCCTCCCACGAGGTTCCGGCCTCGAACGACTGGTAGTCCTCGCCGATCCTGCCGTGCCTCGCCACGAGGTCGAACGCGAGCTTGCCGACGTAGCGCGCCTCCACCTGGTACACCCGGCTCGTGACGAGGTGGTAGTGGAAGAGCCGCACGGGCCGCAGATTCTAGAGGGCCGAATCTAGAGTGACCGGCGTGGACGAGCTCTCGCCGCTCACGAGCTGGACGCTCGACCCGCTTCAACTCGCGCCGGTCGCGCTGATCGCCTTCGCATACTGGCGCCGGGCGCGCACGCTGCGGGGCCGCGGCACACCCGTCCCGCGCTGGCGCGCCCTCGTCTTCGCGCTCGGGGTCGCCCTCCTCGTGCTCGCGTTCGCCTCCCCGATCGCCGCGATCGGGGAGCAGGAGCTCTTCAGCTTCCACATGCTCCAGCACGTCGTCCTCGGCGACCTCGCCCCTCTCTGCCTGCTCGTAGGGCTGACGGGGCCGATCCTGCGGCCGCTCCTCGCGCTCCGCCCGGTCGAGCGCCTCCGCGTCCTCGCGAATCCACTGATCGCGCTTCCCCTCTGGGCCGTCAACCTCTACCTCTGGCACCTGCCCTTCCTCTACGAGGCGGCCGTCCGCCACAGCTCCGTGCACGCCCTCGAGCACGTGGCCTTCTTCACCGCCGGCGCGATCATGTGGCTCCCCGTGCTCGAGACGTTGCCCGCTCCCGAGTGGTTCGGGACCGGCGCCAAGCTCGCCTACATCGGAGCCGTGCGCGTGCTCGAGACGATTCTCGGCAACATCTTTCTCTGGTCGGGCGGTGCGTTCTATGCGATCTACGAGCAGGGCGGCGAGCTCTGGGGGATCTCACCGGAGCGCGATCAGGGGCTCGCCGGCGCGGTGATGATGATCGAAGGCTCGCTCGTCACGATCGCCGCGCTCGTGCTCCTCTTCCTTCGGCTCGCCCGGGAGGGCGAGGTGCGCCAGGAGCTGCTGGAACGCGGGCTCGACGCGAGAGCGGTGCGCCGAGCGGTTCGGTACGGACGCTCGCGCGAGCTCTACGACAGGCGCTGACGAACGGCGGCGAGCGGTGTCGCTCCCTCCGTCTCGACGTGGGCGACGGGCGCGACGGGCCCTTCCACCTTCAACTCGGCGATCGAGCGCAGACAGTCGGATCGGCTCGCGTGCAGGACGGAGGTCGCGACGAGATCGCCGTTCTCCCCGAGCGCCGTCCACCACCACTGACCGGAGTTGTCGTGTCCGACGACGATGCGCATGCTCGTAGCATCGGCATAGGACCGGACGAACCTGAACCCCGCGTACCCATTCGGGCCTCGACGTAGTTGTCTAGGCGTGGGCTTCCGGGCAGAAGACGAACTTGACGGCTGACGTGATGTCGACCAGGCTCGAGCTCTATCTCCCTGCCGACGAGTCCGCGATCGTCCAGGCGCGCAGGGCAGTCGAGCGCGTGGATGCGCTCGCCAAGTATCCCGCCGCGCAGTTCGCGGTTCGGATCCTCGTCAGCGAGCTCGTCGCGAACGGGGTCAAGTACGGCGGGCGCGGCGGCCGGATCCGGCTGGAGCTCGAGGTGCGCGATGATTGCGTCCACGTCGAGATCGGCGATCGCGGCCAGGGCTTCGACCCGGAGACGGTGAGCATGCCCGACGAGGATTCGACGTCCGGCCGGGGCCTCGCGATCCTCGACCGCATGGCGGAGCGCTGGGGCGTCGAGCGCGGCGGCGAGAACCGCGTCTGGTTCGAGCTACCGCTCCAGTAGCTGAGCCTGCACCTGGTCAAGGGCTCACCGGCGGCGGAGCGGCCCATATCCGCTCCTGCGGATGTTCGTCCTGCGCCGACTAGACGGTCTCGAAGCGCAGCTTGGCTGCGCTCTCGAGCGGTACGCGGGTCGGATACTCCTTCGTGAAGCAGGCGCGGCAGACCGACTGCTCGGGCAGCCTCGTCGCAGCCTGCATCCCCTCGACCGAGAGGTAGTGCAGCGAGGTGGCGCCGATCAGCTCGCGCATCTCCTCGACCGAGCGGCCCGAGGCGGCGAGCTGCTCGACGTCGGCGAAATCGATCCCGTAGTAACAGGGCGAGACGATCGGGGGCGAGGAGATCCGGACGTGCACCTCGGCGGCGCCGGCGTCCTGCAGCATCGCCACGAGCTGGCGCATAGTCGAGCCGCGGACGATCGAGTCGTCCACGATCACGAGCCGCTTCCCGGAGACCTCCGCCAGCGGGTTGAACTTCATCTTGATCCCCTGCTGGCGGAGCCCCTCGTCCGGCTGGATGAAGGTGCGGCCGACGTAGCGGTTCTTGATCAGACCCTCCGTGAACGCGATCCCCGAGGCCCGCGAGTAGCCGACGGCCGCGGGAGTTCCCGAGTCCGGAATCGGCATCACGAGGTCTGCGTCGACCGGCGCCTCGACCGCAAGCCGCTCGCCCATCCGGACACGAACGCCGTGCACCTCGGCTCCGGCGAGTGTCGAGTCGGGCCGCGCGAAGTAGACGTGCTCGAAGATGCAGAGCGCCTGGCGCGCCTCCGGGATCGCCTGGATCGCCGTCAGTCCGTCCTCGTCGATCACCACGAGCTCTCCGGGGCGCACTTCGCGGTCGAAGCGGGCGCCGATCAGGTCGAGGGCGCACGTCTCGGAGGCCAGCACCCAGTCGGTGCCCCCCTCGTCGTTCAGCAGGCGCCCGAGCGCGAGCGGGCGAATCCCGTGCGCGTCCCGGAAGCCGACGAGCTTGCCCTCGGAGAGAAGGACGACCGAGTAGGCGCCCTCGAGCCGCGCCATCGTCCGCGCGACGGCCTCGGCGAGGGGTGCAGAGTCGTGCGCGACGAGCGCTGCGATCGCCTCCGTGTCGGTGGTGGCTCCGAGCGGGATCCCCGCCGCAGCGAGCTCCGCCCGCAGCTCGCTCGTGTTCGTGAGGTTGCCGTTGTGGCCGAGCGCGACGGTGCGCACGGCGCCGTGGTGGACGATCGGCTGGGCGTTGTCCCAGTGACTCGAGCCGGTCGTCGAGTAGCGGGTGTGGCCGATCGCGACCTCGCCCGGAAGCGCCTGCAGCTTCTCCTCGTCGAAGACCTGGGCGACGAGGCCCATGTCCCGGACGGCGGTCAGCCGACCGCCCTTCGAGACCGCGATCCCGGCCGACTCCTGGCCCCGGTGCTGGAGCGCGAACATCCCGAAGTAGGTGAGACGGGCGACGTCGCGCTCGGTCGAGCGGATTCCGAAGACGCCGCACATCAGTGGCACCCCCGGTGACGGTTTCGCGCCGCTGACGCGTGAGGTGCAAGCGATGCAAGGACGCAGGGAGTGTCCAGGCCGGGTGGCCTGGACACGACTGAGGACGCGGCAGCGCGCCGCAGATCGCGCGTCAGCGGTGCCCTAACCGTCGCCGGGGGTGCCACTAGCTCCAGGCCTCCGTGAGAGACGACAGGGGAGCCCCGAGCAGGCGGTCGCCGCCGACGGTGCCGAGCCTTCTGAGCGGGACGCCACCGAGCCGGTCGACCGCAGCGGGCGCGCACGCGAGCACCGCCTGGCCTCCGCCTTCGCCGAACCAGGCGCGCGGGTCGTCGGGCAGCTCGAGCTTCGCGCCGAGACCGCTGTGGATCGCCGCCTCGGCGAGACAGACCGCGAGACCGCCCTCCGAGACGTCGTGAATCAGGGTGCAGGACGGCGCCGCGCGCCAGAGGAACTCGACGAGCGCCGCCTCGGCCGCGAGGTCGAGCCGCGCGGGCCGGCCCCCGATCGTTCCGTAGCGGGCCTGGTACTCCGAGCCCGCGATCGAGACGGGCGACGCGCCCGCGAGCAGGATCACGTCCCCCTCCCGCCACGCGCCCGGGATCTCCCTGACGTCCGGGACGAGCCCGACGCAGCCGACGACGGGCGTCGGGTGGATCGCGCGGCCATCGGTCTCGTTGTAGAGCGAGACGTTTCCGGAGACGATCGGGACGCCGAGCGCTTCGCAGGCGAGTGCCATCCCCTCGATCGCCTCCGTCAGCTCCCAGGCGATCTCGGGCTTCTCGGGGTTGCCGAAGTTGAGGCAATCGGTCAAGCCGACCGGCTCACCGCCCGCGCAGGCGACGTTGCGCGCGGCCTCGAGGACGGCGAGCGAGCCACCGGTGCGCGGGTCGAGCCGTGCGATCCGGCCCTGACCGTCCAGCGAGACAGCGAGCCCTCGGTGGCCGGGCCGGAGGCGGAGCACGGCCGCATCGAGCCCCGGCCTGCGGACCGTCCGCGAGCCGACGAGATGGTCGTATCTGCGGTAGATGGAGGCCCGGCTGCGGATGTTCGGGGCGGCGAGGAGCTCGAGCAGGACGCGCGGCAACTCGGGCGCCGCGGGCGCCGCGACGGGCTCGGGCTCGGCCCGGGGTTGCGGCTCGATCCGGTAGCGCGGGCACTCGTCGGTGAGAAAGCGCGCCGGGATCTCTCCCACGACGGCACCGTCCCAGAGCGCCCGCAGATTGCCGGTGTCGGTGACCTCGCCGATCACGGCGTGGTGGAGCTCCCAGCGGTCGCAGAGGGCCTCGACGGCCTCGAGCATCTGGGGGCGGATCACTGCGACCATCCGCTCCTGGCTCTCGGAGATCATCACCTCCCACGGCTCCATCTCCGCCTCGCGGAGCGGGACGCGGTCGAGGTGGAGGTCGATCCCGGTCTCGCGCGCCATCTCGGAGAGCGAGGATGCGAGGCCCGCGGCACCGCAGTCCTGGAGCGATTCGACGAGACCGCTCTCGACGAGCTCGACGGAGACCTCGATCAGCTTCTTGCCGGTGAAGGGATCGCCCATCTGGACGGTCGGCCGCTTGTCGGCGTCGTCCTCGCCGAGCTCCTGGCTCGCGAGCACGGAGGCGCCGCCGATCCCGTCGCGGCCTGTGGTGGCGCCGTAGAGGACGACGAGGTTGCCCGGCCCGCTCGCGCCGGCGGTCGCGATCCGATCCGCGGGCAAGAGCCCGACGCACATCGCGTTCACGAGCACGTTGTCGGCATACGCGTCGTCGAAGACGGCCTCGCCGCCGACCGTGGGGACGCCGACGCTGTTCCCGTAAGCGCCGATCCCCGCCACCGCCCGGTCGAAGCGGGGGTCGCCGTCCGCGAAGCGCAGTCCGTCGAGGAGCGCGATCGGGCGCGCCCCCATCGCGATGATGTCGCGGAGGATCCCGCCGACGCCGGTCGCTGCTCCCTGGAAGGGCTCGACGGCCGAGGGATGGTTGTGGCTCTCGACCTTGAAGCAGGCTGCCTCGCCCTCACCGAGGTCGATCACCCCCGCGTTCTCACCGGGGCCCTGGAGAACGCGTTTCCCCGTCGAGGGCAATCGTTTGAGGAGGAGCGCCGAATGCTTGTAGCCGCAGTGCTCGGACCAGAGGAGGGAGAAGACCGCGAGCTCGAAGTGGTTCGGGTCGCGGCCGAGCAGGGTCACGATGCGCGCGAGCTCGCTGTCGGTCAGGCCGAGCGCCCTGTGAACAGGGAGCGGAGGTACGGGCTGTTCGGCGACCTGCGACAGGTGGTTCAGTCTAGACGGGAAGCCCGACGGCAGCCCTCGCGTTGTGACGACTCGTGAGCAGGCGCCATCTGATCATGCTCCTGGCGCTCGCCGCGATCTGGGGCGCGTCGTTCATGTTCATCAAGATCGGCGTCCGCGAGCTCGAGCCGGCGACCTTGATCTTCTTCCGCTGCCTCCTCGCCGCCGTGACGCTGCTTCCGCTCGCCGCCGTGACGCGCGGCGCGCTCCCGGCCGTGCGCGCCAACTGGCGGCCGATCGTGATCATGGGCGCGTTCAACTCGGCGATCCCGTTCTGGTTCCTGACCTGGGGCGAGACGCGGATCGACTCCGGGCTCGCAGCGATCGTGCAGGCCTCCGCACCGATCTTCACCGTGATCCTCGCTTTCGCGTTCACGAGCGAGCGGGTGACCGGCCTCAGACTCGCGGGAATAGCAGTGGGCTTCGTCGGAGTGACGCTGCTCGTCGGCGACCTCGGCGGCGGCGCGATCTGGGGAGCGCTCGCCGTGCTCGTCGCCGCCCTCTCCTACGCCGGCGCGAGCCTCTACGGCGCCCGGACCCTCCGGCTCGTGACCCCGCTCGCGATCGCGCTCGGGACGATGAGCGCGGCGACGCTGCTCTCGGCTCCCATCGGCCTCGCCCAGCTGCCCGGCTCGGTTCCCGGCTGGAAGGTCGTCGTTTCGGTGGTCTTCCTCGGGGTGGCCGGCTCCGCGGTCGCCTACCTCCTCTACTTCGCGATCATGGTCGGCGCGGGAGCGACGTACGCGATCCTCGTCACCTATCTCGTGCCGGCGGTTGCACTCGCCTACGGCGCGTTCTTCCTCGACGAGGCCGTCACCATCGCCGCGATCGCCGGGCTCACCCTGATTCTCGGGGGCACGGCGCTGGGCACGGGCGCGGTACGAGCTACGTTGCGGCGGTGAACCGCTACGCCCCGATGCTGCTCCTCCTCGCCGCGGTCTGGGGGGCTTCCTACCTCTTCATCAAGGTCGCCGTGGACGAGATCGAGCCCGCGCCGATGATGGCCGCGAGGACGCTGCTCGCGGCGGCCGTGCTGGCCGGCTACCTCGGCCTCCGGATCGGCTGGGAGCGCGCGGTCGAAGAGGTGCGGGTGGCGTGGCGTCACTGCCTCGTGCTCGGTGTCCTGAACGCGGCACTCCCCTTCTGGCTGATCGCCTGGGGCGAGAAGCACATCGACTCGGGCCTCGCAGCGGTGGTGCAGGCCTCGGTGCCGATCTTCAACGCCCTCCTGGTCCTCCGCTTCCTCCCGCACGAGCGCCTGAACCTGAGTCGGGCCGCCGGGCTCGGGATCGGGATCGTCGGAGTCGCCGTCGTGACCGGGATCCATCCCGAGGGCGGCGGGATCGCGATCGTGGGGGCGCTCGCGGTCGTCGCGTCCTCGCTCGCCTACGCGGGCGCGGGGGTCTACGGGCAGCGTGCGGTGTCGGGCACGGCCGGTCCCGTGCTCGCGACGGGTTCGATGCTGGTCGGTGGGCTGATCCTGCTTCCGTTCGCGCTGTTCCAGCTCCCCTCGGAGCTGCCCGGCTGGCAGGCGACGAGCTCGGTTCTGGCCCTGAGCCTGCTCGGGACGGCGTTCGCGCAGCTCGTCCTCTTCCGGATGCTCGCCCAGCACGGCTCGGCGCGGCTCTCGCTCGTCACCTACCTGATGCCCGGCTTCGCGCTCGTCTACGGCGCGGTGCTCCTGGACGAGTCCGTCGGCGTCTCGACGCTCCTCGGCCTGGTGCTGATCCTCGCGGGCGTCTCGCTCGCCTCCGGCAAGGTGCACCTGCCGCGGCGCGCCGTCACTCCCGTGCGGCCGTGAGCGTCTCGCTCCGGCGCCACGCTCGCCGACGTCGACTTCATCGCCGAGGTCTACGCCGACGAGGATGTGCGCCCGTACCTGGCCGCCGCCGGCCGCTACGACCGCGAGGCCTTGCGGGAGGAGATCGAGCGCTGCGCGGCCGAGCCCGAGGCCGGCGGCGTGATGCTGATCGAGTCCGAGGGAGCGCCCGCGGGAGTCTCGATGTGGAAGCGCGTGAACGAGCGGAGCCGGATCGCGCACCTGGGCGGCCTCGCGGTCCATCCCGACCACCGCGGAGGCCGGATCTCCGACGAGGCCGCGCGGCAGCTCCAGCGCGGTCTTCGAGCTCGGCTTCCACCGGCTCGAGCTCGAGGTCTACGGCTTCAACGAGCGGGCGCAGCGCCACGCCGAGCGCGCGGGATTCGTCCGCGAGGGCGTCAAGCGCAAGGCCTACCGCCGCGGCGACGGCTGGGTGGACAGCGTCTGTTACGCCCTCGTCGAGGAAGCTCTGCGCGAGCCCGGGCGAGACGGCTTGTAGGGTCGGAGGCGATGCGCTCGCGTCGGATGATCACCGTGGTCGGCTGTCATGCCGGCGGTGAGATCGGGAACGTCGTCGTCGGCGGTGTCCTGCCTCCGGCCGGCGCCACCGTCTTCGACCAGATGCAGACGCTCCAGCGCGAGGGCGACTGGCTGCGGCGGCTGCTGCTCCGAGAGCCGCGCGGCAGCGTCGCCTGCCACGCGAACCTCGTTGTCCCGCCCACGCGTCCGGACTGCGACGCGGGCTTCATCATCATGGAGCCGACCGAGTACCCCGCGATGTCGGGCTCGAACACGATCTGCACGACGACCGTCCTGCTCGAGACCGGGATGCTCGAAATGCGCGAGCCGGAGACGGTCGTGCGCCTGGAGGCGCCAGGCGGGGTCGTCGAGGCGCGGGCGAGCTGTCGCAACGGCCGCTGCGAGAGCGTCGAGTTCACGAACGTCGCTTCCTTCGTCGACCGGCTCGACGCCCCGCTCGAGGTCGAGGGGCTCGGCTCGCTGAACGTCGACGTCGCCTACGGAGGCATGTGGTACGCGATCGCGGACGCGAGAGCGCTCGGGTTCTCGATCGAGCCGCACGAGGCTCGGGACCTCTCGCTCGTCGGCGAGCGGATCCGCGCCGCTGCGCGCGAGCAGTTGCCGTGCGCGCATCCCGAGAATGCCGCGATCTCGGGTGTGAGCATCGTTCAGCTCGCGGAGCCGTGGCAGGGGGTCGGGAAGGTGACCCGGAACGCCGTCGTCGTCGCCCCCGGGCGGCTCGACCGCTCCGCGACCGGCACCGGGCTCTCGGCGCGCATGGCGGTCCTCCACGCGCGCGGGCTGATGCGCGTCGGCGACGGGATGACGCACGCCTCCGCGCTCGGATCGACGTTCGACGGCCGGATCGTCGCCGAGACGACCGTGTCCGGGCGCCCTGCGATCGTGCCGGCCATCCGCGGCAGCGCCTGGATCACCGGCGTGTCGCAGCTCTACGTCGATCCGGACGATCCGTTTCCCGAGGGGTACGTGCTCGCGGATACCTGGGGCGTCAGCGGGCTCGACAGCCAATGAGACGAGCCACGTAGGGTGCAGCGATGGAGCTGATCCACACCTGCTACCGGATCACCGAGATCGAGCGCTCGGTCGCCTTCTACACGGCGCTCGGCTTCGAGGAGCGGCGGCGGATGCCGATCCGCGAGGAGGCGATCAACGTCTTCATGGGCCTCCCCGGCGACGACGATCGGCTCGAGCTGACCTACAACTTCGGGGTCGAGAGCTACGAGCTCGGAACGGGCTACGGCCACGTCGCACTCACCGTCGAGGACATGGCCGGCACGCTCGAGCGGCTCGCGAGCCAGGGGATCGAGCCGGAGCGGCCGCCCTACCAGCTCAGGGAGGGCGGCTCGCTGATCTGCTTCGTCCGCGATCCGGACGGCTATAGGATCGAGCTGATCCAGCGCAGCGCCAGCTAGCTGCGGGATCGCGCTCTCTCCAACACCTGCAGGCAGACCCGGTGGAGCGCCGCGCACAAAACCTCAGGCGTAAAGCCGCTGGCCCAGGGAACGATGTAGCCGCTCGACGTGCCGGGCCAAGCGTTATTCGTAGACGCGCGCAGCGAGGAGCATCTCCGCCAGCGCCTTCCACGCCAACGGGTCGAGGTCGTCAAACCGACCGCTATCTGTCAGCCAAGCGCCGAGAGTTTCTAGGAATCCTTCGAGGTCCGGACGTGACCAATCGCCACCTCCCGATGCGGTCTCCTCATCGGGTCTCGCAAGCTCTCGTCGTAGATCTGCTCGGAGCGCATCAAGGAGGGCAATGAAGCTCGGCCTGCTGTGGACGCGCTCGCCGAGGTTGTCAAGGTCGTCCACGGCGAGACAGTAGCTTCAGTCGCTCAGGGGACATTCCCGGACGCTGGGCCAGGCGGCGTTACGACCGCATGGCTTCGGGAACTGGTATTGCTGTGACTCTCATTCAGCTCGGCGCTTCTTTGGACGGCGGCACTGATGGTCGTGGGCTGAGGAGACTTTCGGGTCTCGTGAGCGGCTGTCGCGCAGGAGTGCTCGGCGCGGCTTTCTCCGTCGCGCTGGCG
>DATLXM010000097.1:0-23882 GCA_035575835.1 Gaiellaceae bacterium
GGGTCCTCGGAGATCAGCGGAGCCTCCCGGTGACTCGACGCCTGGCCTGCGCTCGGACCGGAGCTGAGCACCCCGGCGACCGCAGCGGTCGTGAGCGCGGCGGCGCCCACGAGCGCGGCTGGCAGTAGTCCTTTCTTCATCTCTTCCTCCACTCGTACATGCTTGGACGGCGCCAGCCGAGAGAGAGACTCCCCGCGAGCCCGCGTTTCAAACCTCCCCCCTGCGGCCAATCCAGATCCGCGAACCGAGGCGGAGCGGGGAGCGAACCAGGGTCGTGATCGTGTGCGCACCCACGCTGCTAGCGTTCGGTTCGCGGCCCGCTATGGCCGCTCCGATGCCATTCCGCGACCACGCCCACCTTTCCGACGAAGCCCTCGTGGCGCTCGTTGCACGGTCGGACGAGCCGGCGCTCGCGGAGCTCTACGACCGGATTGGTGGGATCGCCTACGGCCTCGCCTATCGCATCCTCCGCGACGAGTCACTCGCCGAGGATGCGGTTCAGGACGCGTTCCTGGGTCTCTGGCGCGCCGCCTCCACGTTCATCCCGGAGCGCGCGAAGGCCTCGACCTGGATCCTGACCCTCGTCCACCGCCGCGCGGTCGACCTCGTCCGGCGCGAGGAGCGGCGGCGCACGGAGCCGCTCGACGACGCGCCCGAGGCGGCCACCGGCTCGGCCGAGGACAGCGCCTGGCTGCACCTGGAGCGCGAACGCGTCCAGGAGGCGCTGCGACAGCTCCCCGATCAACAGCGCGAAGCACTCGAGCTCGCCTACTACGGAGGTTTCACCCAGTCAGAGCTCGCCGAGAGGCTGGGTCAGCCGCTCGGGACGATCAAGAGCAGGATGTTCTCCGGGCTCTCGCGCCTGCGTGAGCTGCTTGACGACGGCGCCGGGAAGGAATCATGGACCACCACGAGCTGACCGCCGCCTACGCGCTCGACGCTCTCGAGCCCCACGAGCGGGAGCGGTACGAGAAGCACCTGGCGACGTGTGAAGAGTGTCGCGAGGAGCTGGCCTCGTTCTGGTCGGTCGCCGGCGCGCTCGCCCACGGTGCAGGCGGACCCCCGCCCCCACCGGCGCTGCGCGAGCGGATCCTCGAGCAGGCTCGATCCGAGCGCCCGAACGTCCTCCCGTTCCGCAAGCGCCTGACCGTCGCTCCCGCCGCCTCGCTGGCCGCGGTCGCAGCGGTGCTCGCACTCGGGCTCGGGCTCTGGGGGTCGTCGCTCGCCGGACAGCTCGACGACATCCGCGCCGAGCGCGCCTCCGAGCGTCAGGCCTTCGAGATCATCGCCGACCCCCACTCCCGCAAGGTGCCGTTCTCCGGAGCCGAAGGCAATCTCTTCCTCGCCTCCACGGGCACCGGCGCCGTCGTCCTCTCCGGCCTCGACGAGGCGCCGGAAGGCAAGACCTATGAGGTCTGGGTGATCGAGGGAGGGGTCTTTCACCGTGCCGGGATCTTCGAGGGTGGCGACGGCCGGCTTATGCTCGCGCTCGAACGGCCGGTGCCTCAGGAGGCCAAGGTCGCGGTCACGCTCGAAGAGGACGGCGGCGTCGAAGTGCCGACCGGGCCGCCGCTCTTCCAGACGATTACCGTCTGACCCAGGTTTAGCGCCTCACCTGGCCAGGTATGGGCCAGGAACAGGGGCTGGCACCTCCATCGCTCTTTGACCCACCGATCGGAGGCACGATGTCGAACCCCGAAGCGTCCGCGCGATCCGCGCTGGCCGAGCTGTCCGACGATCCAGCGTCGCGCAAGCGGTTTCTCAAGCAAATGGGTGGCGGGCTCGCAGGCGCCAGCGCACTCAGCCTCTTCCTCGCCGCGTGCGGCGGCAGCGACGACGAAAGCTCGGCAGGAACGACGACCGCCGCGGGCGATACCGGGGCGGCGACGACCGGCGCGGCCGCGAGTGGCGGCGACCTCGAGATCGTCAACTACGCGTTGACGCTCGAGTACATCGAGGCCGACTTCTACGCGAAGGTGATCGAGAGCGGTCTCTTCTCCGGCGCCTCCCTGGAGCTGATCAAGTCGTTCGGCGACCACGAGCAGCAGCACGTCGATGCCCTCCTCGAAACCGCGAAGAGCCTCGGCGAGCCTGCAGCCAAGCCCGAGACCACGTTCCCGCTCGAGAGCGCAGACGCGGTGCTCGAGCTGGCCGCGACCGTCGAGAACCTCGGCGCAGCGGCCTACCTCGGCCAGGCGGGGCGGATCGAGAGCAAGGAGATCCTCGCCGCCGCCCTCGCGATCCACACGGTCGAGGCCCGGCACGCGGCCACGCTGAACACGCTCACCGGCAAGTCCCCGACCCCCGACGGCGCCTTCGCCGCACCCGCCTCCATGGAGGACGTGCTGCCCCAGGTCATGCCGTTCATCGTCAGCTAACCCGCTCGCGGACGAAAGGAGAAATCATGCAGTCCAAGACCATCGTCCCCGAGCTTGCCGCCGTGGAGATCCACGGCATGGATCGGGGCTCGTTCATCCTCAAGGGCGCGTTCGCCGTCGGTGCCGTGTACGGCGCCACCGCCGTCTCGCCCTTCGTGCGCCAGGCGTTCGCGCAGGCCGGAGGAGACGTGGACATCGTCAACTTCGCGCTGACGCTCGAGTATCTCGAGGCGGACTTCTACAAGCAGGGGATCGCACTCGGGCTCAGCGCCGAGGTGGAGAAGCTCGCCACCCTGCTCGGCGACCACGAGCAGGAGCACGTGGAGACGCTCGCGGGCACCGTCGAGTCGCTCGGCGGCACCGCAGCGACGGAGCCGAAGTTCACCTTCCCGATTACGGACGAAGCGAGCTTCCTCAAGCTCGCTCAGACTCTCGAGGACACCGGCGTCAGTGCCTACAACGGCGCTGCCCCGGCAATCGAGTCGAAGGAGGTGCTCGGCGCCGCCGGCTCGATCGTGCAGATCGAAGCCCGGCACGCCGCGGCGATCCGATTCGTGAACAAGGTGAGTACAGCTCCCGACGCCTTCGACGAGGCGCTCGAGATGCAGGCCGTGCTCGACGCGGTAAAACCCTTCATAGCCGCGTAATTCCGGCGCAAGACGTGGGGATCCGCAGAGGCGGATCCCCACGTCGCGCAAGACCCCTGAAGGGTCGCTCCCAAGAGCACATACACCGCGTGACGGGGTCGTGTCACCTCCGTGACGAAGGCGCGCCGACCGCCTCCGTACACTCGTTCGGATGAGCGAGCTGACGCCCGCGCTCCAGCGCCTGTTCGGATTCCCCGCATTTCGCGAGGGGCAGGAGCAGGTCGTCCAGGCCGCGATCGAGGGGCGGGACACGCTCGCGCTGATGCCCACGGGCTCCGGAAAGTCGCTCACCTACCAGCTCGCGGCGATGCTCAGGCCGACGCCGACGCTCGTCCTCAGCCCCCTGATCGCGCTGATGAAGGACCAGGTCGACAAGCTCCCGCCCGAGGTGGCCGCGCAGGCGACGCTGATCAACTCATCGCTCGAGCCCGACGAGGCCGCGCGGCGGCTCCGCGGCGTCGCAGACGGGCACTACCGCCTCCTCTACGCCGCGCCGGAGCGGCTGCGCCAGCGCTCGTTCGTGGACGCCTTGGCCGAGATCGACGTCGGGCTCGTCGTGATCGACGAGGTGCACTGCGTCAGCATGTGGGGCCACGACTTCCGGCCCGACTACCTCTTCATCCGGCGCGCGCTCGAACGCCTCGGGCGTCCCGCGATCCTCGGGATGACTGCGACCGCGACGCCCGAGACCGAGCGGGGGATCGCGGAGGCGCTCGGGCGCGAGCCCGAGATCGTCCGCACCTCGGTCGTACGAACGAACCTTCGCTACGACGTCGAGCTCGTGGACAACGAGGAGGCACGGCTGCGCGCGCTCGTCCGGCGCCTGCACGCGCTCCGGGGCGCGTCGGCGATCGTCTACGCGCGCTCGCGGATGTCCTGCGAGAAGCTGGCGCGGACGCTGCGCGCGCACGACCTGGGCGCGGCCCACTACCACGCGGGTCTCGACCCCGCGGAGCGCTCCGCGACCCAGGAGGCGTTCATCGAGGGCCGCGTCCAGACCGTGGTCGCGACGACCGCGTTCGGGATGGGGATCGACAAGCCGGACATCCGGCTCGTCGCGCTCTACAACTACCCCGAGTCGCTCGAGAGCTACGTGCAGATGATCGGGCGGGCGGGGCGCGACGGCCGAGCCTCCGACACGCTCCTGCTCGCGAGCCGTGCCGACGCGGGAACCCTGAAGCGCTTCGCTCGGTCGGACATCCCGACCCGGGCCGACCTCCGCGCCGTCTACGGACGGCTGCGCGGGCGCAGCGAGATCACGCCCGAGGAGCTCGGCAGCGACCCCGACCCGCGCGTTCTGATCGGGATGCTCGAGCAGGTGGGCCTCGTCCGGCGCGGGTTCGACGTCGGCCGCGCGCTCCAGGTCGAGCTTCCGGAGGCCCCCGCCGACGCCGGTGTGCGGATAGACACGCTTCTGGAGCGATTCGAGGCGGAGGCGATCGCCCGCGCCGACCGGCTCGTCCGCTTCGCCGAGTCGTCGCGCTGCCGACACCGCCAGGTCGCCGAACACTTCGGGGAAACGCTGGCGGAGGATTGCGGGATGTGCGACGTCTGCTCGCCGCTCGCTGCGCCTACCGAGAACGTCCCTGTGGCGGCGCCTTTGCCGGACGACATCGGCTCTGCGATCTATCGAACCGTGCACGACCTTCGCTGGCCGCTCGGCCGCACAGGCCTGACAGCTCTCCTCCGCGGCTCGCTCAGCGCCCCGCGCTCGGCACTCCGCTCGCCCTCCTTCGGCATCCTTGCCGCGGCCACCCAGGCCGACGTGAAGCGGTGGATCCAGCTCCTCGAGGTCGCCGGGGCGCTCGCGCCCTTCGAGAGTGAGAACGGCTTCAAGCTCCTGCGCGCGGTCCCGAACGCGGACGTCCCGGCAATCGGGAGCGCTGGGTCGAGCGAGAGCGCGCTGCCGGCCGACGAGGGACTCTTCGAACGACTCCGCGAGTGGCGACTCGAGCGGGCCAGGACCGACGAGGTGCCCGCGTACGTCGTCCTCCACGATGCGACCCTGCGTGAGCTCGCAGCCGCGAAACCGGCCTCGCAGGCGGATCTCGCGGGCGTAAAGGGCTTCGGCCCGGCCAAGCTCGAGCGCTACGCGGACGACGTGCTCGCGGTGATCTCCGCGACCGGCCCCTAGACAAACCGGGGCTACACTTGACTGCTTGCGTTCGAAACGAAAGCAGCGCGCCCCCACCCGGCGGCGCCGAATCCGCCAGTCGAGGCTCCTGGCTCTCCTCACCGTCCTCGGTGTCCTCGGAGCAGTGTCGTTCAGCTTCGGTCTCGTCGTCGCGATCGCGAGCGAGATCCCACAGCTCGACCCGCGCCGCCAGCTCCAGCAGGAGGTGAACGGGACGATCTATGACGACAGCGGTCAGCGGGTCCTCTCCGTGCTGCGCGGCTCCGAGGCCCGAACGCTCGTCGACTTCGAGGAGATCAGCCCGCTGATGCGCCACGCGATCGTCGCGGTCGAGGATCGGCGCTACTGGGAGCACAAGGGCGTCGACGTGCGCGGGATCGGACGTGCGCTCTGGGCGGACATCCGCCAGCAGAAGGTCGTCGAGGGCGGCTCGACGATCACGCAGCAGTTCGTGAAGAACGCCCTCGACCGAAACCAGAAGACGATCGCGCGCAAGGTGCGGGAGGCTGCCCTCGCCTGGCAGCTCGAGCGTCCACGCTCGGGCTGGACGAAGCAGCGGATCCTCGAGGCCTATCTGAACACGATCTACTTCGGGAACAACGCGTACGGCATCCAGCAGGCCTCGCTCACCTACTTCGGGCACGGTGCCAAGGACTTGACCCTGTCCGAGTCGGCGCTCCTCGCGGGGATCCCGGCGAACCCGTCGGCCTACGATCCCGTCGCGCATCCGCGAGCAGCCGAGGCGCGGCGCCGGGTCGTCCTCCAGGCGATGCTGGGCGAGGGGAAGATCACGCAGGAGCAACTCGTTGCGGCCGACGCGACCCCGACCCCCCGCCCCGAGAACGTACGCCTCCCCGGAACCGACGGCGGCGTCGGCCAGTACTTCGCGAACTACGTCAAGCAGCAGCTGATCGAGGAGTACGGCGCCGAGCGCGTCTACGGCGGTGGGCTCAAGGTCACGACGACGATCGACCTCGACCTGCAGAACGCGGCCCGCGAGGCGATCGCGGCGACGCTCACCGACCCCGAGGGGCCCTCGGCCGCCCTCGTTGCGATCGACCCGCGCGACGGAGCCGTCAAGGCGATGGTCGGTGGCGCCAACTTCCGCGAGAGCCAGTTCAACCTGGCCGTTCAGGGAGAGCGCCAGCCCGGGTCGGCCTTCAAGCCGTTCGTGCTCGCGACGGCGCTCCGCCAGGGGATCTCGCCGGCGACCCGGTTCGACTCGAAGCCACAGCAGATCAACCTCGGGGATAGGTACTGGGTCGTGAACAACTACGAGGACATCTACTACGGCTCGACCGACCTCGAGCGCGCGACGATCGAATCGGACAACGCGGTCTACGCTCAACTGACCCGGCTCGTCGGCTCGCGCAAGGTCGCAGAGACCGCGAAGGCGCTCGGGATCCAGAGCCGGCTCCAGGGCTTCTACTCGATCGGGCTCGGCACCGAGTCGGTGAACCCGCTCGAGCTGGCCCGGGCCTATGCCGCGTTCGCGAACGACGGCAAGAGGATCGACGGCGCCCTGCTCGGCAACCGGCCGCGGGTGATCGAGACGATCGAGGAGGGCGACAAGCTCAAGCGCAACGCGCCGGTCGGCAAGCAGGTGCTCTCCTCCGGTGAGGCGGCGACCGTCACCTCGATCCTCCAGAAGGTCGTGTCCCAGGGCTCCGGCGTCCGCGCCGCGCTCCCGGACCGACCGGTCGCGGGCAAGACCGGCACGACCGAGAACTACGGTGACGCCTGGTTCGTCGGCTACACGCCGCAACTCGTCGTCGCAGTCTGGGTCGGATACCCGACGATGCTGAAGCCGATGCTGACCGAGTTCGACGGCGAAGCCGTCACCGGCGGGAGCTTTCCGGCCGAGATCTGGAAGGCGTTCGCCGGGAAGGCGCTCGAGAACGTCGAGCCGGAGACGTTCGACTCGCCCCCGTTCCTGTCCACCGCGCCGAAGCTCGTCGTGCGCCGGGGCGATCGCCTGATGCTCGACAACGGCATCTGCGTCTCGCGCCTGGAAGTCGTCTACTTCGAAGGGCGCGGCCCGAGCGCGACGGCCAACTGTCGTGAGGACGAGGTCGAGGTCCCGAACGTCGTCGGTCAGCCTCTGGCCGAGGCAGAGACGCGCCTCAACGCCCAGCCGCTCACCGCCGAGGTCGTCTACAAGCCGGCCGCGACTCTGCAGCGCGCGAACGTCGTCGTCGGCCAGCGCCCGAAGCGCGGGTACGCGTCGTCGTTCGACCCGGTGATCCTGATCGTGGCGAAGCCGCTGCACGGAGTGATCCCGAACGTGATCGGCAAGAGCGTCGAGGACGCGCGCCTCAGGCTGGAGCGGCTGAAACTTCGGCCCGAGATCACGTGGGTGGACGGCGAGACCAAGGCCGTGATCGGCCAGAAGCCGATACCAGGGCTTGCAGCCGCTCCCGGGGTCAAGGTCGAGCTCGTCGTCGCCCGCGGCTAGGGCCGCAGCGGTCTGCTCAGGTAGCGAGAGCCGGCGACGCCGTAGCGCCACGGGAGCTCGGCGGCACGGCTGATCCCGATGCGAGGGCCGGCGAGGACTTGGATTGGAGACTCGCGGGCTACGAGCTCGAACGGTGCGGCATCGAGCGGGAGGCCGTCGTGCTCCCCCGTCACGGCGAGTGCCTGGCAGAGGCGGCCCGGCCCGGCGCAGAACAGCCGCTCAGCCTCGAGCCCGCGCCGCTCCCTCATCACGTCGAGCCCATGGGTGGGCTCGAGCGCCCGCACGAGGACTGCTGCGGCGGCGCCCTCGTCCTCACAGACGACGTTCAGGCACCAGTGGATCCCGTAGGAGCGATAGACGTATGCGCGGCCGGGCGGGCCGAACATGGCTCGGTTCCGAGGTGTCGGACCGCGGAAGCCGTGACTGGCGGGATCGGTGGCGTCGTAGGCCTCGACCTCGACGACCCGCCCACCGACGCCGTCGACGAGCAGGGTCACACCGAGGAGCTCGGGCGCCACCTCGTGCACGCTCCGCGCGAAGAACGAGGGGCCGATCATCGGACGCAGGCTAGAAGAGCTTGGACGGCTCGGGCGGCCGCGCGGACGACTCGAGCAGCTTGCGGGCGCGCCGGCCGAGGTCGGCCAGGTCGACCCGGCCGCTGGCCGCGTCGTCCGCGAGCCGCTCGGCGAGCGCCAGAGCCTCGTCGAGGAGCGGAGTGCCCGCGGCGGCGTCCTGCCCCATGTCGTGCAGGATCGTCCGCTCGGTTCGCGAGGCGACGATCGGGTCGGTGACGCCTTCGACCCAGACGAGCGTGCGCTGCCCGCCACCTCGGTTCTCGCCCGTGATCGGCTGGAGCGAGTAGATCCGGTCGGCGCGCGCGTACTTGCCGAAGCCGAGAAAGACCATCCGCGGAGCGTCCATCGGCATCATTGTCGCATGGAGTCCGTGCACGACTACCCCAGGCCGCCGCGGCTCGAGCCGGTGTCCCATCGGATTCGGGTCGTCCTGGGCGGCGTCGTCGTCGCGGAGACCGTGCGCGCACAGCGCGTGCTCGAGACCACGCACCCTCCCGTCTACTACGTCCCGCGCGAGGACGTGCTCGCGGGCTCGCTCCAACCTGCCGGAGGCGGCACGAGCTTCTGCGAGTGGAAGGGCAGCGCGAGCTACTTCGACGTGGTCGGCGGCACAGAGAGGGCGGAGCGAGCCGCGTGGTCGTATCCCGAGCCCTCGCCGGGATTCGAGCCGATCCGAGATGCCGTTGGGTTCTACTGCGCCCCGATGGACGCGTGCTTCGTCGGCGAAGAGCAGGCGACCCCGCAGCCGGGAGGCTTCTACGGCGGCTGGGTCACGAGCTGGATCGAGGGGCCGTTCAAGGGCGGCCCCGGCACCCACGGTTGGTGATGCTCTCCTAGAGCGCCGCGCGAAGTGCGTCGGCGACGCGCGCCTGGTCCTCCGCCTCGATCTGGGCGAAGAACGGGAGCGCAAGTGTCCGCTGCGAGAGATCCTCGGAGACCGGGCAGAGGCCTTCCGAGAAGCCGTAGGTCTCGCGCATGTAGCTCTGAAGGTGGATCGAGGGGAGATAGCGCGACGTCGCGATCCCCTGCCGCTCGAGCTCGGCGATCACACGCTCCCGGTCGGTGCCCCGCGCGAGCGTGACCACATAGACGAACCAGGAGCGGACGTGGTCGGCGTCGTCGGCGAGCGGAGCCTCGAGCCCGTCGACGTCCGCGAGCAGAGCCGAATAGCGGGCAGCCGCGGCCTGACGGAGCGAGAGGATGTGACCGATCTTCTCGAGCTGGCCGATTCCGAGGGCCGCCCGGATGTCGTCGATCCGATAGTTGTAGCCGAGGCGCGCATGCTCGAGCCAGCCGCCCCCGTCGGCGCGGCCCTGGTTGCGCAGGCTCTTCAGGAGCGACCATTCCTCCTCGGAGTGGGTCGTCACCATTCCGCCCTCACCCGTCGTCATCTGCTTGTTCGGGTAGAAGGCGAACACCGCGGAAGGGCCCTGCGAGCCGACCGGCGCGCCCTTGTACTGCGCGCCGAGCGCCTCGCAGGCGTCCTGGATCAGGGCGAGCCCGTGCCGCTCGCAGATCTCCCGCAACGGGTCGAGCTCGCAGGGGTAGCCGAAGATGTCGACCGCGATCACAGCCTTCGTCCGCTCGGTGATCGCCGCCTCCACCGCTTCAGGGGTCAGGTTCATCGTCCGCTCGTCGACATCCGCAAAAACGGGCGTTGCGCCCTCGTAGATCGCGCAGTTCGCGGAGGCGACGAACGAGAAGGGCGAGGTGATCGCCTCGTCGCCTTGCGCGAGCCCGGCGATCCGGCAGAGCAGGTGCAGGCCCGCGGTCCCGCTCGAGACGGCGGCCGCGTACGGTGCGCCGACCTCCTCCGCGAAGAGCTCCTCGAAGCGGTCGATCGAAGGGCCGAGCGAGAGGCGCCCCGAACGGAGTACCTCGACGACGAGCTCCTCGTCCCGCTCGTCGAGGTAGGGCGACGAGAGCGGGATCGGCTTGACGGTCGTGCTCACGCCTCGGTCGTCGCCCGCTGGCTGACGTTGACGTGGTCGAGCCAGTGGCCCCAGCGCTCGCTCTTGCCCCGCACCGTGTCCAGGTAGGCCTTCTGGAGCTCGAGCGTGACCGGGCCAACACCGATCTCGTGGTCGTCGACCGAGCGGACCGGCGTCACCTCGGCGGCGGTGCCGGTCATGAACACCTCATCGGCGAGGTAGAGGTCGGAGCGGATGACGTTGCCCTCCACGACGACGTAGCCGAGATCCTGAGCGATCTGGATCACGGTGTCGCGGGTGATTCCCGGCAGGATCGAGGTCGAGAGCGGCGGCGTCCAGATCTGGCCATCCTTGACCACGAAGACGTTCTCGCCGGATCCGTCCGCGACGAAGCCGTCGGCGGTGAGCAGGATCGCCTCGTCGTAGCCCGCGCGCTGCGCCTCGTGCACGGCAAGCATCGAGTTGAGATAGATCCCGGTCGCCTTCGCGACGTGAGGGATCGTGTTCGCCCCGACGCGCTGCCAGGACGAAATCTTGGCGCGGATCCCCGAGCCGGCGTTCTCGTCGCCGAGGTAGTTCCCCCACGGCCAGCTCATGATCACGACCTCGACGGGGTTGTCACCCGTGTGGACGCCGAGTTCGCCGTAGCCGTAGAAGGCGAACGGGCGCACGTAGCACTCGTCCAACCCGTTCCGGCCGATCAGCTCGTGCATCGCAGTCCGCATCTCGTCGGTCGTGTAGGGCAGCTCCATGTGCAGGAGCCTGGCCGAGCTCTCGAGCCGGCCGAGGTGCTCCTTCAGCCGGAAGACGGCGGGGCCGGTCGGGGTCTCGTAACAGCGGATGCCTTCGAACACACCCGTGCCGTAATGGAGCCCGTGGGCTCCCACGTGGATCTTCGCGTCGTTCCAGGGGATGAACTCGCCGTTCATCCAGATCGTTTCGGTCTCGCGCATCTAGGCGTCTCCTCTCGGGGCGGAATGGTATGCGGCCTCCTGGACGACGTCCATCGGCTCTGCCCGGGTGAGGCGCAGCAGCTCGGCCGGCCGGATCGACACGAGGTGCGACGTGGAGCCGGCACCGATCCAGACGAGTTCGTGGGTGAGAAGTGTGTGCTCGACGAGGACCCGCTCGACCGTCCGGGGGAGCGCGAGGGGGGTGACGGCGCCCGGCGTGAATCCGGTCGCGGGCTCGACCTCCTCGGCGCGCGCGATGCGTCCCGCTTCCGGGCCGGCGGCCCGAGCGATCTTGCCGATGTCGGCGCGCCTGTCCCCAGGCACGAGCGCGACGACGGGTCGGTCGTCGCAGATCACCAGAATCGACTTCACGATCTGGTCGAGGGAGCAGCCGGCTGCTTCTGAAGCGGCCTGCGCGGTCGGCGTCCCCGAATCGAACTCCTCGAGGCGCGCCTCCGCACCGGCTTTCCGCAGAAAGGCGGCGACTCGCTCGACCGGTTCCGGCCAGCTCGTCTGCACATCGGGAAGCGTACCCACCGCAGGCGCAACCAAAGCCGCCGCTCAACCGTTTCCTCATCGGCAACCCGCGAAGGGAGCAACAGAAGACGATGGAGACCACCATGGATCCGGAGCGGATCGGGCGCACAGAAGCGCTGTTCCGAGAGGTGAACGAGCGCATCGCCGAGAGCGCCGTCCGGCTGCGGGCGAGCGACGCGGAGTTCGTCTGCGAGTGCGCGGACTCGGACTGCACGACCCGGATCGAGGCGACCCTCGCGGAATACGAGCAGGTGCGCGACGACGGCGCCACCTTCCTGCTCGTGCCCGGGCACGAGGACAAGCGCATCGAAGCGGTGGTGGAGACACAGGCGGAGCACGCAGTCGTCGAGAAGACGCACCCGCAAGTCGTCCCGGTCGTCCTGTCGCTGAATCCGCGCGCCGCCTGAGCGACGCGATCTCCGCTCGGTTGGTTCGAACCTCGGCTAGTTCAGGACGATGAAGCGGGCGTCGTCGAGGCCCGCTCCGCGGATCCGCTCGACGAGCTCGGGGGGCGGCTCGGAGTCGATCGAAAGCGCCATCAGCGCCTTGCCGCCCGCCTTCGTCCGGGAGACCGCCATGTTGGCGATATTGACCCCTCCCTCCCCGAACGTCGTCCCGACGAGTCCGATCACGCCGGGAACGTCGTCGTAGCGGAAGAAGACCATCAGCGGCGAGAGCTGCAGGTCGATCGCGAAACCGAGGGCCGCAGCGAGAAACTGCCGGTGTTCCGGGCCGACCGTCGTCCCGGACACCTCTACCTCGTCGACCTTGACCGTGATCAGGTTCGTGTAGTCACGGGCTGTCGCGGAGCGCTCCTCCGTGACCTCGATCCCGCGTTCGGCCGCGATCACGGGGGCGTTGACGTAGTTGACGGCCTGCTCGACGCGGCCCTGGAAGGCGCCGTTCAGCGCCGCGACGGTGAGCAGGCGAGTGTCATGGTCTGCGATCGCACCGTTGTAGGAGAGTGCGATCCGCCGGGGCTGGCCGCCGGCGAGCTCGACTGCGAGCCGTCCGAGCCGGGCCGCGAGCGGGATGAAAGGGCCGAGGAGCTCCAGGTCCTCCGCGCCGACGACCGGAATGTTGATCGCGTTCGTGACGAGTCCGCCGTCGAGCGCCGCGACGATCTGCTCCGCGACGATCACGCCGGCACGATCCTGCGCTTCCTCGGTCGAGGCGGCGAGGTGCGGGGTGACGACAACAGCGTCGAGCTCGAGCAGCTCGCCGGTGTAGGGCTCCGCGGAGAAGACGTCGAGCGCGGCGCCGGCGACGCGGCCCTCACGAATCGCTGTCGCAAGCGCTGCCTCGTCGACGAGCTCGCCGCGGGCTGCGTTCACGATTCGGACGCCCGGGCGGACGAGTGCGAGCGACTCGGTGCCGAGGAAGCCACGTGTCTCGTCGGTGAGAGGCAGGTGCAGGGTGAGGAAGTCCGCGGCGGCGAGCACCTCTTCCGGCGTCTCGACGCGATCGGCGCCGAGCTCGCGGAAGCGATCGGGGACGACGAACGGGTCGTAGGCGACGACGCGCATCCCGAGCCCGAGCGCGCGCCGGGCGACCTGGCGGCCGATCCGGCCGAACCCGAGCACACCGAGCGTCTTGTCGGCCAGCTCGATCCCGCCCCAGCGAGAGCGCTCCCAGCGGCCGTCCTTCAGCGCCGCATGGGCCTGCGGGATGTTGCGGGCCAGTGCGACGAGGAGGCCGATCGTGTGCTCGGCGGCCGAGACGACGGTCGATTCGGGGGCGTTCGCGACCACGATCCCTTTCCTGGTCGCCGCCGCGACGTCGACGTTGTCGACCCCCACTCCCGCTCGGCCGATCACCTTCAGCCGCGCGCCGTGCTCGATCAGCTCGGCGGTCAGCTTCGTGGCCGAGCGGATCACGATCGCGTCGTAGCCGCCGATGATCTCCTCGAGCGGCGACTCGGAGTCGACGTCGACGTCGAACCGGGAGCGCAGGAGCTCGACTCCCGCCTCGGCGATCGCCTCCCGGACGAGGACCTTCAGAGCCGGAGCACTCAGACGGGAGCTCCGTCGGCGTAGACCTCGAGCGCCTGCGTCGCCGCGACCCCACGCTCGATCGTGGCACCGAGCTCGCCGAGGACGAGCTCGACCGCAGAGAGCGCCGTCGCGATGTCGAACTCGTCGAACCAGCCGATGTGCCCGATCCGGAAGATCTTCTCCTTGAGGTCGCCCTGACCGCCGGCGATCGTGATCCCGTGCCGGTCGCGGAGCGCTCGCGTCAGCTGCACGGACTCGAGCCCGTCGGGCATGTGCGCCGCTGTGACGACGGCCGAGCGGTCCTCGTCGGGCGAGAAGAGGTCGAGCCCCATCGCCTTCACTCCGGCACGGCAAGCCCGCCCGAGGCGGGTGTGCCGCTCGAAGGCTGCGTCGAGCCCCTCTTCGAGGAGGAGGCCAAGGGCGACGTCGAGGGCGACCACGAGCGAGACCGCCGGGGTGAAGGCGCTGTCGAGCTTGGCCTGAGCCTGCCTGGTGCGGTTCCAGTCGAGGTAGAAGCGCGGCAGCGTCGCTCGTCCGACCGCCTCCCAGGCGGCCTCCGAGACGGCAACCGTGGCCAGGCCGGGCGGGGTCATCAGGGCCTTCTGCGAGCCCGCGACGACGACGTCGAGCCCCCAGTCGTCCATCTCGAGCGGCACTGCTCCGAGGCTCGAAACCGCGTCGACGACGACCCGCGCCCCCGCGTCCTTCCCGACTTCCGCGAGCGACTGAATGTCGGCGAGGACGCCCGTGGAGGTCTCGGAGTGGACGAGGAAGACGACCTCGACATCACCGATCTCCTGCAGCCGCGCGGCCAGCTGAGCCGCGGTGGGCGTCTCGCCCCAGGCGAGCTTCAGTTCGTGGACGTCGCAGCCGTAGGTGCGGGCCATCGTCGCCCAGCGCTCGCCGAAGTACCCGGCCGAGACGGCGAGGACGCGCGTGCCGGGCGAGCAGAGGTTGACGATCGCCGACTCGAAGGCCCCCGTGCCGGAGCACGTGAAGAGGAGCACATCGTTCGTCGTCCGGTGGACTTCCTGGAGCCGCCCGAGGACACGCTCGTACACGATTCGGAAGTCGGGCGCCCGGTGGTGAAGAACGGGCTCGGAGAGCGCCGCGAGCACCTGCGGCGGGACGGGCGTCGGCCCGGGCGTGAACAGGTAGCGCTTCGGCGGCATCTCCTCCGGAGCCTAGCGACCGCTGCGGAAGCTCATCACCTGCTGGAAGGTGGGGCGATTCGTCCAGCGCATCGTGTCCGGAAGGACGCCCGAGGTGAAGCGGATCCGTTCCTTCGTCGCGTCTGCGCGCCAGGCCGCCGGACTGGGGCCCTGTGCCGCTGCCAGGGCGGCGCCGGCCGCGTCGAGCGCGGTTCGGAGCGATGCGCTGCACGCCGGCAGGGCTCCGGCACCGCAGTAGCGGTTGCGATAGGCACCCCGGACGGGCTTGCCGAGCAGCGTCCGCAGATCCTTGTCCACGTAGCCGTACCATCCCGAGATGTAGGCCGAGCCACCGGGTCCAGCGTCGTCACTGCGGTCGTGGAGCTTCGCGAGCCGGTCTGTGAGCGGCCCGAGCGCCGGGCCGAGGACGGCGTCGGCCAGCCTCGGCCACGCCTCGTCCATGATCGCCGCGCCCGGATGATCGATCTTCCCGTCCAGGTCGCGGTCGAGGCGGCTGCCGCCCCGGGCGCGCCAGTCGTCGAGGGCGGTGACGAGCTCGAGCGTGCGACCGGTCGGCGGGCCGCCCGCGAAGATCGTCTCGCGGACGATCGGCCAGACCCGGACGATTCGCAGGTCCTGCGTCGCAGCCTTGTTCATCACGCCGACGAGGGTCGCCGCGGTGTGCTGCTTGCGCGCGGCGACGAGCGGCGTGAACAGGTCGACGCGCTGAACCGATCCGTAGGAGAAGCTCGAGTCGGCCGAGCCGACGTTCGCGGCCGGCTTGTTGTTCCAGTTCAGGAGCGCGCCGCCCGGCGGGTTGACTCCCTGGGCGTGCGCGCCGGGAGCCAGGAAGCCGCGCCACTCGTACTCACCGGTTCCGATCGTCGGCAGCGAGGCGTCGGTCCCGGGCGCCCGCAGCGGCAGCCTGCCGCTCGAGAAGAGGGCGATGTCGCGGGAGTCGGCGTAGCACCAGTTGAAGGTGAACTCGACTCCGCTCACCGTCTTCAGGAAGCTCTTCGCCGAGGTGACGACGTTCGTGTCGAGCTCGTAGAAGGGGCGCATGCTCAGGAGCTCCCGGCCGCGCGTCGAGCGTTGGAGCGTGATCGCGACCCGCTTTCCTGCGACCGTTGCGTAGCCCTGAACCGGGCCGTGGATCGTCTCGAAGCACGTGATCTGGCGGTCGGGCTGGCCACTCGCGCGCAGGATTCCCGCGTCGAACCGGGTCATCGCCCGGCAACTCCCCTGGTGGAGGTAGTGGATGTCGTCACCGCCGCAGAGCGTCTCGGCGAAGAGGTCGATGTTGTCCGCCTGAGACGAGGTCGCGCTCCAGGCGTAGTCCTTGCCGCGCCCGATCACGACGAACGGAACGCCCGGGAAGAGCGCCCCGCGCGAGGCGAACCCACCGCCGGAGAGCGAGACCTCCATGAAGAACTGGGGGAAGAACTAGCCGACCTGGGGACCCGCGACGAAGAGCGGCCGGCCCGTTGCCGAGCGGCTGCGGCCGAGGAGGAGCGCGTTCGACATCGGCTCACCCCTTGCGGGCGGCGCCGCGCGTAGCTGCCGTCGTCGAGGACGACGCTGCCAGGCTGCGTGGCGACCGGAAGCTCGTACGGGAAGCTCCCCGGCACCGAGAGGGGCGCCTCCGGGTCGTTCGCGGAGCGGAGGTCGTCGAAGACCGAGCGGCCCTGCGCGAGCCCGAGCCGATCCTGGAGCGCGTCGAGGAACATCGCGTTCTGCGCCTCCTGCCCCCCGTTCGCGCCGAAGCGCGCGGCGATCAGGGCGGCGGCGGCGATCACGTCGTTCGCGGTGTAGCGGTCGGAGGGGATGCCCTTCGAGCTGTAGTAGCCGTTGATCCCGGCCGCATAGGCCTGGACGATCCGGACGAAGCGCTTGCCGAGCGGGCCGCTCGCGTTCAAGAGCGTCACCTGGCGGGCGAGGAACGCCTCGGTCTGGGCGCTCGGAACGAATGTGCGGCCGGAGAGGGCGAGTGCGAGCGGGTTGAGCCCGGGGACGTCGAGCGCGGCCGCGCGCGCCGGGCCGCGGATCAGGGTCAGGAGGAGGCTACGGTCCTCGGCGGTCGCGTAGCCGGCGCCGTAGGCGACGTCCTCCTGGGTCCGCCCGGTCACGTAGGGCACCCAAAGGAGTCGCGACGGATCGTGACGCCCTTGCGGGGGAGGTTCTGCGTCCGTGCGGCCTTGCCGGCCAGGACGAGCGGCGCGGGCTTGAACGTTCGGCGGAGATCGCGGTCGGTGACGGTCTCCTGGAGCGGCGTCAGCGCGTCGTAGAGCTTGGCCTGGTCGGTCGTGTTCCGATCGAAGGCGACGCCGCCGTTCTCCCCGGGCGGGAGGATCGTCAGCGCCAGCGAGGCGGCGTCCCGAGGGGGCTCGGCAGCCGAGACGCCGGCGGCCAGCGCGAGCGAGGCGGCGAGAACGAGAAAGGCCCGGCGCGCGGTGGCGAGCCTACTACGGGCGTCTGCGTAGGGTTGCCGCGTGGAAGCGATCCTCGCCTTCGGCGCCGCCCTGCTCGCGCTCCGACTCACCGGACTCCTGCTCGGGCGGTGGCGGCTGACCCGGACCCCGGAGCTCCTCGGCTGGGCGGCGGGCCTCGGCGCCTACGCGCTCGGCGCCGGTGCGCTCGCGTGGGGCGCCGCGGGCGGTTGGAGCGACCCCGCCTTTCGTGCCTACTACCTGTTCGGCGGCCTCCTGACGGCGCCGCTGCTCGGAGCCGGCTCGCTCCTCGGCGCCGGCCGCAAGGCGGCGGGCCCGGTCGCGCTCATCTACAGCGGGCTCGCGATCGGCATCACGATCGCAGTGCCGCTCACCGACTCCGTGGGCGGCAGTTCGATTCCCGAGGCGCAGGCCCACCTCGATCTCTTCCCCGCTCGGATCCTCGCGATCGCCGGCAACGTCGCCGGCTCGGTGGCCCTCATCGCGGTCGCGCTCCTGACTATTCGCCGAAGGCCAGTCGGCAACTCGCTCCTGCTCGCAGGCTTCGCACTCGCGGCGATCGGGAGCGCCCTAGCCGGTCTCGGCGCGAGCGAGACCGCGGCGTTCATCGCGGTCGCAGCGGTTCTGCTCTACGCGGGGACGGTCAGCCGGTCGTAACAGAACTTACCGTTTGCAAACAACAACTTTGCTAGCCTGACCCCGCAACAAAGACCGGCCCGAGACGCCCTGCGGCATCTCCGCGTCTCGGTCGCCAGTCGTTGATTCCGGTCAAGGAGGGTCTCCATGAACCTGTCTTTTCGCGTGCTCTTGCTCGCGGGCATCGTCATTCTCGCGCTCGCAGCGATCGTTCGCCCCGACTCTGCAGACGCCGGTTCGGTGCGTCTCAGCGTCGTCGAGCAGATCGCCGACTACCGCGCCGAGACGTGGAGCTGGCAGCGCCTGACGGGCGCACCGCGGACGCCGACTTCCTACAGCGAGCGCCGGAACACCAGGCCCGCCTACCGGGTCTGGGTTCGCGACCTCTGGCGCACGCGTTCCGTCGCCGCCGAGCGCCGGGCCCTACGCCCGCCGCACCGGTCGCAGTGGCTCTGCATCCACCGGTACGAGCGACATCCGGCGCAGGGTTGGGCGACGAGGACGGGCAACGGCTACTACGGCGGGCTCCAGATGGAAATCTCGTTCCAGCGGACCTACGGCTCAGACGTCTACCGCCGCAAGGGCACTGCGAACAACTGGTCGGCGGTCGAGCAGATGTGGGTCGCTGAGCGCGCCCACCGGAGCGGTCGAGGCTTCACCCCGTGGCCGACCACCGCCCGCGCCTGCGGCCTGATCTAGAGCGCCCCCTCCGCCTCGCCCGCGCAGCGCGGCGCGGCTGTCTCGATGGCGGGATCGGGGCAGAGGCAGCCGGCCTGCGCACCGCGTTGGCCGAAGTCGCCGGTTTCGCGCTGCCGCTCGCGGCGCTTGGCGCGTTCACCCCTGTCCGGCGTCCGGAGGCGACCTAGGCCTCGTCGTCCTTGCGGCCGGCCCGTCGCTCGCGCACGGCGATGACGACGAACACGACAACGAGCCCGAGGACGAGCAGGAACTCGATCACGGTGCCCGCGACGCCGCCGTGCGCGAGAGGCGGGCTCATCCGTTCGAACGCGAGGATCACGGCCGGACGTCGATCTCCGCGAGCTGCACTCCGCGCTCCTCGAGCTCGACCTCGAAGCGACCGACGATCGTCGCCGTGAACGGAAGCTCGGCGCTCCCACCGGCCTCGAGCTCGGCGCTTAGGTCGTAGCCATGAACGTGGACCTCGCCGGCGATGTCCGACGTGACGACGAGTACCGCCCGCTCACCCTGCGAGACGGACACACGCTGGACCCCGCCCGTGGGCCGGCCCGCCGCGACGACGATCGCGATCGTCGTCGGCTCGATCGGCGCGGGCGTCGCCGCGGTCGCAGTCGTCGAGCCGTCGTCGTTCGAGCGCAGCGCGAGGACGACCGCGACGGCCAGCCCGAGGACGGCGGCGATCAACGCCACCTTCCGGAACTGCGGATCCATCTAGCCCGCGAGCCTCTCACGGACGAGCTCGCTGACGATGCGCGCGTTCGCCTTGCCGCCCGTCTCCTTCATCACCTGGCCGACGAAGAAGCCGAGGAGCCCCTCCTTGCCGCCGCGGAACACCTCCACCTGGCCCGGATTCGCGGCGATGATCCGCTCGATCACGGGTCCGAGCTCCGAGGTGTCGGACACTGCCTCCTGGACGAGATACGGCGCAGCGGAGAAGCCCGGCTCGGCCAGGTGGTCGAAGGCATCGTCGAGGCTCGAACGGGGAATCCGGTCGCGCGCCTCAACGAGCAGCGCGAGCTCGGCGGGACTTACGTCCTCGACGGCGACTCCCGCGAGCCGGTTCGCGATCAGGTTCGCCGCCGGTAGCCGCTCCGCACCGGCGGCGACCGTCGCCTCGTAGAGCCGGTCGAGCCCGCCCGTGACGAGGATGCCGGCGCGCTCGTGGTCGAGCTCGTCGCCGAGCCGGCGGATCCGCGCGGACGGGAGCTCGGGCAGCTCGGCGCGCAGCCGTTCGACGATCTCGGCGGTCGGCTCCATCGGCACCAGATCCGGCTCCGGGAAATAGCGATAGTCGTCGGCTTCCTCCTTGGAGCGGCGCGCGGTCAGTGCCCCCGAAGCAGCGTCGAAGTCGTAGGTCTCCTGGACCACCTCGCCCCCACCCGCGTAGACCGCGATCTGGCGTGCGACCTCGGCGTCGATTCCCTGGGCGACGAAGCGGAACGAGTTCATGTTCTTCAGCTCGCAGCGGGTGCGCAGCTCGCCGGAGCCCTCTGGGCGGACGGAGACGTTCGCGTCGACGCGCAGCGTTCCCTTCTCCATCTCCGCATCCGAGATCCCGAGCTCGACGATCGTCTGGCGCAGAAGCTGGAGGAAGCGGCGCGCGTCCTCGGAGGAGTGGATGTCCGGGCCGGTGACGATCTCGACGAGCGGAGTGCCGCCGCGGTTGAAATCGACGAGCGAGTGCTCGGCGCCGCCGATCCGCCCACTGCGACCGCCGACGTGCGTCGTCTTCGCCGCGTCCTCCTCGAGGTGGGCGCGGACGATCGCGACTTCGAGGTCCTCGTCCCCGTGCGGGACTAGCATTTTGCCATTTGTGCAAGACGGTAGATCGTATTGTGAGATCTGATAGCCCTTGGGGAGGTCGGGATAGAAGTAGTTCTTGCGCGCGAAGACGGCGCGCGGCGCGATCTCGCAGCCGAGCGCGAGCCCGAGCTTGATCGTCCACTCGAGCGCGACCCGGTTCGGTACGGGGAGCGCTCCGGGCAACCCGAGGCAGACGGGGCAGGTCTGCGTGTTCTCACCGCCCCCGTAGCCGTTCGCGCAGGCGCAGAACATCTTCGTCCGTGTCTTCAGCTGGACGTGGATCTCGAGCCCGACGACCGGCTGCCAGGTCATCGCAGGCGCTCCGGGACGACGTCGAAGCCGAGCGCGGCCTCGAGCGCGTGGCCGAGGCGGAAGAGCGTGTTCTCGGAGAACTGCGGCCCGATCAGCTGGAGGCCGACCGGCAGCCCCTCCGAGAGCCCGCAGGGGATCGAGAGCCCGGGCAGCCCGGCCATGCAGGAGGGGATCGTGAGGAGGTCGGAGAGGTACATCGCGAGCGGGTTCGCGGCCTTCTCGCCGAGCTTGAACGCGACGGTGGGCGAGGTCGGCGAGACGAGCACGTCGAAGCGCTCGAAGGCCGCGGCGTGCTCACGCGCGATCACCGTCCGCACCTTCTGGGCCTGACCGTAGAAGGCGTCGAAGTATCCGGCCGAGAGCGCGTAGGTGCCGAGCATGATCCGGCGCTTCGGCTCGTCGCCGAAGCCCGCGTCGCGCGTCCGCTCGACCATCTCCGCATAGCTCTCGCCGTCGACGCGGAGGCCGTAGCGGACGCCGTCGTAGCGGGCGAGGTTCGAGGACGCCTCGGCCGGTGCGATCAGGTAGTAGCAGGCGAGCCCGTACTCGACCGAGCGCGGGAGCTCGCACTCCCTCACCTCGGCGCCGAGCGAGCGGGCAAGCTCGATCGCGTCCCGCACGGAGGCGGCGACGCCCGGCTCGATCCCCTCGGCCTCGTTCAACTCCTTCGGGACGCCGATCCGGAGCCCCGTGAGGTCGTCTCCCTCGGGCAGGCGCACGGCCTCGGGGAGCTCGACCGTGGTCGAGTCGCGCTCGTCGCGCCCCGCGATGATCGAGTAGAGGAGGGCGCAGTCGCGCACATTCCTCGCAACAGGGCCGATCTGGTCGAGGCTCGACGCGAAGGCAACGACGCCGTAGCGGCTGACCGTCCCATACGTGGGCCGAAGGCCCACATTTCCGCACAGCGCCGAGGGCTGCTTGATCGAGCCACCCGTGTCGGAGCCTAGTCCCCAGGGAGCGAGCCCGGCCGAGACCGCCGCCGCGGTGCCGCCGCCGGAGCCACCGGGAACGCGCTCGGGATCCCAGGGGTTGTGGGTCGGCCCGTAGGCGGAGTTCTCCGTCGAGGAGCCCATTGCGAACTCGTCCGTGTTCGTCTTCCCGATCGTCGGCAGGCCGGCCGCCTTGCAGCGCGCCGCCACGGTCGCGTCGAACTGGGGCACGTAGCCGGCGAGGATCTTCGAGCCCGCGGTCGTCTCGATCCCCTGCGTCGAGATCACGTCCTTGAGCGCGATCGGGACGCCGCCGCCGACCGGCTCCTCGACGAGGCGGAGGTAGCAGTGGAGCTCGGGGTCGCGCTCGGCAGCGGCGTCGAGGTAGGCGCGGTGGAGCTCGGCGGCGGTGACCTCCTTCCGCTCGAGCAGGCCGGCCGCCTCCTCGGCGGTCAGGCGAAGCGTGTCGATCGCGGCACTCACGTGCTCGGTGGGACCCGGAAGAGATCCCCCTCCCGCTGCGGGGCGTTCGCGAAGACCTCGTCGAGCGCGAGCGAGTCGCGCGGCTCGTCCTCGCGCCACGCGTTCACGAACTCGAGCGGATGCGAGGTCGGCGGCACGTCCGAGAGGTCGAGCTCGGCCACCTTGCCGACCGCCTCGAGGATCGCGCCGAGCTCGCCGGTCAGGCGCTCGACCTCCTCGTCGGTCAGCTCGAGCCGCGCGAGCTTCGCGACGTGCAGGACCTCTTCGCGGGTGATCGCCATGGATTCATCCTTCCAAAAAAGAACGGGCCCCCTTTCGGGAGCCCGTTCCAAAGCTCGACCGGGGAGAGTTTCTAGCCGGCCGTGACGTTCGCGGCCTGGGCGCCCTTGGGCCCCTGAACCACCTCGAACTCGACCTTCTGACCTTCGGTCAGCGACTTGTAGCCGTCCATCGTGATCGCGGAGAAGTGGACGAAGACGTCCTCGCCACCCTCACGCTCGATGAACCCATAACCCTTTTCGTTCGAGAACCACTTCACGGTGCCCTGCGCCAACGGATGTTCCTCCTTGCATGACGCGACAAGGGTGCGCTGCACCGGTGCCGCTGACCAATTAAGCGCGCGAAACATAGCCCCTTGTGCCGGGAAATGCAAGCTCGCCCCGGCGGTAGCGCGCGGCCTTGACCGCGTTGCGCAGGAGCATCGCGACGGTCATCGGCCCCACACCGCCGGGAACGGGCGTGAGAAAGGCCGCTCGGTCGCCCGCGGCGGGTTCGACATCGCCCCGCAGGCCCGCGTCCGTGCGGACGATCCCGACGTCGATCACGGCCGCTCCCTCCTTGATCCAGTCCGCCCTGACGAGGCCGGGGATGCCGACCGCCGCGACGACGATGTCGGCCCGCCGGACCTCCGCCTCGAGGTCGCGCGTCCGCGAGTGGCACACGGTCACGGTTGCGTTCCGGTGCTGGAGGAGGAGCGCCACGGGCTTGCCGACGATGTCGCTGCGGCCGATCACAACGGCGTTCGCCCCGCCGAGCTCGACGCCGTACTCGTCGAGCAGTTCGAGCACGCCGAGGGGCGTGCCACCGACGTGCGCAGGGTCGCCGAGGTAGAGCTGACCGGCGTTCAGCGGATGGAAGCCGTCGACGTCCTTGACCGGATCGACCGCGCGGATCGCGGCCGCCTCGTCGAGGCCGTCCGGGAGAGGAAGCTGGACGAGGATCCCGTCGACCGCGTCGTCGGCGTTCAGCTCCGCGACCTGGGCCAGCAGCTTCTCCTGCGTGATGGACGAGGGCAGCCGGAGGTCGTGCGCGTCGATCCCCCCCTCGAGCGAGGCGGTGTGCTTCGCGCGGATGTAGACGTCCGAGGCCGGATCGTCGCCGACGAGGATGGTCGCAAGCCCGACGTGCCCGAGCTCGGCGACGTCCGCGGCCACCTCCGCGCGGATCCGGGCCGCGAGCGCCTTCCCGTCCATGATCGTCGCCGTCACGGGACGAGAATAAGCTCTGGCCATGCAGCGCTGGCCCCGGAAGAACGACGCCGACTCGATTCAGGCCCGCCAGGACGCGATCCGCGCGACCGTCGGCGACGAGCCGCTCGCGCTCGGCGACGAGGCCTGGAGCCGCGCCCAGGAGTCGCACACGGGCGCCGCAGTGATCCCGGTCTCGGTCGTGGGGCCGCTCCTCGTCGAGCTCGGGAGCTATGAGCTTCAGGAGCCCGCAGGCTCGCTCGGTGACGCCGGACGAGCCCAGGAGGAGGTGCTCGTCCCGCTTGCGCACACCGAAGGCGGCCTCTCGGCCTCCGTTTCGCGCGGGATGAAG
>DATLXM010000098.1:0-5833 GCA_035575835.1 Gaiellaceae bacterium
CGTTCATCCGTTACGCGAAGAACGGACCCGCAGCGGCGAGCACCTGCTGCATCGTGAGCGGGTCGTCGAACGTGGCGGGGGCCGGAGCGGTCCCCGCGACGCCGCGAACCCACGAGGCGTGCATCGCCTCGACCGCCACGATCGACGCGGCAGCCTCCTTGACCGGCTTCAGGGTCAGGGCCGGGCCGGCGCCGTTGTAGGCACCGACACCCGTGTCCTCGAGCGCCATCGCGGTCTGGAGGAACGTCGTCTCGTTGGCGAAGAGCGCCGGCGGGAAGTTGAACTTCGGCTTCTTGACCGGCTTGCCACCGAGCGACGGGATGGTCGCCACGAGTGCCTTGACGTGCGTGATCTCGTGGTCGCGGATCACGCGGGCGAGCCGCTCGACCCGCGGGCTGAACTTGCCCTTGTCGACCGCGATCGCGTAGAACGTGGCCTCGAGGTACTCGAGCGTCAGCGCGAAGTTGAGAATCGCGACGTCGCTCGCCTTGGACGCGTGTGCGTTGCCCGGCATTGCCATCCCGAAGGAGGCCGCCGCCACAACGCCGCCGCCGAAGATTGCGGCACGCTTGAGGAACAGGTCACGCGAGGTCCCGAGCTCCTCCGAGAGGGAGGCGATCGGTGCGTTGGTCTCGACCTCGATGCCCTTGTGAGTGAAGATCTCAGTCATCGGGGTCTCCTAGGCGAAGAACGGAGCAGCGCGCTTGAGCACCTGGTCCGTCGTCAGAGGGGCGAAGAAGGCGACGTTGGCCGGCAGCGTTCCGGCGACGAGCCGGGCGTAGGCGGCGTGACGTGCCTCCACGGAATGGATCGCGAGCGCCGCTTCCTTCACGGCCTTCAGCTTGAGGGCCGGGAAAGCGCCGCCGTAGGCGCCGACGCCAACCTGCTCGAGCTGGATCGCGGTCAGAACGAACGAGCGCTGCTGAAGCTTCGGAAACTTCAGCGCCGGCTTCTTGATGGGCGTGCCGCCGAGGGCCGGGATGGTTGCGAGCAGCGTGTCGACGTGCGCCTGCTCGTGTGCGTAGAGCACCTCGGCGAAGCGCTGGACGCCGGCGTTCAGGCGACCGAAGACACCACTGCGGGCCCGATCGTAGAACTCGGCCTCGAGATATTCGAGCTTCAGCGCGAAGTTGAGGATCGCGAGGTCGCTCGCAGGCGCGGACTGCGCCCGGGCGGCTTCGGCGAAAGCGCCGACGCCACCAGCGGCGAGGGTGGCGCCGCCGAGCAGCGCTGCCTTGCCGATGAAGCCGCGGCGGGTGTCCGCTGCAGCGAGTACGTCTTGCATTGAGGTTCCCCCTATCGGGTGGAGTGGAGCGGGTTGACCAGGTGTTGTCAGCCTGGCGATCGCCAAACGCGCACGATCACAAGCTGGTTCGACAGGGACGCCGGGGTGGTTCGATCGGAACCATTTGCTCTAACGCACTCTTTACAACGAAAGTCGAACCGCTTTCCAGAACGTGCCGAACAACGATGGGGTCGATCGGAGCGCCGTCTGATTTTTCGGTGCCAGCCGCCAGACGCTGCTTCGCGGCCCTTCTTTCTGCGCTAGGTCGGTCTGCCGCACACGCGGCTGACCGACCTGCGTAGATCCCTGAAGGGTCGCTTCGCTCCCAGGAGCGTCGGCGACGTTGACTTGGGCGAGCCTTACTCGCGGTCGCGGAAGACGCCTTCGAAGCCGCCCTCGGCGTTCGGGTCGAGCTTCCAACGCTTCTCCATGAAGCTCGAGAGCCAGATCGAGAGCTCGAAGAGGATCAGGAGGGGGGCGACCTCGAGCGCGAGCGAGACCGGGTCGACGGTCGGCAGGAGAACCGCGAAGACGATCATCAGCACGTAGCCGAGGCGCCGATTCCCACGCAGCTTCGCCGCCGTCAGCACGCGCAGCCGAACGAGCGCGAGGATGAAAATCGGCATCTGGAACGCGAGCCCGCTCGCGAGCAGCGTCACCGTCACGAACGAGAAGTAGTAGGCCGCCCGGATGTCGATCTCGAACTGGTCGGCGCCGAAGTTGGTCAGGAACGAGAGGGCCCGCGGGAGCACGATCCAGTACGAGAAGGCAACGCCCCCGGCGAAGAGGATCGTCGAGAAGACGACGAAGACGGAGACGACGCGCTGCGTGTGCTCCTCGATCGCCGGCGCCATGAACGACCAGAGTTGGTAGAGCAGGATCGGGAGCGTGATCGCAACCGCCGCCGCGAGACTGACCTTGACCGCGGTCGTGAACGGCTCGGTGACCCCGAGCGTGACGAGGCTCTTGTCGTCCGGGAGCGGATTGGTCAGCCAGTCGATCAGCTGCTCGTGGAAGGCGAAGGAGACCGCAAACGCCGGCACGATCGCGAAGAGCGCGATCACGAGCCGGGTGCGCAGCTCGCCGAGGTGCTCCACCAGCGTTGCTTCTTCGCCGTGCGCCAGGCGCTTCGGCAGACGCTTCGTGATCATCCGTTCTGGTGCTTAGGAGACGGAGTCGCGGCGGGCCGACTCGGAGCCGGCGGGCTCGGGCTGACGCGTCGCGGCGGGCGTCTCGACCGGCTCGGCCGGATGGATCGCCTCGGCGGGGCCCTCGGCCGGCGGAAGCTCGCTCGAGAGCCGCTTGTGCATCGGCTCGTCCTCGTCGTCGTCCTTGCCCGAGATCGAGTCCTTGAACTCGCGCATCCCCTTGCCGAGCGAGCGTCCCATCTCCGGGAGCCGCTTGGGCCCGAAGAAAACGAGCAAGACGACGAGCAGGATGATCAGCTCTGTGACTCCGATTCCGAAAGGCATGTCTCGACTCTACCATCGTTTGTCCAATCCCAACCCTGGGGAGGGGGCGTCTAATGAAGAAGCCTCTCTCGGAACAGGTCGTGGTCATCCTCGGCGGCTCGAGCGGGATCGGCCGCGCAACCGCCAGGGCCGCGGCACGGCGCGGAGCGAAGGTCGTTGTCGGCGCCCGCAACACCGAAGGGCTCGAGAACGCGGTCCGGGAGATCGAGGAGGCCGGCTCCGAGGGCCTCGCGGTGACGGTCGAGGCATCAAGCCAGGTCGACCTCGAGTCGCTCTGCGCCCGGGCCGTCGAGCGCTTCGGCCGGATCGACACCTTCGTCGCCTCGGTGATGATCACTGTCTACGCCGAGATCGAGGTGCTCGAGCCCGACGAGCTCCGGCGGGTGATGGAGGTCAACTTCATGGGCCGCGCCTACGCCTACTGGGCGGTGCTTCCCCATCTGAAGGAATCGCGAGGAACGTTCGTCGACATCAACTCGGGACTCTCCTATCGGGCGATCCCGCTCCAGGCCCCCTACTGCGCCTCGAAGGCCGCCGGCCGCGCCTTCTTCGAGACGGCCCGGGTCGAGCAGGAGAAGATCGAGTCGGGCGTCGACATCAGCCTCATCCTCCCCGGCGGGATCAACACGCCGCAGTTCGACCGCGGCCGGATGAAGCTCGGCTTCCAGCCTCAGCCCGTCCCGCCGATCTACCAGCCCGAGGTGGTCGCGAAGGCGATCCTCTACTGCGCCGAACGGCCGCAGCGCGAGCTCCCCGTCACCTGGGCCTGCCAGCGCCTCCTCTGGGGGCAGAAGCTCTCCCCGCGGGCGGGCGACTTCTTCCTCCGCTGGCGCGGCTGGAAGGATCAGTCGACCGGCGAGCCCTGGCCCCCGGACGCCCCCGACAATCTCTACGAGACGATCCCCGGCGATCCCGGCGCCCACGGCCGCTTCGACGACGTCGCCAAGAACTCGAGCGCCTGGACGGACGCGCGACTCGCGCTCGGGAAGGTAGGCTCGATGGTGGCCGTGGCGGCTCCACTCGTGGCAGGGCTGATCGGCTACCATGGACTCACGAAGCGGCGCTGAATCCGGCTTGCTGCTGGGAAAAAGGGAGTCACAAGCTTGGCGTTTCTGGAACTGAAGAACCTGCACGTCGCGCTCGAGGACGGGACCCCGATCGTCAAGGGCGTCGACCTGTCCGTCGACCTGAACGAGAAACACGCGATCATGGGCCCGAACGGCTCCGGCAAGTCGACCCTCGCCTACGCGCTGATGGGTCACCCGTCGTACGAGATCACCGAGGGCGAGATCCTCCTCGACGGTGAGAACATCGTCGAGATGGGCGCCGACGAACGCGCGCAGAAGGGCCTCTTCCTCGCGTTCCAGTACCCGCACGCGATTCCTGGCGTCACCGTCACGAGCTTCCTCCGGAGCGCGATCAACGCGATCCGGAAGGCGCGCAACGGCGGCCAGGACGACCCGATCCCGGTCAAGGAGTTCCGCACCCACATCCTCGCCGCGATGGAGCGCCTGAAGGTGCCGCGCGAGCTCGCCTCCCGGTACCTGAACGACGGCTTCTCGGGCGGCGAGAAAAAGCGGGTCGAGATCCTCCAGATGGCGCTCCTCGAGCCAAAGATCGCGATCCTCGACGAGACCGACTCCGGGCTCGACATCGACGCGCTCAAGATCGTCGCGAACGGCGTCAACGACCTCGTCGGCCCCGAGATGGGCGCGCTCGTGATCACCCACTACCAGCGGATCCTCAACTACATCACCCCCGACCACGTGCACGTCTTCGTGGACGGCCGGATCGTCGCGAGCGGCGGCAAGGAGCTCGCCGAGCGCCTCGAGGCCGAGGGCTACGAGGCGTTCATCCCCGCAGTCGAGGCAGTGGCATGAGCAGCGACGTAGGCTCGACGGAGTCGCCCAAGAGCGCAGGTACCGGCTTCGCCGGTGCCGGAGCGGGAGTCAACGAAACCGAGATCGTCAAGGGAATCCGGGACGAGTACGCGTACGGCTTCTCGAACTCGGACGACGCCGAGAACTACTTCTTCAAGTCCGGCCGCGGCCTGAACCACGAGATCGTCGAGGCGATCGCGGAGCACAAGAAGGAGCCGGACTGGATGCGCAAGTTCCGGCACAAGTCGCTCGACTACTTCAACGCGCGCCCGCTGCCGACCTGGGGCGGCAACGTCGCCGAGATCGACTTCGAGAACATTTTCTACTACATCAAGCCGACCGAGAAGCAGGCCAAGAACTGGGAGGATCTCCCGGCCGACATCCTCGACACCTGGGACAAGCTCGGCATCCCCGAGGCCGAGAAGAAGTACCTCGCCGGCGTCGGTGCCCAGTACGAGTCCGAGGTCGTCTACCACAAGCTTCAGGCCGATCTCGAGGCGAAGGGCGTGCTCTTCCTCGACATGGACACCGCGCTCCGCGAGCACGAGGACATCGTCAAGCAGTACATCGGCACGATCATCCCGCAGAACGACAACAAGTTCGCCGCCCTGAACTCGGCCGTCTGGTCGGGCGGCTCGTTCATCTACGTGCCTCCGGGCGTCAAGATCGAGCTCCCGCTCCAGGCCTACTTCCGGATCAACGCGGAGAACATGGGCCAGTTCGAGCGGACGCTGATCATCGTTGACGAGGACGCCTACGTGCACTACGTCGAGGGGTGCACCGCGCCGATCTACTCGTCCGACTCGCTGCACAGCGCGGTCGTCGAGATCATCGTCAAGCCGCGCGGGCGCTGCCGCTACACGACGATCCAGAACTGGTCGAACAACGTCTTCAACCTCGTGACCAAGCGCGCGATCGCCTACGAGGACGCGACGATGGAGTGGGTCGACGGCAACCTCGGCTCGAAGCTGACCATGAAGTACCCGGCGATCTGGCTGATGGGCGAAAGAGCCCACGGCGAGGTGCTCTCGATCGCGTTCGCCGGCAAGGGCCAGCACCAGGACGCCGGCGGCAAGGTCGTCCATGCAGCGCCGAACACCACCTCCGTGATCAACTCGAAGTCGATCTCGAAGGACGGCGGCCGAGCCGGTTACCGCGGCCTCCTCGAGGTCGCAAAGGGCGCGCACGGCGCCAAG
>DATLXM010000099.1:0-57687 GCA_035575835.1 Gaiellaceae bacterium
CGCGCTGCCGGCTGCGTCCTCGGCAAGCCGGTCGAGAACATTCCCCGCGAAGGGATCCGGGCGATTGCGCAGGGCACGGGGAACTGGCCCGTCGCGGGCTGGTTCACTGCGGTGGGGCTCTCGGACGAGGTCACGGAGCGCTGGCCGTGGAACAAGGCGAGCCGGCCGACGAGCCTCGCCGAGAACATCGACGGCATCCCCGAGGACGACGATCTCAACTTCACGATGCTCGGAGTCGCCCTCCTCGAGCGCTGCGGCACCGGCTTCGACGCGCTCGACGTGGCAAAGATGTGGATGGACTTCATGCCGGCCGGCCGGATCTTCACCGCCGAGCGGGTGGCGCTCCGGAACCTCCTCGAGGCCCGGATTCCGCCCGAGACGGCGACCCGACGGAACCCGTTTCGCGAATGGATCGGGGCTCGGTTACGCGTCGACGCCTACGGGTGGGCCGCCCCTGGCGATCCGGTCGCGGCGGCGCGAATGGCGTGGGAGGACGCCCGGCTGAGCCACGCTGCGAACGGCGTCTACTCCGCGATGTTCATGGCCGCTGCCCACGCCGCCTCGCTCTCGGATTCGTCGGCGACCGCGTGTGCCGAGGCCGGGCTCTCGGTCGTCCCGGCGCGTAGCCGTCTCGCCGTGGCTTTGCGCGACGCGCGTGATCTCGCAGGTGGGGACTGGGAGACCGTCGTCGACGAGCTCTACGCCCGCTACGGCCACTACCACTGGGTGCATGCGATCAACAACACCGCGCTCGTCGCCGCCGCGCTCTACGCCTTCGACGGCGACTTCTCCGGCGGGATCTCCGCCGCCGTCCAGGGCGGCTGGGACACGGACACGAACGGCGCCGCGGTCGGCTCGATCCTGGGAGCCCTCGCCGGGGTGGACGGGATCGAGGAACGCTGGTCGAAGCCGCTCGGAGGGCGATTCGAGAGCTCCCTGCCCGGCTTCGACGGGATCGCGCTCGACGAGCTCGTCCGGCGGACGCTGGCGGTCGTCGCGTCCCCGACCGCAGCGTGAGCATCCCGCACGAGGAGCCTCGCGACCCCTTCTCGCCTCGCCCGATCGACCGGCCCCGGATCGTGCCGCTCACCGGCCCGCTCGACGAGCTGGACACGGGCAAGATCCTCGCCGCCCCGGACGACCCCGCGGACTGGCCGGCGTGGCGGGAGGCGCTCGAGCGCTGGCGCGACGAGGCCCGGGGGCGGATCGGGTACGACGATGTCGAGTACCGCGCCTCCCAGTTCGCCTGGACGCAGAGCTGCTTCGCGGTTGCGCTCGTCTGGCTCTGGGACGAGCTCCTCTACGACCACGCCGCCGGCTCCTTCACGCCGGATCGGTTCCTCGACGACTCGGAGCGCGAGTTCGGAGGCTTCGACGGAATCGTCCTCTGGCACGCCTACCCCGTGATCGGGATCGACGACCGGAATCAGTTCGACTTCTACCGCGACGTCGAGGGGATCCGCGAGCTCGTGGCGGCCTTCCAGGCGCGGGACGTCCGCGTCTTCGTCAACTACAACCCGTGGGACGTTGGTACCCGTCGCGAGCCCGTCGGCGACGAGGAGGCGCTCGGTCAGCTCGTCCGCGAGCTCGGGGTGGACGGCGTCTTCCTTGACACGATGAAGGAGGCCCGGCCCGGGCTGCGCGCCGCGGTCGACGCCGTCCGCCCGGGCATCGCCTTCGAAGGCGAGTCGACGCTCGCGCTCGAACGGGTCTGCGACCACCACCTCTCGTGGGCGCAGTGGTTCTCGGACAGCCCGGTGCCGGGCGTCCTCCGCGCCCGCTGGTTCGAGCAGCGGCACATGCTCCACCACACGCGCCGCTGGAACCGCGACCACGTGGAGGAGCTGCACAGCGCCTGGCTGAACGGCGTCGGGATGCTCGTCTGGGAGAACGTGTTCGGCGCCTGGGTCGGCTGGTGCGAGCGCGACAAGGGGCTCCTCCGCGCGATGCTGCCCGTCCAGCGCCGCTTCGCCGGTCTTCTCGCGACGGGCGAGTGGACGCCGCTCGCGGCTGCGAGCCCGGATACGCAGGTCGTGGCGTCCCGCTGGAGCGACGGGCAGACGACGCTCTGGGCGCTCGCGAACCGGGGGGAGGCATACGCAGGCCCGGTCGGAGAGCTCGACGTCGAGATTCCGGCGCAGGGGATTGCCGCGTTCGTCGGGTCGGAGCAGCTGCTGGTTGCCGGCGGCGGTGACGCCACCTTCCCCGCACGCGAGGCGGTTCGGGTGCCGGCGCCGGTCGCCCGGGTCGAAAGGCTGCCGGAAGGCTTCGTCGAAGCCCCCGAGCCGCGGCCGCTCACCGCAGTCTTTCGCCGCCGCGAAACGGGAACCTATGGAGAGGCGCCGTACGTCGAGGAGTGGAAGCCGTTGCCGCCGCGTCTGCACGACTTCGTCCAGGTGGAGCGACCCGCGCCGCACGGGCGGTTCGCGATCTCGGCCCGAGACGCCGCAGTCGGCCTCGACCTCTCGGAGGCTCGCGCCCACGCGGCTTCCGTCGGCGCCCGCTTACCGACGGAAGACGAGTGGCAACTCGCCGCCGAGGCGGGCCTCCTCGACCTCTCGGGGCCGCGCTTCTGGAACTGGACGGAGAGCGAGCACTCCGACGGACGTACCCGCTTCGCAATCCTCAAGGGCGGCTGCGACTGGGTGGCGGAAGGCTCCGACTGGTACGTCGACGGCGGCCCGCAGGAGCCGCAGCACTCGCTCAAGCTGCTGCTCGTCGGCCGTGCCGTCGCACGCTCGCCGCAGATCGGCTTCAGGCTGGCGGTCGACCTGTGAGTGGGCCGCTCGAGGGCGTCCGGGTCGTCGAGGCAGCCACGCTCTTCGCGGCGCCGCTCGCCGGGATGCTGCTCGGCGACTACGGCGCGGACGTGATCAAGATCGAGCACCCGCGCCGGGTCGATCCGGCCCGCGGTCACGGACCCGCGAAGGAAGGAGTCGGGCTCTGGTTCAAGACGCTCGCGCGGAACAAGCGGCTGATCACGCTCGACCTCTCGCATCCGGACGGAGCCGACCTCTTCCTACGGCTCGCCGCGGACGCCGACGTCGTGATCGAGAACTTCCGTCCCGGCACGCTCGAGCGCTGGGGGATCGGCCCGGCCGAGCTGACCGCAGCCAATCCGAGGCTCGTGCTCGCCCGCGTCACCGGTTTCGGGCAGACCGGCCCCTACGCGGGGCGCGCGGGCTTCGGCACCCTGGCGGAGGCGATGAGCGGCTTCGCCGCGCTGAACGGCGAGCCCGACGGGCCGCCGCTCCTGCCCCCGCTCGCCCTCGCGGACGGGGTCGCCGCGCTCGCGACCGCGTTCGCGATCATGGCGGCTCTCCGGGCTCGCGACGAGACGGGGCGCGGCCAGGTCGTCGACACCTCCCTGATCGAGCCGCTGCTGACCCTGCTCGGCCCCCAGGTCAGCGCCTGGGATCAGCTCGGCGAGCTCCAGCCGCGCACCGGCAACCTCTCCAGCCACAACGCGCCGCGCAACGTCTACCGCACGCGCGATGGCTCCTGGGTTGCGGTTTCGGCGAGCGCGACCAGCATCGCGGAGCGCGTGCTCCGGCTCGTCGGCCGAGCCGACCTCGTCGAGGAGCCGTGGTTCGAGACCGGCGCTGGACGGGTTGACCACGTCGAGGAGATCGACGGCGCCATCGCCGCCTGGATCGCCGATCGTGACCGGGACGAGGTGCTGGCGGCGTTCGAGGACGCCCAGGCCGCGATCGCCCCGATCTACGACGCCCGCGACGTCCTGACCGACCCGCAGTTCGAGGCGCTGGGCTCGATCGCGACCGTCGAGGACGAGGAGCTCGGGCCGCTCAGGATGACGAACGTGATCGCGCGGCTCTCAGGGACGCCGGGCGCGATCCGCTGGGCCGGCCGGGCCCACGGCGCGAACACCGCCGAGGTGCTGGCGGAGGTGGGCGTCGAGGCAGAGGAGCTCGAGCGGCTGCGCGCCGAGGGGATCGTGTGAAGATCCCGCCGCTGACGCTGCTCTACGTCCCCGCCGACCGGCCGGACCGGGTCGAGAAGGCGATCGCCTCCGCGGCGCATGCCGTGATCGTCGACCTGGAAGACGGGGTGGCGCCGTCCGCGAAGGCGGAAGCACGCGCCAACCTGGGCGCGCTCCTCGGTCGGCCCCGGGACAAGCCTGTGTACGTGCGGGTCAACGCGGGCGACGATGCCGACCTCGAGGCCGTCGCGGCCCTCCCGCTCACCGGGATCTTCGTCCCCAAGGTCGAACGGCCCGAGCACGTCCCTGCGCTCGGTCTTCCAGTTCATTGCCTGATCGAGTCGGCCGCGGGCCTCGAGGCCGCCTACGAGATCGCGCGCACCTCCGGGGTGGCAGGGATCTCGCTGGGCGAGTCGGACCTCCGAGCCGACACCGGCGCGGGCGAAGCCGGCCTCGACTGGGCGCGCGGCCGGGTCATCAACGCCGCTGTGGCGGCCGGCCTGCCTCGGCCCGCGCAGTCGGTCTATCCACACGTTCGCGACCTCGACGGCCTCGCGCGCTCGTGCGAGCGCGGCCGCGAGCTCGGCCATCTCGGCCGGGCCGCGATCCATCCCGATCAGCTTCTCGTGATCGAGCGGGCGTTCCTCCCGACCGAGGCGGAGGTCACCTGGGCGCGCGAGGTGCTCGCCCGCGCGGCGGCCGACCGAGGCGCGCTCGCGCTCGCGTCAGGCGACTTCGTCGACGCCGCGATCGTCCGCGGCGCCGCCGGGATCGTTGCGCTCGCCGATCGCTACGGCCCCGCCGAGCGCTATGGCCCCAGCGCGGGCTAGGTGTAGGACCAACAAGGTTGTTCCTGAGCAAGTGGAGTCGCTCGGTCGGGGCTCGGTCGAGCCTCGGAGCCCGCAGCGATCGTTTCTCGCCCGCGTCAGCGCGGCAGGCCTACGCATCGTCCCCGGCAAAGGTGACGCAGGACGTGGTTGCGTCGCTCCGGCTTGGAGCGCATGCTTGCTTGAACTTCAAGCGAGCGAGAGGACGGAAATGAGATCACTTCGTGCGAGACCGTCGATCCGCGTCACTGCGATCGTCCTTGGGGCGATCGCAGTGACGGCGGGTGCGGCATCCGCCGTGCTCGGCAATCCCTAACGGACTCCAGCGGTGTCTACCACGCGTGCGTGAGCTCCAAGAAGGCGGAGGGCAGCACGAAGAACGGGGGTTGTGCGGGTCGTCCTTCCCGAGACCGAGTGCGGGGCCAGCGAGACCGCCATCGACTGGAATCGCACGGGCATTCAGGGCCCGACCGGCCCGGCCGGCCCGGCCGGCCCGGCGGGTCCGGCCGGGGCGTCGACATCGGGGCTCTCTGCGAGCGGGCGTCTCGTGGCGCCGCTCGAGGTGGCCGGGCGCTCCGCTGTGCTCGTGCCGATGACGGGGAGCACGTGGGAGCAGCGCGCGGGGGAGCTCAACCTCGTCTATGCGTCGGTCGAGGTCCAGGCAGGTCCAGTGTGCTGGGATTTCGGCGCGCCGGACGTTATTGGGGTGTTCTTCATCGAGCTGATCCTGGACGGCGCCACCGTCGCGAGGGCGCAGGCCAGCCCCGAGCTGAACGCGCGTGAAACCGTGACGCTCTCGGCGCACCTGAACAGTGACCTGGTGGCTTCGCGAGCCGTTGAGGTCCGGGTGTTCAACACCTGTGAGCGCGTCGAGGACGTGGGCACGGTCACGCGCTCGTCGTTCGACGTCGCTGCTATCGGCTGAGCACGCTTCGAACGCTAGAACCCCGGGAGGCCTAGGCCGCCGAGGCCTCCCGGGAGCATTCCCGAGACCTTCGACTCCATCAGCGAGTTCGCGGAGCGCAGGGCCTCGTTGACCGCGGCGAGGATCAGATCGGCGAGGAGCTCAGGGTCCTCCGGATCGATCGCCTTCGGGTCGATCGTGATCCCCACGATCTCACCGCCGCCCGTTGCCTTGACGGTGACCATGCCGCCGCCGGCCGAGGCCTCGACGACTTCGTTCGCGGCTTCCTCCTGGGCGCGCTGCATCTGCTCCTGCATCTGCTGGGCCTGCTGCATCAGCTTGTTCATGTCCATCTTGCTCACCTGTTGTCCTCCACTTCCTGGGCATCGAACGTTTCCTTGAACATCGAGATCAGGGCTTCCTCCGAGATCGCCGACTCCGCTTCGGCGGGATCGACCTCGACCGGCTCGCCGAGCGTGAGCGCGACCCCGAGCCGGTGGCCGGTCACCTCGTAGAGCGCGTCGCGGATCACGCCGATCGCCTTCGGCTCGTCTGCCTGGCGCCGGTGGAAGTCGCCGGTGGCGGGAAACTCGAGCGTCAGCGTCTCTGCGTCGAGCGAGGTCGGCCGAGCCTCGCCGAGGAGCGAGGCGATCGGAATCGAGCGAGATTGGACGGCGGGGATGACCGTGCGCTGCCAGGCGTCCTGGAGCTGCTCGAGTGCCAGCGGCGGCGCGTCGGCTGCTGCGGGCGGCTCGGGCTGGGGGGCGACCGGCGTCGCGCGCTCGGGGGTCGCAGCGGGCGGGGGAGGGGTGCTCGGAACGTGTGCGGGCGTGCCCGCCAGCCGCTGCTCGAGCTGCTCGAGCCTGAACGCGAGCGACTCGCGCGAGAGGTCGCCGCCGGGACGCGTCACCTTGACGAGCGCGAGCTCGAGTGGCAGCCTCGGGTCGGCGCCCTGACGCGAGTCCTCGACCGCGACGGCGAGGAGGTCGATCAGCCGGAGCACGGTCGGGGCGGGAAGCTGGTTCGCCTGTTCCCGCAGGCGTTCGCGGGTCTCGTCGGTCACGGGGAGCGAGTCGGGCACCTGGCCCATGTGCTGGACGAGCAGCAGGTGGCGGAGATGCTCGAGCAGGTCGGTGACGAGCCGGGCGAGATCCTGGCCCTGCTCGGCGAGCTCCTCGACGAAGACGAGCGCGCCGGCCGTGTCCCCGTCCACGATCGCGTCGCAGATGCGGAAGAGCGCCTCCTCCTCGACTGCGCCGAGCAGCTGGAGCACCGACTGGACGTCGATCACGTTGCTCGTCGCCGAGGCGAGCTGGTCGAGCGTCGACTCCGCGTCGCGGAACGAGCCGCGCGCACCACGGGCGATCAGGGCGAGCGCCGCATCCGGCGCCTCGATCCCCTCGGCGTCGCAGACCCGCCGGAGCACGCGCACGAGCTCGGGCAGCCTCGGCCGGGCGAAGACGAAGGTCTGGCAGCGCGAGCGCACCGTCGCCAGCACCTTGGAGACGTCGGTCGTGCAGAAGACGAAGACGAGGTGGGGCGGTGGCTCCTCGATCAGCTTCAGGAGCGCGTTCCAGGCGGCATCCGTGAGCTGGTGCGCCTCGTCGAGGATGTAGACCTTGTAGCGACCCTCGGCCGGCTGGAGGATCACGCGCTCGCGGATCTCCCGGATGTCGTCGATCCCGCGCTGCGAGGCGGCGTCCATCTCGATCACGTCCAGCGAGGAGCCGTTCGCGATCGAGACGCAAGCGTGGCAGACCTTGTCCGGCGTCGCGGTCGGCCCCAGCTCGCAGTTGAGCGCCTTGGCGAGGATCCGCGCCATCGAGGTCTTGCCGGTTCCGCGCGGGCCGGCGAAGAGATAGGCCTGGCGGAGCTGCCCCAATTCGATCGCGTTCCGGAGCGTCCGGACGACCGCTTCCTGACCGACCACGTCGTCGAAGTCCTGCGGTCGGTACTTGCGGTAGAGAGCCGTCACGCTGTCGATCTTAGTCGGCGATCCTCAGCGAAGCCTTATGCCCGGTCACGCGCTCCGTCTTCGAAAGGCTTCCCCGGGGGGCGATCGCGTCGCCGGCTCCGGTCAGGCGTGACCGCGGCACCTGGGAGGGAATCCTTAGCGCTGCTTCCTTCCGGACCTGACGCGGTTCGGATGCTCCCAGTGCGCGGAACCTGACCTTCGACACCACGTGCGCGAGACCTGATCCCGTTGAAACCGTCCCTCGGACGGCGTTCGGTCCCGCTGGAGCGGATGTCGGGTGCAGGGAACCGCTAACTCCCCACCTAGCGCGACCGGGCGAAGGGGAGTGTAGCCAGGCCGCTATCCTCTTGGCATCCCGGGCGCATAGCTCAGCGGGAGAGCGCTCGCTTCACACGCGAGAGGTCCCTGGTTCAATCCCAGGTGCGCCCATCGGAAAGACCCTGGTGACGGGGTTTTTCCTTTGTCCTCTAGCTGATGCTGCCCCGCTTTCGTGGCTCGTTGAAAAAGATTTGGAAAGAGGCGAATCGGAGACCTTCTTGTAGCTCTCGTAGAGCGAGAAGAGCCCGCCCAGGCTGAACAGCACCACGGCGACGATGAAGGCCCAGAAGTAGCGGACGCGCCCGTAGCCGAACGGGTGCAGGGCCGTCGGTGCCCTACCGGACCGCCGGCCGCCGAGGAAGAGCAAACCCTGGTTCCCCGCATCCGCGACCGAGTGGACAGACTCGGCCAGCAGCGCTGACGAGCCGGTGATGAGGAGCCGACGAACTTCGCGACCGCGATCCCGGTGTTCGCAGCGAATGCCGCCGCGATCGCTTCTCGTTCCCGCCTCCACCGGCCATTGTCGAGTCCTCGTACTCGCTCGGCCGGGGCGCGATGTACGCGCACCGACGTCGCCTACGCTCAACCCGTCCGCCGCCGCCTGACGATCTCGCGTTCGCTCCCGACGAACCACGCGCCGAGGGTCGCAGCGAGCAACGCGACCACCGTCAGGCCCATCACGAAGCCGGCGAGCATGGCGGCGCGAGCGCCCGCGCTCTGCGGGACGGGATCCGCCTGCTGCCCCAGCACGGCCGAGGCCGCCCAGAAGAGCGCCTCTCCGAACGAGGCGAAGATCCCGTCGGGCTCGTCGCGCTCGAACACGTAGGCGACTTCGGCCACCGCGACCACGACGGCCGCGGTGACAGCCGCTAGATAGCTGAGCCGCGAACGGGCGACGCGCCGAGCCGAGCCGAGGGTGCGGTACGACGCCGAGATCGCGCGGGCTGCCGGCAGTGCCCGCCTCAGCCGCAGGAGCCGGACGAAGCGGAGGACGCGCAGCGTCGGGATCAGCAGGCCGAGCGCCTGGAGCCAATTGCGTCGCAGGAACCGCAGCTTGGCCGGCGCCAGCCTTAGGCGGGCGAGGAACTCGAGCGCGAAGACGGCCCAGATCGCCCAGCCCGCGACGAGCACGACCGTCGCCCGGGCGCCGCTCGGCTCGACCGCCAGCTCGTAGCCGACGAGGAGAGCGAACACGACACCGAGCCACGCCATGAACGGATCGGAACGCTCGGTCGCCGTCTCCAGCCAGCCCTCGAGGAGCGCCTCCTCGCGACTCGGCGGGTCAGCCATCGCGCCATTCTGCCGCCTCGATTCGACAGCTGCGTGTGCCACTCGCCGCAGAGCGGTCGACTACCCTCGCCCCGTGGCCTCGGTCGGCCCCGTCCTCGTCGCGTCCTCGACGCTCGAGCTGTCGCGCCGGGACGAACGGGCGCACGGAAGGCCGGGACGGTGAGGTGTGCTCGACGGCACCGCGTTCTGCGTCAGCGACGTAGCGGGCGACGTCGACGCGACTTCGGACCGGCTCCAGGGGATGTTCCACCGGGACACCCGCTTTCTCTCGCGCTGGATTCCTCTCACTCGAGCTCGGCGACGGCCGGGCGACATCGTCGTTGTCCGGATCTCCCTAACCGGGATCCGCGGCCGGTGGCAGTCGGCCGACGTCGTCGCCTGACCCGGTTACGGCGCGGGGACGTGCGTCGCAGCCGAGCCGAGCCGGCCGACCGACTCCGCGAACGACGTCCAGGCAGTGCGCACGGCCGCGGCGGTCTCGCCGCGACCACTCTGGGCAAGCGCGTCGGTGAGGCGGGCCAGAGAGCGATCGAGCTCCGTGGTCAGGACCGCGCCGCCGAGCGCCGGCAGGATCCTCAAGATCGCTTCCTCCACCCGGTCTGCCCGCTTGTCGTTGAATGCGCTCGATCGCGACGGCGAGCGTCTCGATGACGGCCGCGAAGTTCTGAGTCTGCATCGATTCGGAGGACACGACCGCCACGTCGCGCGCCGGCTCGAGCCTGATCGCCGCCCGGATCACGCGTTCCATCTGCCACCGCTCCCGCGCGAAGCGTGCGGACGAGCTCGCGGATCTCGCGCTGCTCCTCGGTCAGGACGTCCCACGGCACGGCGGGGTAGTCTAGCCCGAGCCCAGCGCCCTGTCAGCGGATCGTCACGGGCGTTCCGATCGCCAGCAGCTGCGCGAGGCGGAGGATGTCCGGGTTGCTCATGCGCACGCACCCGTGCGAGACGCGGCCGGGGAGGATCTCGGGAGTGTCCGTCCCGTGGATGCCGATGAAGCCGCCGCCGGGCCAGTCGGTGAGCACCGGCGAGCGGGCGCTCGTTCCGAAGGCGACAGGCCCGTAGAGCGGATCGGTGAACCCCCGCAAGCGGTTGCGGATGACGAATGAGCCGCTCGGCGTCGGCCACTGCGGTTGACCGATCCCGACGCGCGCGCGGAACATGACCTTCCCTCGGCGGTAGAGCGTCGCGCTGAGCGCGCGCCGGTCGATGACGAGACTCGTGCGCGTCTCTTGCAGATCGCCGAGCGCGTCGCGCGGGACCCAGCCGGTTGTCCGGTTCGGCAGCACCGGCAGGCGGACGCGGTACCACACCGCGCCGTCGAGGCGCACGTACCGCTCGAGCACGGTCACGAGCTCGCTCGTGAACTCCGGCGTGATTGCCCGGAGGAGGCCGACTCGGCGAGCCTGGATGCGTGGCTCCGCCCGCGCCCAGATCCTCCGCTCGACATGTGCCCAGGACGCGACCGTGGGTCCTGTCAGCACCGTCCGCTCGACCTCTCGCGTCGGCGGAGGCGGAGGTGGTGGAGGTGGTGGTGGAGGAGGCGGCGGCGGAGGCGGCGGCTCGTCAGGTGGCGGTGGAGGAGGCGGCTCGTCAGGTGGCGGTGGAGGAGGCGGCTCCTCGGGGGTCGGAGGCGGCTCCTGTGCCCAGGCCAAAGCCGGCAGGGTCGGTGCGGGCGAATCGAGCTGCACGCGCACATTCGGGCCGTGCCCAGCCGCGGGGCCAGCGGCGAGCAGAAGCATCGCCAGCCCGGCGAGCACGACCGGGGCGACCCTGAGGCCGCCCCGGCGGAAGCGAGTGTCTGCCGTCACCGGCCGCACGATAGCTCTAGCCCGTGAACCTCGGCTGCGAGACGATGAATCCCGTGGCGGCGACAGCCGAGAGAACCTGGCTCATCGTGAGCGGCTGCTCGAAGGCGACCGGTGCGGGATTGATGCCGATGATGTCGCGGATCCAGGCGGAGTGACGAGCCTCGACCGTGTGGATCGCGAGCGCGGCCTTGAGGATCGCCGTCGCCTCGATCCGGGGTGCCTGGCCTTCGTAGGCCCGAACTCCCGTCCGCTCGAGCACCGCGGCGGTCTTGCGGAAGGCCGCCGCATTCTCCGTCGTCCCCTTGAAGTCGAAGGTCGGCTTGGGGACAGCGGCGCGGCCGAGGACCCCCTTGATCGCGTTCACGTGCGTCTGCTCATGAGTGCGCACGACCTGCGCGAACCGCCGCGTCTGGCCGTCGAGCGCGGTTGGACGCGTGAGGGCACGAGAGTAGAACTCGAGCTCGAGGTACTCGAGCGTGAGCGCGAAGTTGAGGATCTCGATGTCGGTCGCGGTTGCGCCTTCCGCCGCCTCCGCCAAGCCACCGAGCAGCGCGGCCCCGCCTGCGAACGCGCCGCCTGCGAGCACGGCCTTGCCGAAGAAGGATGCGCGGGTATCGCCCTTCACCTTGTCGGCCGCCTCGCGGATGGCCCCGTCGGTGTCGAGCTCTTCGAGGGTGAGCAATTCGGACATCGGCTGGTTCTCCTGTCTCGTAGTCGTCATCAGAAAACCCGCCCTAGCTCGCGATGAACGGGCTGACCCGCTTCGTCACCGTGGCCACCGACAGCAGCGGATCGAAGGCCTGCGGAGCGGGGTTCTTCAGGGCGATGTGGCGAACCCAACCCGCGTGCTCACCCTCGACCCCGACGATCGTCGCGGCGGCGGCGAGCACCGGCTTCGTCAGCATCGGGCCGGCCCCGTTGTAGGCGCCGACGCCTGTGTCCTCGAAGACGATCGCGGTCGCGAGGAACTTGACCTGGGTCTCGGTCGCACCCATGAAGTTGAACTCGGGCTTGGCGCGGGCCGCGGCTCCCAGCGCATTCTTGAGGAATGCGACGTGCGCCCGCTCATGGGCACCCACGACCTTCGCAAAGCGGAGAGCCTCGCCGCTGAGGCCTCCCTTGCTGACCGCCTGCGTGTAGTAGTCGGCCTCGAGATACTCGAGCAGGAGCGCGAAGTTGAGGATCTGCGCGTCCTGAGCGGGCGACTGGGCCTTCGCCAGCGCGGGGAAACCACCGGCGAAGAGGCCTCCGAGGGCAAGCGTTCCCCCGCCGAACGCAGCCTTCTTGAGGAATGCCGTGCGCGTCGAGCCGGCGATCTCCTCGAGAGCTTCCTGCAGCGCGCCGTCGCGGTCGACTGCTTCGAGGGTCAAAGGTTCCGTCATCGATGCCTCCTTGGAAAAGGATGGACAAAAAACCGACCGTGCAGCCGGAACGTCACCGGTACCTGAAGTTCGCAAACCTCGATCGCACGCGCGCCGGGATCAGGCTCGCGAGCTCCCCCGGCGTCGGTGCCGTGCACGACAAGGATGGCTGGCTCGGCTCGGCGGGGATCTTCCAGCGGCTCCGCGAGGAAGGAAACCTCTCGCTGCGGGTGTGGGGCTCGATACCGACGGGAGCGCATCGTCGATCCTGAGCACGCGCAGCCGTTGGTCGACCAGCGCAACCGCGAGCGCGGCGGCGACGGAGCCTTCGGTGAGACGACTCTCGGTCGCCTAGCGCTCGGGCGGGGTCGAGGCGGCGAACGACGCGTAGGCCCGCTGGAGGACCTCGACGAGGTCGTCGCCGCCGGCGCGGATCCCGCTCGGCCCGAGCCGCTTGAGCACCGCCCCGACCGGGAGGGGACGCGGTGGGCGCCCGGGCGGAGCGGGCGAGCCGCTCCAGAGGTCACCGCGAGGCTCGGGCCGTGCCACCGCCGGCTCGACCGGAGCCTCGGGAGAGGCGACGCAGCCGCGCCAGCGCAGGAGCGCCGAGGGGGCGCGGTCGATCTCGGCTGCGACCGCGTACCCGAGTGCGGCGACATGAACGCAGGCGCCGCCCGCTTCGCACGAGCAGTCGTGTCTGAGCGCACGGGCGCGGGGCACGAGCGGCTCGTCCCAATCACTCGACATCGCGTGCTCGAGCCGGAGCGACTGCTCTCTGCCCTCGACCGCCGGCTGGAGTCCGCGAGCCGAGCGCGAGGCGGCGGCCCAGATCCGCGGTGGCACGGGGTCGGCCGAGATCGTCGCCCGGCAGCCTGCGACCGAGGCCGAGAGCGTCCCCTGCTCGACGACCAGATTCTCGACCGCCCCCGACCGGATGAGCTCCCGCGCCTGCTCGGCGAGCGCGGAGCCCTCGTCCGGCACGACCGCGGTCGCGAAGAGCCGCGCCCACGGCCCGCGACCGATCCGCTCCTCGTTCACGCCGTCTCGCCCCCTTCTCGCTGCCGCCGCTGCTCCGCGGCGGCGCGTCCTTCCGGGGGAACCAGTTGGTTCCCCCGAACCCCCTCCTGGCGGAATGACTGGGTCATGCCGCCTCCTCGACCGAGTCGAGCGAGAGCTCCACGGCCGCACGGATCGCGCCGAGGTCGAGCTCGCCGAGCCAGTCTTCGGAACGTCCTGCGATCACCTTCTCCGCGAGTTCGCGCTTCGACTCGAGGAGGGCGTCGATCCGCTCCTCGAGGGTGCCGGTGCAGATCAGGCTGTGCACGTGGACGTGCTTGCGCTGTCCGAACCGGTAGACGCGGTCCGTCGCCTGCTGCTCGACCGCGGGATTCCACCAGCGGTCGAAGTGAAAGACGTGGTTCGCCGCCGGGAGGTTGAGCCCGCGCCCACCGGCGCGGATCGAGATCACGAGCAGCGAGGGGCCGTCACCGTGGTCGAACGCGGCCAGGAGCTCCTCCCGCTGGCCGGCGTTCAGGCGGCCGTGGAAGAAGCCGACCTTGCGCCCGAGCCGCTCCGCGAGGTGGGGCACCAGCCGGTCGAAGCCCGGGTACTGGGTGAACACGAGCGCCTTGTCGCCGTCCGGCACCTCGCGCAGCAGTTCGACGAGTCGCTCGAGCTTCCCGGAGCGTCCGTCCAGCGGCCGGCCGGTCGGGAGCAGGAGCTCGGGGTGGTTGCAGACCTGCTTCAGCTGCCCGAGCATCGCGAGCACCGCACCACGACGGCCGAAGCGGTCCTCGTGCTCCTCGATCCGTGGCAGCCAGCGGTCGACCGTCGCCTGGTAGAGGCTCGCCTGCTCGACGGTCAGCCGGCAGTAGTCCTTCCCGACCGTGATCGGCGGCAGCTCGAGCTCGACCTCGGGGGAGTCTTTCGCGCGCCGGAGGATGAACGGCTGCACGATCGAGCGGAGCCGTTCGAGCGCGCCCTCGTCGCCGTAGATCTCGATCCGCCGCGCGAAGGTGCGGTCGAACCACTCACGCGAGCCGAGCAGACCGGGATTGACGATGTCCATGATCGCCCAGAGCTCGCCGAGCCGGTTCTCGATCGGCGTGCCGGTCATGGCCAGCCGCCGCCGCGCGGACAGCCGCCGCAGGGCCCGCGCGCGCTTCGTGGACGGGTTCTTCACGTCCTGCGCCTCGTCCAGCAGCAGGCGATCCCATTCGACGAGGGCGAGCGCGTCCACGTCGCGTGCCGCGATGTCGTACGAGGTGATCACGACGTCGCTCGAGCGCGCCGCGCGCTCGAGCGCTTCGCCCGCGAGCCGCCCGAGCCCGTGGTGGAGATGCACTCTCAGCCCCGGGGCGAAGCGCTCGATCTCGTGGCCCCACTGACGGACGACGCTCATCGGGCAGACGACGAGCGTCGGGCCGAGCTCGTCGGTCGCCGTGTCCTCGCGCTCGGAGACGAGCATCGCGATCGCCTGCACTGTCTTGCCGAGGCCCATGTCGTCCGCGAGGATCCCGCCGACGCCGAGGTCGCCGAGGAGCCGCAGCCAGCCGTGCCCGCGCTCCTGGAAGGGGAAGAGGTCGAAGCGCATCCCGGCCGGGGTCTCGAGCGAGCGGAAGTGGCTCTCGCCACCGCCGAGAAGATCCGAGAGGGGCGCGTCGAGGGTGACCTCGCCGAGCTCGATCCCCGCCTCGTCGGTGACGAGGCCGGAGACGGCGCGGACGAGATCGACGACGCCGGCGCTCGTCCGCCGCCGTTCGAGGAAGCGCAGCGCCCGCTCGACCTCCGCGGGACGGATCGCGTGCCAGCGCCCCGCGACGCGGACGTACGGCTCCTTCGCGGAGGCGAGCTCCGCGATCTCCTCGTCGGTCAGCTCGACGTCGCCGACGGCGAGCCGCCAGTCGAAGCGTGCGAGCGCGGCGGGGGAGAGGAGGCCAGTCGATCGGCGCGGCAGCGACTCCGAGGTAGCGACGAGGTTCACGCGGAGCCGACTCGGGGAGCGCACCCACGCGGAGGGGAGGAGCACGGGAATCCCGAGGGCCGCGAGCTCGGGCATCGTCTCGCGGAGGAAGCGGCTCGTCTCGTCGGCGCCGACGGTGGCCTCGTCGGGCTCGAGCTCGTCGAAGGCGATCCCCGCGTTCGCGAGCAGCGGCTCGATCTCGGCGAGCCGCGCGAAGAGGTCGCGGCGCGGGTTTCCGGAGCGGAGGAAGCCGAAGACGTCGCCGCCCCCGTCCCAGAGGAGCGATGCGGGCAGGCCGAGCGTGGGGTCGTCCTCGGCCTGGAGCCAGAGCTCGAGCACGAGGTCGCCGCTTGCGGTCTCGCGCTCATCGAGGTGGAGGCCGAGCGTCCAGCGCGACGACGGCAGCCGCGCGAGTCCCTCGTCGACCCAGCGTGAGAGCCTGCGTTCGAGCGCGGAATAGCCGGCGTGCTTGGGCAGAGCAGGGTCGGCGGCGGTCAGGCCTTCGAGAAAGAGCTCCAGCGCGCTCGCCGAGGAGCGCCGCCGGGGCTGCACGAGGCGAACGTTGTCGGCCCGCAGGCGATCGCGGGCGATCTGATCGACGACGACGGGATAGAGGTCGTGGACCGCCTCGTCGGCGTCGCCGGCGAACGCCGCCGCCCCCGCGGGCGGGAGCGCGGCCGCGATCTCGGTGAGGGCCGCTTGCACGCTCGGGTCGAGGGTCGCGCCCCAGAACGCGTACCACCACCCTTCGCCGTGATCGAGATGCGGGTGCAGGAGCCCTTCCGCGACGGAACGGTGAGCGAGGTCGACGACCGCGAGAACCGCCTGCGCGCTCGACCCGAGCTCCAGGCCCGCCGGGGGTGCGGCGGCAAGCCGAACGAGGTCGCGGACGTCGAGCCTGCGCGCTTCGATCGCCTTCCCGGCAGAGCCGAGATCGGCGACGACCGGCCTGCCGTGCATGACCCCGTCTGCGGAGATCGCTTCACCCTCGCGGACGACCGCGTACGCTGCGGCGTCCTCCTGCCAGAGGAGCTCCAGGGTCCGCACGGCTGTCGGGGACGCAAGCACGACCCAACAGGGTAGCCCGTGCGGGAGATGACCTAGCCTGGAGCCATGCACGAGCATCCCGATTCGGAGCGCGAAGCGGACGACAGGCCGCCGATCTGCCCCGCCTGCGGGGTCACACAGGGCTTCGTCGTCTCCGACGAGCGCACCACCTTCGTCTGCCTCGAGTGCGGTTTCTCGGACGACGCTACGGGCTCTCGCGGGCCTGACGCCCCCAGAGAGTGACGAGGCGGGCGACGAGCGTGACGAGGAAGACCTGGCCGAAGAGCGCCTCGAGCGCGGTCAGCGCCTGTGGCAGCCCCACGGATGGCGAGAGGTCGCCGAACCCGAGCGTCGTCAGGACCACGAAGCTGAAGTAGACGTACTCCGACTGGGCGTGCGCACCCTCCTGGACGAAGAACGAGGCGCTGATGAAGTCGTCCACGGCGAGATAGAGGAACGCGAAGAGGAGGCCGACGATGACGTAGCTGCAGAGCGCGCCGAGAACCGTCTCGTAGGTCACGCGCCGGTGGCGCAGGACGCGGCTGAGCGTGATCGGGAGGGTCGCGGTCACGAGGAGGGCGACGGGCAGGAGATAGGCGAGGCCGATGATCGTCGCCGAGTTGACGAAGAGGACGATCGGGGCGAGCGCGACACAGGCCACGATCGTCCAGCCCTGCCTTCGGCTCACGGTCTGACCGGTATTGGGGTCGCTGATCGCGACGACGAGCGCGGCAGCGGAGAGGAGCGTGCTTCCGAGCGCGCCCCAGCGCGGATCCTCGATCAGCTCGAGCAGGAAGAAGTTCGCGAGCAGGAGCATGAGCAGGCTCGCGTAGCTGTCGGCAGCCCGCACGAGCGTCCTGCGGGCCGGGATCCGGGGCCTGCTCACGCGGGCACGATACTGCGCCCATGGCGGACGACACGCTCGCCCGGCGGCTCACCGCCCAGTTGCTCGCAGGCGACCCCGCCCGTGACGCGGTTGCGGTCGCAGAGCGACTCCTCGCGATCCAGGGGCAGGATCCGCGAGGGGCCCGGCTCGCGATCCGGGCGCGTTCGACCGGGCTCGCGTCCGCGGACGTCGACCGTGCCCTGACCGACCGCTCGCTCCTGATCACCTGGTTGAACCGGGGCACGCTCCACCTCGTTCGCAGCGAGGACTACGGCTGGCTGCACGCGCTCACGACTCCGCAGCTCTTCACGGCGAACGCGACGAGGCTCGCGCAGGAGGGTGTCTCGCCGGCTGCGGCCGATCGCGGCGTCGCGACGGTCGAGCGGGCGCTCGCCGAGGAGGGGCCGCTGACCCGGCCACAGCTCCGCGAGCGACTGGAAACCGCCGGCGTGCCGACCGCCGGCCAGGCGCTCGTCCACGTCCTCCTGCTCGCGACCCTCCGCGGCCTCACCGTGCGCGGCCCGATGCTCGGGCGGGAGCACGCCTACGTGCTCGCCCGCGACTGGCTCGGCGAGCCCGCCCGCGTCGACCGCGACGCGGCGCTCGCCGAGCTCGCCCGCCGCTTCCTCGCAGGGCACGGGCCCGCCGACGAGCGCGACCTCGCGAAGTGGGCCGGGGTGCCGCTCCAAGACGCACGCGCCGGCCTCACGGCGATCGCGCAGGAGTTGGTCGAGCGCGGTGGGCTCGTCGACCTGGCCTCCAAGCCCGGGCCGGCAGCACTCCCGCCACCGCGCCTCCTCGGCTCCTACGACCCCGTTCTCCACGGGTGGCGCTCGCGGGAGCCGATTCTCGGCTCGCACCAGGGAGTGGTGACGAGCAACGGGCTCTTCAGGCCGTTCGCGCTCGCGCGCGGGCGTGCCGTGGCGACGTGGCGCCTGGCCGCCGGCCGGGTCTCGATCGAGCCGTTCGCGCCGCTCTCCCGGCCGGTTGCCGCGGCGCTCGAGCGCGACGCCACAGAGGTCGAGCGATTCCTCGCGGTCAGACCCTGACCCAGGCGGCGGTGTCGGGCGGGAGGAATCCATCGGTGGCGCCGCTCGCGAGCACGACCTCGCCCGCAGGGAGCGCGACCTCGTCGGAGCCGAAGTTGACCACGCAGACGAGGTCACCGCGCGCGAACGCGAGCGTGTTCTCGGGGCTCTCGCGCCAGGCGAACGGCTCGTCTCGCGGCCGGAGCTCGAGCGCCCGGCGATAGAGCTCGAGCGCAGAGCCGGGATCTCCGGCCTGGGCGGCGACGCTCCGGTCTTCCCAGGCGCTCGGGATCGGGAGCCACGGCGCGCCGGTCGTGAAGCCGAAGCCCGGCCCGGAGCCCTCCCAGGGGATCGGGACCCGGCAGCCGTCGCGGCCCCTCTCCCTCCCGTTCGTCCGGAAGAAGATCGGATCCTCTCTGACCTCGTCGGGTAGGTCGACCTCCTCGAGCGCGAGCTCCTGTCCTTCGTAGAGGAACGCGGTTCCGGGGAGCGCGAGCAGGAGCAAGGCCGCCGCCCGCCCGCGCCGGGCGCCGAGATCGCCGCCTCCGAGCCGGGTCGGGGCACGCGTCCGGTCGTGGTTCTCGAGGATCCAGGTCGCGGGCGCGCCCACCGCGCCGAGCGCGCCGAGCGTCTCCTCGATGCTCGACCGCAACGCGCCCGCGTCCCACTCGGAGTGGAGGAGCGCGAAGTCGAACGCGAGGTGGAGCTCGTCCGGACGGACGTAGCGGGCGACGGTTTCCTGGTTTCGGAGCACGATCTCGCCCACGAACATGCGCTCGCCCCCGTACTCCTCGGCGATCCGGCGCCAGCCGCGGTACAGGTCGTGCAGCTCCGGCTGGTCGAGCGCGGTCAGCCAGTCCCCGTGCCAGGTCAGCGGCTCCGGCTCGGGCATCTCGTGCAAGTCCTGCGCCTTGTAGAGCGCGTGCGCGACGTCGATCCGGAAGCCGTCGACGCCGCGGTCGAGCCAGAAGCGGAGGATCTCCTCGAAGCTTCGCCGGACGCTCCCCTCGTGCCAGTCGAGGTCGGGCTGCTCCGGCGCGAAGAAGTGGAGGTAGTAGTCGCCGGTGGACTCGTCGAGGGTCCACGCGGTGCCGCCGAACGCGGACGTCCACCCGTTCGGCGGGCCGCCGTTCCGCCCCGGCCGGAAGAAGTAGCGCGCCCGGTCGGGATGGGAGGGGTCGGCGATCGCGTTCCGGAACCAGGCGTGCTCGCTCGACGTGTGGTTCGGGACGAGGTCCACGAGCAGGCGCAGCCCGAGTGCGTGCGCGTCCGCGAGGAGCGCGTCGAAGTCGGCGAGCGTCCCGAATTGGGGATCGACATCGACGTAGTCGGCGACGTCGTAACCGTGGTCGGCTCCCGGCGAGGGGTAGAAAGGCGTCAGCCAGAGCCCGTCCACCCCGAGCTCGCGGAGGTAGGGAAGCCGGCTGCGGATCCCCTCGAGGTCGCCGACCCCGTCGCCGTCCGAGTCGGCGAAGCTGCGCACGTAGACCTGATAGAGGACGGCGCTTCGCCACCACGTAGAAGACTGGCCGAGCATCGCGGGATTATCGCTCGTAGCGAGGAAAGAGCGACGCGAGACGTAGTGGCAGTTGCGCCTCTGTTGCGCTCTCGTTAAGCGCCTAACACCTTTGCATCCGGTGACGTAAAAGTCCGTACATGGGCGTCACGCATCCCCCGAAACCGCAGACCGCTCAGCAGGACGGCGCCCGCCAGTTCGACTTCTGGCTGGGGGAATGGGACTGCTCCTGGGGCGAGGGACAGGGCGGGACGAACTCCGTCTACCTCGACCTCGGTGACGCCGTCGTCGTCGAGAGCTTCGACGCACGCCCGACGATGGACTACCAGGGGATGAGCTTCTCGGTCTACGACCGCTCGAGCGCCTGCTGGAAGCAGACCTGGGTCGACACCGACGCCAACTACCTCGACTTCGTGGGCGGGTACGCGGACGGCGTGATGGATCTTCGGCGCGAGGCCGAGCTGGACGGCGGCACCGCGACGTTCCGGATGCGCTGGTTCGAGATCGAGCGCGACTCGCTCAGCTGGGCCTACGAGCGCTCGGACGACGGCGGCGACACCTGGGCGCCGCTCTGGGAGATCGGATACCGCCGTGTCCTATAGCTGGTGCGATCCGCACTTCGCGGCCTACTACGCCCGCCGCGAGGAGGCCTCGAAGACCGAGCGCCTGCTCGCCCGCCTCCGTGAGCGCGAGCAGCGCGCGCTCGAGCTGGGCCCGATCGACTGGTCGCGCGAGAGCGTGCGCGAGCTCGATCTTCCGGTTCGGCCGCACCTCCGCATTCTCTGATTCAGCGCGCCAAGACCCCTGAAGGGGCCGCCCGCGGCCCAAGAGCATTCGCATCCAGAGCCGGTGCTCGCCGCGTCCGCAAAGAGCGGGAATCGCTCCGCGGCGGGGTGGGGTCGTCAGGTCCGAACGGGATAATGGCCGTCCCGTGAGCGCTCCCTTCGTCCACCTGCACGTCCACAGCGAGTACTCCGTCCTCGACGGGGCCTGCCGGATCCCCGGACTCGCAAAGCGGGCGGCCGAGCTCGAGATGTCGTCGGTGACGCTGACCGACCACGGCTCGCTCGCCGGCACGATCGAGCTCTTCAAGGCCGCGCAGGCCGAGGGCGTGAAGCCGATCGTCGGCTGCGAGGTCTACGTCGCCGAGGATCGCCACAGCCGCACGCGCGGGTACGCACACCTGACCCTCCTCGCCAAGGACAACGCGGGGTACGCCAACCTGATCAAGCTCTCCTCGCTCGGCTACCTCGAGGGCTACTTCGCGAAGCCGCGCGTCGACTGGGAGCTCCTGCAGACCTACGCTCCCGGCCTGATCGCGCTCTCCGGCTGCCTCTCGGGCAAGGTCTGCAAGGCGCTCGAGGAGAACCGGCCGGCCGACGCGCGCACCGAGCTCGACCGGCTCGCCCAGGTCTTCGGGCGCGAGAACACCTACGTCGAGCTCCAGAACGCCGGCCTCGACGTCCAGGGCCGGATCAACCCCGAGCTCGTGAAGCTCGCCGCCGAGGCGCAGCTGCCTCTCGTCGCGACCGGCGACGTCCACTACCTCACCGCCGCCGACGCCTATTCGCACGAGGCGCTCCTCTGCATCCAGTCGGGCGACTCGCTCAAGAACCCGAATCACTGGCGGTTCGACACGAACGAGTTCTATTTCAAGACCCCCGAGGAGATGGCGCTCGACTTCGTCGGGCACGAGGACGCGATGCGGCGCACGCTCGAGGTCGCCGATCGCTGCAACGTCGAGATCGAGCTGGGCAAGATCCTGCTCCCCGAGTTCCCCGTCCCGGACGGCCGCGACGCCTTCGACTACCTCGTCGAGCTCTGCGAGCGCGGTCTCGAGCGCCGCTACGACAAGGTCACGCCCGAGTTGCGCGAGCGGCTCCAGTTCGAGCTCAAGACCGTGCGCGAGATGGGGTTCGCCGACTACTTCCTGATCGTCCAGGACTTCATCGGCTTCGCGAAGCGAAACGGCGTCAGCGTCGGCCCGGGCCGTGGCTCGGCGGCCGGCTCGCTCGCCGCCTACTGCCTCGACATCACCGACATCGACCCGATTCGCTACGGCCTCCTCTTCGAGCGCTTCCTCAATCCGGCCCGAAAGGACATGCCGGACATGGACATCGACTTCGCGGTCGAGGGCCGGGAGCGCGTGATCAACTACGTCGCCGAGAAGTACGGCCGCGACCGCGTCGCCCAGATCATCACCTTCGGGACGATGGCCGCCCGCGCTGCGGTGCGCGACGCGGGCCGCGTGCTCGAGATCCCCTACGGCGTCGTCGACAAGATCGCGAAGCTGATCCCGGAAGGGCCGGGCCAGACACTCGCCGACTGCCTGAAGCCGGGCTCGGAGCTCAAGGTCGCCTACGACACGGATCCGTTCGCGAAGGAGATCATCGACCTCGCCAAGCCGCTCGAGGGCCTCGTCCGCCAGGACTCGATCCACGCCGCCGGGGTCGTGATCGGCGCTCGGCCGCTGATCGAGGTCGTGCCGCTCCAGCAGAAGGGCGCCGACCAGGAGGTCGTGACCCAGTTCTCGATGAAGAACGTCGAGGCGCTCGGCCTGCTCAAGGTCGACTTCCTCGGCCTCCGCAACCTGGACGTGATCGACAAGGCCGTCGAGCTGATCGGGGGCGGCCTGGACATCGGCGCGCTGCCGCTGGACGACAAGAAGGTCTACACGATGCTCGCGAAGGCCGACTCGAACGGGGTCTTCCAGTTCGAGTCGTCGGGCATGAGGGATGCGCTCCGGGCTGTCAAGCCGACCGTCTTCGAGGACCTGATCGCGCTCGTCGCGCTCTACCGCCCGGGGCCGATGGCCCAGATCCCCGCGTACGCCGCCCGCAAGAACGGCCGCGAGCCGATCACCTACATCGACCCGCGCCTGAAGGCGATCACGGGCGACTCCTTCGGGATCACGATCTACCAGGAGCAGTCGATGCAGATCGCGAAGCAGCTCGCCGGCTTCTCTGGCGCCGAGGCCGAGACCCTGCGCCGCGCGATCGGGAAGAAGATCCACTCGCTGATGGCCTCCCTGAAGGACAAGTTCCTCGAGGGCTGCGCTGCGAACAACGTCACCCTTTCGGTCGCGACCCAGCTCTGGAAGGAGCTCGAGTCCTCGCAGGACTACTCCTTCAACAAGGCGCACTCGTGCTGCTACGCGCTGATCGCCTACCGGACCGCCTGGCTGAAGGCGAACCACCCGTGCGAGTACATGGCGGCGCTGATCTCGTCCGTGATGAGCACGAAGGACCGGGTCCCGCTCTACGTGAACGCGTGCCACGACATGGGGATCGAGGTGCTCCCGCCCGACGTGAACACTTCGCAGACCGACTTCGCCGTGGTCGAGGGCAAGATCCGCTTCGGGCTGAACGCGGTCAAGAGCGTTGGCGAGTCGGCGGCCCGCGCGATCATCCGCGCCCGCGAGGAGGGTGGCCCCTTCGAGTCGATGTGGGACTTCACCGAGCGCGTCGACCCGCAGGTCGTGAACAAACGGTCGCTCGAGGCCCTCGTCAAGTGCGGTGCCCTCGACTCGACCGGCGCCTCCCGAATGGGCATGCTCGCGTGCCTCGAGCAGGCGCTCGCGTGGGGCCAGAAGCACGCGGCCGACCGGCTCGCGGGCCAGGGCTCGATCTTCGACCTGGGTGACGGCGGTGCCGAGCCCGAGCTCGACCGCCCCAAGCACCATCCCGCGATCTCCACCGGCGAGTTCGAGAAGACGGAGCTCCTGAAGCTGGAGAAGGAGACGCTCGGGCTCTACGTCTCGGAGCACCCGCTCCACGCCGTCCGCGAGCAGCTGCGGCGGAAGACCGACTGCACGCTGGCCGAGATCGAGCGTCGCCGGGACGGCGAGGTGGTGACCGTCGGTGGGATCGTCTCGTCGATCAAGCAGCTGACCACGAAGAAGGGCGAGCCGATGGTCTTCCTCGCCCTCGACGACCCGACCGGCGGTAGCGAGGTCGTCGTCTTCAGCTCGATGTATGCGACCGCCCGCGACCTCTGCGTCACCGACAAGATCCTCGTCGTCAAGGGTCGCGTCGACCACAAGCAGCAGGGTGAGACGAAGCTGATCGCGCTCGAGCTCGCCTCTTTCGAGGCCGTCGTCGAGCGCACGGAGATCCGGTTCAAGCTGGACGCGCGCGCCGCGAAGGCCGGGATCATCCGAGAGCTCGCCGAGCTCGTGAAGGAGTACCCGGGCGAGTCGCTGGTCTATGTCGCGCTGGAGACCTCGCTCGGCCCGAAGACGCTCGCACTCGGGCCGCGCTACCGCGTCGCGATCGACTCAGACTTCCTCACCGATGCGCGGATGCGGCTCGGGATCGAAGCGATCTTGTGAGAGCGCCTCCGGTCTGAGATCATTCGAGCGTGGTCCTGCTCCGGCTCGGATACGCACTCGCTGCCACGGCACTCGTGGTGTTGCTCCTCCGCGCCGGCCTTCCGCTTGGAGCGCTCCTTGTCTTCGTCCTGGGTATCGCCCTTCGGCGCCGTGTAGAGACAGCGTTCGGCCGACCCGTCTAGCCGAGCCCCTTCTCGCGCAGCTCGGCGATCGCCCGCTCCGACTTCTCGAGCTCGAGCCCCATCCCCCTGAGGATCTCAGGCGACTTCGTGAACTGGATGTCGCGGTAGGCGACGACCTGGATCTGGTTTCCCCACGGGTCGAGGAACGAGTTGCCGCCGAAGATCTCGACCCCGGCCGCGCGGGCGGCTGCGAGCACGGCCGGCCTGTCGTCGACGACGAGACCGAGATGGCGGGTCGCGTCCGGCTCGACGGAGTTGCCCTCCATCAGCGCCAGGAACTGGTCGCCCAGGTCGACGAAGGCCGCTCCGCTCATCCGGCTGCGCAGCTCGAGCTCGAAGAGACCGCCGTAGAACACGAGTGCCTCGTCGATCGAGGCCACCTCGAGCGCCACGTGGTTGATCCCGACGGCGTGGGCCACGGAACCGAATCTACCCGCCCGGTGTAGGAGGATCGAGTGGTGAGCCGGCCACCGACAGAGGGAGAGCTGGTCGAACGGGCGCGTCGCGGTGACGGCGCGGCCTTTGGCGTGCTCGTCCGCGACCACGAGGAGCTCGCCTTCCGTACCGCCTACCTGATCACGCGTAACGCCGCCGACGCGGAAGACGCCGCCCAGACCGGGCTGACGAAGGCGTTCTACGCCTTGCCACACTTCCGCCGCGACGAGCCGATCCGCCCCTGGCTGCTCGCGATCGTCGCAAACGAGGCACGTAACCGCCGCCGCGGCGGCGGGCGTCGCGAGGCGCTCGCGCTTCGGGCCGCGCACGAGCTTCCCTCGGCCCCAGCCGATCCGGCCGGTGCGGCTCCGTCTCCCGAGGGGAGATTGCTGGCAGCGGAGGAGCGCGGCGAGCTCCTCGCCGCGCTCGAGGCGCTCGGGGACGACGACCGCTTCGTCCTCTCCTGCCGCTACCTCCTCGATCTGAGCGAGGCCGAGACCGCCGAGGTGCTCTCGCTTCGCCGCGGCACCGTGAAGTCGCGAACCTCGCGTGCGCTCGAGCGCCTGCGCGCGCACCTGGAGGTGGAGGCATGAGCGAGCTCGAGCTGCGGCTCGCCGAGCTCCGCGAGGAGCTCGTGTTCCCGCCGACACCCACGTTCGAGCTCCGGCTCGACCGTCGTCCCGCGCGGAGCTGGCGGCCGCTCGTCGTCGTTCTCGCCGCGGTCGCCATCCTCGTGGCGGGCGCGCTGGCGCTGTCGCCCGGCGCACGCAGCGCCTTCCTCGAGCTCTTCCACCTCCGCGGCGCCACGGTTTCCCTCGTCGACGAGCTTCCGGAGGTCGAGAGCATCCGCACGCTCGATCTTCTCGGCGAGCGGGTGACTCGGGACGAGGCCGAGCGCCGGATCGGCTTCCGGCTCCTCGATCTCGGCGAGCCGGCCTCCGTCCGCTTCCGCAAGGGTGGGATCGCGACGCTCGTCTACGGCGACCCGGACGAGCCGCGGCTTTTGCTTACGCAGGCGCGCGGCGGGCTCTTCGACGGCTTCATCCGGAAGAGCGCCGGGAGCGGAACCGAGATCGACCGCGTCTCCGTCGACGGTGACCCCGGCCTGTTCGTCTCGGGGGCCGATCACTTCGTCATGTTCCGGAACGCGGAGGGGCGATCGACGACGAGCTCAGCTTCCTCGCCGGCACGACCATCCTCTGGAACCGGGGCGAGCTCCTCCTCCGGATCGAGGCGGAGATGACGCGCGCGGAGGCGATCGAGCTCGCGCAATCCGTCCGCTAGGCGGAACCGAGCGGCGCTGGGCGGTGTAGCAGAGGTGACATCTCCAGGAGGTTCCGCATGAAGAAGCTCTTGCTCGCGCTCGTCGTCGCCGCCACGGTCGCGGTCCCCGCCGCGACCGCGGGCGGTTGGGCGACGGTCGGCGTCAGCTCGCTCCCCCCGGCCGGCCTCGACGCCGGCCAGGCCTGGCCGGTGGACATCACCGTCCTGCAGCATGGCCGGACGCCGCTCACGGGCGTCGAGCCGGCCGTGATCGTCCGCAACACGAAGACCGGCGAGGTCGGCGGCACTTTCAAGGCCGCCGCGACCGGCAAGCCAGGGGTCTACCACGCCGTCGTCCGGTTCCCCGCCGGTGGCACGTGGGCCTACGAGGTCTTCGACGGCTTCACGCAGTACGGCGGCGCCCAGACGCACACGTTCAAGGCGGTCACGATCGGCGCCGCAAGCTCGGGGTCGTCGTTTCCGACCGTTCCCGTGGGTGGCTCGCTCCTGCTCGGTCTCGCGCTCGTGGCGGCGATTCTCTTCCGGAGGCGCCTGCGTCCGGCCGAGGAGCCCGCAATTCCCGCTCACTGAGCCAATTCGGCTGGTGCGAAGGCCCGTCCGCGCGGCGGGCCTTCGCACGACCTCTCGCAGTTCTTTTACGAAAGCTTCATGGGAATCCCCACAAAAGGGGACATCCGCGTCGTTCTAATGGACGAATACCTGGACACCAACGATGCGGAAGGATCACTGAAATGGCTGCGGCAGAGCTACAGAGCACCGAGACGGAGCAGGAGCGGATCGAGCGCTGGCGCGCCGAGGAGCTCGAGCGGGCGGGCTTCGAGCCTGCGGCCGCCGTTCTCCTCGCGAGCCGGATGGACGTCGACCTGCATTACGCGATCGACCTTCTCCGCGCGGGCTGTCAGCCCGAGCTCGCGCTCCAGATCCTCCTCTAGCGCGAGTTCTTCGAACGCGGGGGCGTGCGCGCGGGCAGAATCACTCTGCCGGTGACGCTCCTCGCCTCGATCCCCCTCGCCTCGATCCCCTCGCCCTCGTCGGGCACCCTCGACGTCGGGCCGCTGACGATCCACATGTACGGGCTGATGCTGCTCGCCGGAATCGCGGCCTGCATCGCGATCACCGGACGCCGCTGGGTGGCGCGCGGCGGCGACTGGGACTTGATCTTCCGGGTCGCCGTCTGGGGGGTCGGCTTCGGGATCGTCGGCGCCCGGCTCTATCACGTCGCGACGAGCTGGAACGAGCTTCCCGAGGAATGGTGGGGCCCGTTCGCGGTCTGGGAGGGAGGCCTCGGGATCTGGGGCGGAATCCTCGGCGGCGCGCTCGCCGGCTCCGTGATCGCACGCCGCTCCGGGGTCAGCGTCCTCGAACTGCTCGACGCCGCTGCGCCCGGGATGCTCGTCGCCCAGGCGATCGGCCGCGTCGGCAACTGGTGGAACCAGGAGCTCTTCGGCAAGCCGACCGACCTCGCGTGGGGGCTCGAGATCGACGCGTCGCGCCGCCCGGACGAGTACCTGCTCGACAGCACCTTTCACCCCACGTTCCTCTACGAAGGTCTCTGGAACCTCGGCGCCGCCGGACTCCTCCTCGTCCTCGACCGCTTCTACCGCTTCCGGCCGCCGGCGCTCTTCGCGCTCTATGTGGCGCTCTACTCGGCGTTCCGCTTCTACCTCGAGCAGCTCCGGATCGACCCCTCGAGGGAGCTCGCCGGGATGCGTCTGAACGCGTGGGTGGCGCTCGTCGTCTTCGCCGCCGCGGCTGTCTTCTTCGTCTGGTGGCAGTTCTTCCGCGGGGGCCGCAGGCCCGGCCGTCGGCGGGCCGGGGAACACAAGGCAGAGCGCCTGCCGACGATGGCCGTGCCCAAGAGCCGCGTCCGACCCCGCCGCTAATTTTTAGCGGGTGACCGCGGTCTACGACCTCCCGCTGGACCTCGACGCCTTCGAGGGCCCGTTCGACCTGCTGCTCACGCTCGTCCTCAAGGAGGAGCTCGAGCCGGCCGAGGTCGACGTCGCGGCGATCGTGATCGCCTTCGTCGAGCGCCTCGCCGAGCGAGGCGAGCTCGATCTCGAGGCGTGCGGCGAGTTCCTCGTCCTGATCGCCTCGCTGCTCGAGCTCAAGGCGCGGGCACTCTTCCCGGACGAGGAGGCCGAGCTGGCCGAGCTCGAGCCGGAAGAGGCTGCAGAGGAGCTCGCGCGGCGGCTCGCCGAATACCGACGGATGAAGGAAGCCGCCGCCTGGCTGACCGAGCGGCTCGTCGCCGAGCGCGAGCGCTACTTCCGCGTCGGCCCGGCGCCCTTGGCGCCCCGCCCCGAGCGGAAGCTCGCGCAACAGGATCCGGAACAGCTCGCCGCGGTCCTGCGCTCGCTCGCGGAGCCGCCTCCGCCCGTCTCGCTCGCCCACATGGCCCTGCGCTTCCCGCCCGTCTCCCAGTTCCTCGAGCGCTTCCGGGTCGTGCTCCTGCGGCGCCGGCGCTTCGACTTCGACACCGAGGTCGCGAGCCTCGACCGGATCGAGCAGGCGGTCGCCTTCCTCGCCCTCCTCGAGCTCCGCAAGGCCGGTGAGATCTCACTCGAACAAGCCTCGGCGTTCGCCCCGATCAGGGTTTCGCGCGCCGACGAAGAAAGGAAGTCCGAATGGACCGCCCGCTCCGCCTGATCACTGCCAACCCGCTCGACCAGCTCGCGCGCACGGTCGAGGCGCTGCTCGTCGTCGCCTCGGCGCCGCTCTCGGTCGAGGAACTTGCGCAGGCCGCGGACGACGACTCCGAGCGGATCGAGACCGCGCTCGGCCTTCTCTCCGATCGCTACCGCGAGGGCCGGAGCGGGATCGTGCTCGAGCACGTCGCCGGCGGTTACGCGTTCCGAGCGGCCCGCGAGGCCGCCGAGGCCTGCGGACGGCTCTTCGAGCGACCGGTCGAGCGCGGGCTCTCGGCCGCCGCGCTCGAGACGCTCTCGATCGTCGCCTACCTCGGCCCGTGCAGCCGTCCCGAGATCGCCCGGATTCGGGGCGTCGCGGCCGACTCGGCCGTCGCCGGACTGCTCGAGCGGGGCCTGATCGCCGAGGCCGGCCGTGAGGACGCGCCCGGTGGAGCGGTTCGCTATCGGACGACTCCACTCTTCGAGCGCGTCTTCGGGCTCGAGAGCCTCGCCGCGCTCCCGCGTCTCGACGACCTGGGTGACTCCGCCGCGGAGATCCGCGAGCGCCTGCACTCGGTCGCGGTCGGCAAGACCGCGTAGCGCTGAGAGCACTCGTGATCGGCGGGACCGGCCCGATCGGGCTCGCCACGGCTCGGCGCCTGCTCGCGACCGGGTGGCAGGTCGATCTCACCGGCCGCGACCCGGAGCGCCTCCCTGCGGAGCTCGCGGCAGCCGGTGCAAGGTTCGTGGCGGCCGACCGGACGAACCCAGCGCAACTCGGCGACGCTCTCGGGGCTGGCGCAGACCTTCTTGTCGACTGCATCTGTTACACCGACGCCGACGCGAGGCTGTTGCTCCCGCTGGCGCGCGAGGCCGGCTCGACAGTCCTGATCTCGAGCAAGGCCGTCTACGTCGACGGTGCCGGCAACCATTCCAACTCGGACGTCGCGCCGCGCTTCGACGGCCCGATCCGGGAGACGCAGCCGACAATGGCGCCGAGCGACGGTCCGCACGACTCGCGCGAGGGCTACGGCGCGAACAAGGTCGCGGCGGAGCAGGTCTTGCTCGACAGTGGCCTGCCCGTCACGGTGCTGCGCCCTTCGAAGGTGCACGGCGCCGGAGCGCTCCGGCCACGCGAGTGGGTCTTCGTCAAGCGCGTGCTCGACCGCCGTCCCGCCGTCTTCCTCGCTCGCCGCGGCGCCGGGGTCGACCACACGACGGCCGCAGCGAACATCGCCGCCCTGATCGAGACGGCTGCAGCCAAACCCGGCGCCAGGATCCTGAACAGCGCCGACCCCGATGCGCCGAGCGCGCTCGAGATCTCGCGCACGGTCGCGCGTCGGCTCGAGCACGAGTGGGACGAGGTGCTCCTCGACGACCGCGCCGACGATCTCGGCCGGACCCCGTGGGACGCGGAGCACCCGATCGTGCTCGACATGAGCGCCGCGCTCGAGCTCGGCTACGTGCCGGCCGGGGACTACGTGGCCACCGTCGCCGAGGAGGTCGACTGGCTCGTCTCCCGCGCCCGGCAGGATCCGGCAGCCCTCCCGAATCGCGACGACTCGTTCTTCGGCCCGATGCTCGACTACGACGCCGAGGATCGGTATCTGGCGGAGGGAATCCCCGCAGATTGAACGCCTTTTGCTGACATCGGAGCCCGATCCGCCATGCTCGGATGCTCTCGCCTGCGACGCCCCCCGCGGCCCGGGCCGAGCCTCACTCGGCTGGCGGGGCCTCTTCTGGCACAGGAACCGCTGACCGCACGACCGAGTAGCGGGCGGCGGCGAAGTCGCCATTCTGGCCGAGCTCGTCGAGGCGCAGCTCGAGCCGGCGAGGGAGGAGTGGGGCGCCGGCGCCGAGCGTGACCGGCGCGATCGAGACCAGCACCTCGTCCAGGAGGCCGCGGTCGGCGAACTGGCCGGCGAGGTCGCCGCCGCCGACGATCCAGACGTTCCGCCCGCCCGCGGCGGCGACCATCGCCGCGTGCACGATCGCGACGTCGGCGCTCGTGAACTCGATCGCCGCGTTCGGGACGACCGTCAGCTGCCGGTGGGTGAAGACCCAGCAGGGAATCTCGTACGGCCACTTCCACTCGGCCGGATCCTTGTCCGCGAACTCGTGCCGGAGGATCCACTCGTACGTCGTCGAGCCCATCGCGAGCGCACCGACCTCGGCGATGAACGTGTCGTAGTTCAGCGGGCCGTCCTTCTCCTGGTTGCGGGTGAAGAGCCACTCGAGCGAGTCGTCCGGATCGGCGATGAAGCCGTCGAGGGTGGTCGCCGTGTAGTACTGGGTCAGGCTCACCGCGCTGCCTCCTAGATCTGCCAGACCCCGTGGCGCAGGACGGGAACCGTCTCGCCGTCCTGGGTCAGCCCGTCGACGTCGACCTCGGGGCTCCCGATCATGAAGTCGACGTGGATCTGACTCTGGTTCGCCCGCGCGCGCTCGGCCTCGTCCTCGACGACGAAGTCGTAGGAGCCTCCGAGGGCGATGTGGCTGGCGGCGTTCTCGTCGAGGAGGGTGTTCCAGAAGACGGTTCCGAGCGCGTCGATCCGGCCGGAGCCGTCGACGAGGGCCACCTCTCCGAGCCGGGCCGCGCCCTCGTCCTTCGCCGCGATCGCGCGAAAGACGTTGGCGTTCGTGGTCGCGTCGAGCTCGACCGCTCGGCCGGCCTCGAACCGCACGGTGATCCCCTCGATCAAACTGCCCGCGTATTCGAGCGGCTTCGTCGAGCGGACGACGCCGTCGACCCGATCGGGGTCAGGAGTCGTGAAGACCTCCTCGGTCGGGAGGTTGACCACGCTCTCGACGCCGTCGACGCGCTCGAGCGAGCCCGCGCGCCACGAGCTGCTGCGGAAGAGGCCGACGGTCAGATCGGTGCCGGGACCGTGAAAGCGAAGCGCGTCGAAGCGCCGCTCGTTCAGACTCGCTGCCGCGGTCTTCAGCTCGGCGACGCGAGCGCGCCACGCCGCGGAGGGGTCGGCCTCGTCGAGGCGGGTCACGTGGGCGAGCTCGCGTCGCAGGCGCTCGAAGGCTGCGTCCGGGTCGAGGTCCGGGAACACCTGCTCCGCCCAACCCCGTGTCGGCCACGAGGCGATGCACCAGTTCGTCGTCTGCGCCATCACGACCTCCGTGCTCTCCTTCAGCCGAGGGAGCAGATCTCGGCTCGCGCGCTCGGGATCGATCCCCTCGAGAGCCTTCGGGTGCGGGTTACCGACGATCCACACCCGGCAACCGCGCTCCTCCCCGAGCCGCAGCAGCCGCGCACCGGGCTCCGGCGGGACGTAGTCCAGCGTCTCCGGCCGGGCGTGCAGGAGTCGCTCCCGCTTCACGAGCGCGTCCCACCACCAGACGTCGACGTAGCGCGCTCCCCGGCGGTAGGCCGCGCCGGCGACCGCCCGGACGGCGTCCTCGGTGCCGAAGTGGGCGAGGATCTCGACGTCCTGACCCTCCTGGACGTTCGCGCCGACCTCCACGACGAGCTCGGCGAAGCGCTCGGCCTCGGTCAGACCTGCCCCGCTCAAATCTGCCAGCTCCCACCTCGGAGCACGGGGACGCGGTCGCCGTCGGTCGTGATCCCGTCCACGTCGACCTCGGGGCTGCCGATCATGAAGTCGACATGCACGGCGCTGCGGTTCGCCCGCGCCTGGTCTGCCTCGTCCTCGAGCGGGAAGGTGTACGCGTTCCCGAGCGCGATGTGGCTGGCCGCGTTCTCGTCGAGGAGCGTCTCGTAGAAGACGGTTCCGAGCGGGCCGATCCGGCCCTCTCCGTCGACGAGCGCGATTTCGCCGAGTCGGTCTGCGCCCTCCTTCGCGACGATCGTGCGCAGGGCCTCGGCTCCCTCGTCGGCGTCGACCTTGGTCGCACGGCCGCCTTCGAACGCGATCCGGATCCCGGACATGAACGAGCCGTAGACCTCGAGCGGCATCGTCGCGCTGACATGGCCGTCGACCCGCTCCGGGTCGGGCGTCGTGAAGATCTCCTCGGTCGGGATATTCGGATAGTGGGTGCGACCGTCGACCGTCGTGAAGTCGGCACCGAGCCAGCGGTGGCTCGGCAGCAGGCCGACGGTGAGGTCGGTGCCCGGGCCGGAGAGGTGGATCGCGTCGAACCGGCGCTCGCTCATCTGGTCGGCCGACGCGACGATCGCGCGCATCCGCTCGCGCCAGGCGGCGACGGGGTCGTCCGAGTCGAGGCGGCAGACGTGGACGATCTCCTCCCAGAGCCTCTCGAGCGCGTCCGCGGGCTCCAGGTCGGGATGGACTCGCTGCGCCCAATCCGGATTCGGGCACGGCCCGATCGTCCAGTTCGTCGTCCGCTCGTTCACGAGCACGGGCACCTCTTCCACGTACGGGAGCAGGTCCCGACCCATCCGGGAGGGATCGACCCCGTCGAAGATCGTCGAGCCGCTGCCGGTCAGGGAGATCCGCGCTGCCCCCTCTTCGCCGAGCCAGCGCAGCCGCTCCCCGATCCAGGGAGGCACGTACTCGAGGGTCTCCGCGTCCGCGAGCTCGAGCCGCGCTCGCTTGACGAGCATGTCCCACCAGAAGACGTCGACGTAGCGCGCGCCGTGCCGGTAGCTCGCGCGGGCAACGGCGCGGGTGGCCTCGGCCATCTCGTGGTAGGCCGTGATCGCGACGATCTGTCCCGGCTGCACGTGGGCGCCGAATCCGACCAGCAGATCGGCAAGACGCTCGAGATCGCGGCTGCGGTCGGGCATCGGGCCGGAGCCTACAGCCTGCAACACTCCGGTTCAATGCGGTTGAACGCCTATCTGGCCCGAGCGGGAATCGCCTCCCGCCGAGCCTCCGACGAGCTGATCAAGGCCGGACGCGTCAAGGTGAACGGCCTGCCCGGCCAGCTGAACACGTTCGTCCTCGCCAGCGACGTCGTCGAGGTCGACGGGAGGCGGGTCGAGAAGCAGAAGCTCGCCTACGTGCTCCTCCACAAGCCGGCAGGCGTCGTCACGACCGCGAGCGACCCTCAGGGCCGGCGGACCGTCGTCGACCTCGTCCAGCACGCCTCGCACGTCGTCCCCGTCGGGCGGCTCGACGTCGACACGACCGGCGCGTTGCTCCTCACGAACGACGGCCCCCTCGCGCACACGCTCGCGCATCCCCGCTACGGGGTGGAGAAGGTCTACGAGGTCGAGACCTGGAAGCAGCCCACGGACGGGACGCTCCGGAAGCTGGCGGAAGGCGTAAACCTGGAAGACGGCAAGACGGCGCCCGCGCGAGCCCGCCGGATCTCGGGCAACCGGTTCGAGCTCGTGCTCCACGAGGGCAGGAACCGCCAGGTGCGGCGGATGGTGGAAGCGGCCGGCCACCGCGTCAGGCGGCTCCACCGGAGCACGTACGCGGGCCTGACCCTCGGCAACCTGAAGCCGGGGGAGTGGCGCGAGCTGACGCGAGCCGAGATCACGGCGCTGGCGCTTCCCCAGGCTGGACAAACCCCATCTGCTCGTACATCTGGCGCAGCGTCGGCGCCGAAGCCTCGCGGGCCTTCTCCGCGCCGCGGCCGAGGAGGCGTCGGAGCTCCGCCGGATCCGCCCGCAGCTCCCGGTAGCGCTCCTGGATCGGCCCGACCGCCTCGGCAACGGCCTCGCCGACGTCCTGCTTGAACGCGCCGTAGCCGCTGTCCCCGTAGCGTGACTCGATCGCGTCGGGTGCCTCGCCGGTGAGGGCGGCGAGGATGTCGATCAGGTTCGTGACTCCCGGCTTCTCCGGATCTCGACGCACCTCACGGCCCGAATCGGTCACGGCTGAGCGGAACTTCTTCCGGATCACGTCGAGCTCGTCCAGCAGGAGCACGGTTCCCTGCGGGGTGCCGGCCGTCGTGGACATCTTCCGCGTCGGCTCCTGCAGGTCCATGATCCGCGCGCCGACCTCGGGGTAGACGCCCTGCGGGAGCTTAAAAATCTCCCCGTAGCGGCTGTTGAAGCGCTCGGCGACGTCCCGCGCGAGCTCGAGGTGCTGCCGCTGGTCGTCGCCGATCGGGACGATGTCGGTCTGATAGAGGAGGATGTCGCCCGCCATCAGCACCGGGTAGGTGAAGAGCGCAGAGGAGACGAACTCCTGCCGTTCGCCCTTGTCCTTGAACTGCGTCATCCGGCCGAGTTGGCCGTAGCTCGTGACCGAGCCGAGCAGCCAAGCCGCCTCGGCGTGCGCGCCGACGTGGCTCTGGACGAACACCGTCGAGCGCTCCGGGTCGAGGCCGGTCGCGAAGAGCATCGCGGCCAGATCGAGCGTCCGCTCGTGGAAGTCCTGCGGGTCGTACTCGACGCTGATCGAGTGCAGGTCGACGATGCAGAAGAATCCCTCGCCCTGCTCCTGGGTGGCCGCGTACTGGCGGAAGCCGCCGATCAGATTCCCGAGCTGCTTCGCGCCGGTGGGCTGGATCCCGCTAAAGATTCGCATTGACTCTCGATCCTTTCTGGTCGTGGAAAGAAAACGACCTCCGGGTGGCGGAGGTCGACGGTCGAGCGGATACGGGGTACGCGCTAGCTCTCGCGCACGCTCCCGCACCGCCCGCTGGGCCAGAACCAGAGCTCGCTGCGGTGGACGGAGTTCATGCTCGCAGGATAGGGCCGAGGCCGGAAACCCGCAACTACACTGGCTTTCATGGCCGTCACCCCAGCAGCCTGGACGCCGTCGTCGTGGCGGAGCCACCCGGCCCGGCACCAGCCCGAGTGGCCGGACGAGGCGAAGGCCGAGGCGGCGCTCGCACAGCTGAAGGGCATGCCCCCGCTCGTCTTCGCCGGCGAGGCGCGCGACCTCCAGTCCGCCCTCGCCGACGTCGGAGCCGGACGCGCCTTCCTCCTCCAGGCGGGCGACTGCGCCGAGTCCTTCCACGACTTCACCGCGGTCTCGATCCGCGAGAAGCTGAAGATCCTGCTCCAGATGTCGGTCGTGCTGATCTACGGATCGGCGCTCCCGCTCGTCAAGGTGGGCCGGATCGCGGGCCAGTTCGCGAAGCCGCGCTCGACCCCGACCGAGCGCATCGGTGACGTCGAGTTGCCCTCGTTCCTCGGCCATATGGTCAACGACGACGCGCCGACTGCGGAAGGGCGGGTCGCCGATCCCGAGCGGATGGTTCGCGCCTACCACCAGTCCGCGGCCACGCTCAACCTCCTGCGCGCGTTCACGAAGGGCGGCTTCGCCGACCTGACGCAGGTGCAGATGTGGAACCAGGAGTTCGCCGCGAGCGCGCCCGAGGGCCAGCGCTACCGCGCGATCGCGGTCGAGATCGAGCGCGCGCTCGGATTCATGCGCGCGTGCGGAATCGACCTCGTCGACTCGCCGCAGCTCCACCAGGTCGACGTCTGGACGAGTCACGAAGGTCTCCTGCTCGACTACGAGGAGGGCCTCACCCGCAACGACTCGCTCACGGGTGACTGGTACGACTGCTCCGCCCACATGCTCTGGATCGGCGAGCGGACGCGGCAGCCGGACGGCGCCCACGTCGAGTTCTTCGCCGGGGTGCACAACCCGCTCGGGATCAAGCTCGGCCCGACCGCGACGCCCGAGGACGTGCTCGAGCTCTGCGAGCGGCTGAACCCGGGCCGCATTCCCGGGCGCCTCACCTTCATCGTCCGGATGGGAGCAGACCACCTCGCCGGCGCACTGCCCCCGCTCCTCCGGGCGGCCGCCGAGGCCGAGCATCCCGCCGTCTGGGCCTGCGACCCGATGCACGCGAACATGTTCCGGACGGCGAGCGGGATCAAGACGCGGAGCTTCGACGAGATCATGGCCGAGGTCGAGGCGTTCTTCACCGTCTGCCGTTCCGAGAGCGCCTGGCCCGGAGGCGTCCACCTCGAGTTCACGGGCGAGGACGTGACCGAGTGCCTCGGCGGCAACACGGCCGTGCTCGAGGAAGAGCTGACAGCCCGCTACCAGAGCCTCTGCGACCCGCGTCTGAACGCCCGCCAGTCGCTCGACCTCGCGTTTCGCGTGGCCGAGCTGATGCGAAGCTAGTCCCGTGGCGCCGCTTCGCTCCCTCACCGTCGTCGGCACGGGCCTGATCGGCGCATCCGTCGGCCTCGCAGCGTGCCGGGCCGGTGTCGAGCGCGTCACAGGATGGGACCCCGACGCGGCCCACCTCGCCACCGCCGCCGAACGCGGTGCAGTCGAGCCCGCCGCCGATCTCGCGGCGGCGCTCGAGGGCGCCGAGCTCGCAGTGGTGGCCGCTCCCGTGACGGCGCTCCCGGCGCAGGTACGCGCCGTCCTCGACGCGAGCGGCCCGGACTGCACCGTCACCGATGTCGGCTCGACGAAGGGCAGCGTCTGCGCGGCCGCCGGAGGGGAGGGGCGGTTCATCGGCGGCCATCCGATCTGCGGCTCGGAGGCGCGCGGTCCCGCTCACGCGACGGCCGACATCTTCGAGGGTGCGACCTGGTTCCTGACGCCGGTCGCGACCAGTGCGCCCGAGCAGTACAAGCTCGTCCACGATTTCGTCGCAGCACTCGGAGCCGTGCCCGTTGCGATCGATCCGGAGGCCCACGACCGCCTCGTCGCCGTGACGAGCCACCTCCCGCACGTCCTGGCCAACGTGCTGCTCAACCAGACCGGCGCGGCGCGCGTCGACGGCCACGACTTGCTCACGGCCGCGGGCGGCTCCTTCCGGGACATGACTCGCGTCGCCGGCGCCAACCCGCGCATGTGGGTGGACATCTTTCTCGAGAACGCCGAGGCGGTTCGGGACGCGCTCGCCGAGCACCGCCGCCGGATCGAGCAGGTCGAGGGCGCCCTCGCGGCGGGCGACGCCGGCTTTCTCGCGCGCTGGATCGGCGAGGCGGCCGTGAACCGGCGCTCGATGCTGGCGACCGCCCACAGCGACCCGGGCGAGCTCCAGCGCCTCCGCGTCCACGTCCCCGACCGACCGGGCGTGCTCGCGGGCATCACCCAGGCACTCGGCGCGGCGCGGATCAACATCGAGGAGTTCGACCTCCAGCACATGTCGCCCGAGCGCGGTGGCACCCTGAACATCCTCGTCACCGGCGAGCGGGAGGCCGAGCGGGCCGCGGCCCTGCTCGAGTCGCAGGGCTACGGTGTCGTGATCGCGCCGGTCCTGGACGACTCGGACGGGGACGAATGAGAATCAAGCCCGCCGCCTCGATCCTCGGCCATCTGGCGGTGCCGGGCGACAAGTCGATCTCGCATCGAGCCGTCCTGCTGGCCGCGATCGGCGACGGCGAGACGCGGATCACCGGCTTCGGGCGCTCGGCCGACACCGAGGCGACGATCGGAGCCGTGCGCGCGCTCGGCGTCCGCGTCTACGAGGCCGATTCGGAGACGCTGCACGTCTTCGGGGTCGGACTCCGCGGGCTGAAGCCGCCGCGCAAGCCGATCGACTGCGCGAACGCGGGGACGCTGATGCGACTTCTGCCCGGGATCCTCGCCGGCCAGGAAGGGAGCTTCCGCCTCACCGGCGACGCGTCGCTGAGCACCCGGCCGATGGAGCGGATCGCCGAGCCGTTGCGCCGGATGGGGGTCGCGATCGAGACGACCGACGGGCACGCGCCCCTGACGATCGAGGGCGGCGAGGTCCGGCCGATCGACTACGAGCTCCCCGTCGCGAGCGCGCAGGTCAAGTCGGCCGTCCTCCTCGGCGGGATCTTCGCGCGAGAGGGCGAGACGACCGTCGTCGAGCCCTTCCCGACCCGCGACCACACCGAGACGATGCTCGCCGCCGCGGGTGCGTACGTCCGCCGGCGCCAGAAGAGCGCGACCGTCCGGCCGGTCGAACGGCTCGAGCTCGGCGAGATCGAGGTTCCCGGCGACTTCTCGTCCGCCGCGCCTCTGATCGCGGCCACGACGCTGATTCCGGGCTCCGCGCTCACCGTGCACGGGCTCAACCTGAATCCGCGCCGGATCGGCCTCCTCGACGTGCTCGAGCGGATGGGGGCCCGCGTGACCGTCTTCAACCGGCGCCGGATCGGGGGCGAGGCAGGCGGCGACCTCGATGTCCGACCCGCCGAGCTCGTCGGCACGAACGTGAACGCGGCCGAGGTGCCCCTCCTCGTCGACGAGCTGCCCCTCTTCGCACTCCTCGCCGTGCACGCGCACGGGGACAGCGTCCTCAGCGGCGCCGCCGAGCTGCGCGCGAAGGAAACCGACCGGATCGAGGCCGTCGTGGACGGGCTCCGCCGGCTCGGCGCCCACATCCGTGCGACCGAGGACGGCTTCGTCGTCCGTGGGGTGCCGACGCGGCTCAAGGGCGGCACGATGGACTCCCGCGGCGACCACCGGATCGCGATGGTCGCGTCGATCGCCGGGCTCGCTTCCCGCGAAGGGGTCGAGGTCGAGGGATCGGAATCGGTCGCTGTAAGCTTCCCCGGCTTCTACGACCTCCTGGAGTCACTACGCCAATGATCGTCGCCATCGATGGGCCCGCCGGGGCCGGCAAGAGCACGGTCGCGCGGCGGCTCGCCGAGCGCCTCTCCTTCCGTTACCTCGACACCGGGGCGATGTATCGCGCGCTCACCTGGCTCGCCCAGCGCCGCCATCTTCCGCTCGACCACGCCGACGAGCTCGCCGAGCTCGCGCGGGCCTTCCCCGTCCAGTTCGACGAGGCCGGACGCGTCTTCATCGACGGAACCGATGTCACTTCCCCGATCCGCAAGCCGGGGATCGACAAGCTCGTCCCGGTCGTCGCTCGCCACATCGCGGTTCGAGAGGTGATGCGGGAACGCCAGCGCGCGCTCGGGGCGGAGGGCGACGTCGTGATCGAGGGACGGGACATCGGCACCGTCGTCGCTCCCCAGGCGGGAGTCAAGGTCTATCTGATCGCCGACCCCGCGATCCGCGCCCAGCGCCGTGCTGCCGAGCGGCCCGAGGTGGCGGCCGACGCGCTTGCGACCGACCTCCGGATGCGGGACGAGAAGGACGCGGTCAACATGCGCCCCGCCGAGGACGCGATCGAGATCGACACGACCGACCTCGGCGTCGACGACGTCGTCGCACGGATCGAAGAGCTGGTTCACGCCCGCTCTGCGGCATGACCGGGCCTGCGTGAACAGCGTCGACGCCGTCTGGGCGATCGGCCGCGCGACCCTCCAGCCGCTCACCCGCCTCTTCGTCCCGCTCCGCAACTACGGCGTCGAGCGCGTACCGCGTAACGGCGGTGTCGTACTCGCCTTCAACCACTTCCACTGGATCGACCCGCCCGTGATGGGCACCGTGTCGCCGCGGACGATTCACTTCCTCGCGAAGGCGGAGGCCCACCGCGTGCCCGGCCTCGGGCAGCTGATCCGCAGCTTCGGGACGATTTCGGTGCGGCGCGGCGAGTCCGATCGTGAGGCCGTCCGGATGATGCGCGAGGTCGTCCGGTCGGGCGGCGCGCTCGGGCTCTTCGCCGAGGGGACGCGCCAGCTCTCGGGCATTCCGGGCCGGATTCAGCCCGGAGCCGCAATGGTCGCGCTCCAGGAGGACGTGCCGGTCGTCCCGGCCGCGATCCACGGCTCCCACGACTGGCGGCTCGGCAACTGGCACCCGGTTTCGGTCGCGTGGGGCGAGCCCGTGCGCTTCGAGGGGCTACCGAAGGGCGGCAAGGGCTACCGGGAGGCCTCGAACGAGATCGAGCGGCGGATCCACGCCCTCCACGCCTGGCTCGTCGAGATCCACGCGCTCGGCCGGCCTCGCGACGCGACCCCGCCAGCGGCATGAGCAGCGTAGGCTCGACGGAGCTGCCAGGAGCGGAGACGCCGGCTTTGCCGGCGTTGGAGCGGGCATGAGCGACGACCTCGAGTTCAAGGAGGAGAAGTACGAGGCCCCGCCGATCGCGGGCACGGTCGCGATCGTCGGGTATCCGAACGTGGGCAAGTCGACCCTGATCAACCGCCTGACCGAGAGCCGCCAGGCAGTCGTCCACGAGACGCCCGGCGTCACACGTGACCGCAAGGAGCTTCTCGCAGACTGGAGTGGAACTCACTTTCTCCTGATCGACACGGGCGGCGTCGACGCCGCCGCGACCGACGTCTTCAGCCCCGAGATCGTAAAGCAGGCGCGTGCCGCGATCGAGGAGGCCGACCTGATCCTCTTCGTGGTCGACGCCCGGCACGGGATCACGCCCGGCGACGAAGAGCTCGCGGTGACGCTCCGCGCCTCGAAGAAGCCGGTGCTCGTGCTCGCGAACAAGATCGACGACCCGCGCAAGGACCTCGAGGCGATCGAGTTCCACAAGCTCGGACTCGGCGACCCGTGGCCGCTCTCGGCGCTCCATGGGCACGGCACCGGCGACCTGCTCGACGAGATCGTGGCGCTCCTCCCGGGCGAGGGCCGCGCGCACATCGGCGACGAGACGATCCGGGTCGCGATTCTCGGCCGCCCGAACGTGGGCAAGTCCTCGCTCCTGAACAAGCTCGTCGGCCGCGACCGCGTGATCGTCTCCGACGTCCCGGGCACGACCCGGGATGCGATCGACACGATCCTCGTCCGCGGCGAGCAGCAGTTCCTCCTCGTCGACACCGCGGGCCTGCGGCGGAAGCGTAAGCAACGGCAGGGGATCGACTACTACTCGGAGCTCCGCGCACTCGAGGCTGCCGAGCGCGCGGACATCGCGCTCGTCCTGATCGACGCGAGCGAAGGAATCGTCGAGCAGGATCTGTCCGTCGCAGACGTGGCCCGGAAGGCCGGTTGCTCGACGCTCGTGATCCTCTCCAAGTGGGACGTGAACGACGTCGTCCTCGAGGACGTGAAGGAGCGGCTCGAACGGCGGCTGCGCCAGCGCCCGCCCGTGATCGCGGTCTCGGCGTTGACCGGGCGCGGGCTCGATCGGCTCCTCGACCACGTCGAGGCGCTCTTCGCGAAGCACTCCGGCCGCATTCCGACGCCCGCCCTGAACAACGCGCTCGCCGAGCTCCGCGAGGCTCGCCAGCCGCCCTCCCAGCGCGGACGCCGGCTCAACCTCCTGTACGGAGCCCAGGTCTCGACCAGACCGCCGCGGATCCGGATCCACGTCAACGACCCGGGCCTCGTCACCCGCGACTACGCCTACTGGGTCGAGAACGAGCTGCGGAAGCGATTCGGCCTCGGCGGCGTTCCCGTCTCGATCGACTTCGTCAAGCGCTCGTGAGGGTCGTCGTCGTCGGGGGCGGGTCGTGGGGAACCGCGTTCTCGCGCGTGCTCGTGAACCGCGAGCACGAGGTGACGCTCGCCTGCCGCGACGCGGAACAGGCGCGCGCGATCGTGGAGACACACCGCAACCCCCGCTATCTGACCTACGCGAGCCTCGAGGGCGTCGACGCGACGACGATCGAGGAAGCGCCGTTCGCGCAGGCAGAGCTCGTCGTGCTCGCGCTTCCAAGCGCGTCGTACGAGAGCGTCGTCCGGTCGCTGCCCGGCACCTGCCCGGTGCTCTCGCTGACGAAGGGCCTCGACCCCGCGACCGGTGAGCGCCTCTCGACCCTCGTGCGCGGCAGACCCGTCGCGATTCTCTCCGGCCCGAACATCGCCGAGGAGGTCGCCCATGACCTACCGGCGGCAGCGGTGATCGCCAGCGAGGATCCCGACCTTTCTCTCGCGCTCCAGGAGGCGATCAACTCGGGCACGTTCCGCGTGTACGTGAACGAGGACATCGTCGGGGTCGAGCTGTGTGCGGCTGCGAAGAACGTGATCGCGCTCGCCGCTGGCGGCGCCGACGGGCTCGGGCTCGGCGACAACGCCAAGGCGGCTCTCGTCGCCCGCGGGCTCGCGGAGATGGGACGCCTGGCAGAGGCCTCCGGCGGCCGCCCGGAGACCTTCGCGGGGCTCGCGGGAATGGGAGACCTCGTCGTCACGTGTTTCTCGAAGTCGGGACGGAACCGCCGGGCCGGCGAGCTGATCGCCCAGGGCGCTGCGCCCGAGGAAGCCGTGCGCGAGATCGGGATGGTCGTCGAGGGGCTGACCACCGCTCCCGTCCTCCGCGATCTCTCACACAGGCTCAAGATCGAGCTCCCGATCACCGAAGGTGTATGTAGCGTGCTCGAGGGTACGTCTCTGAACGAGCTCGTCTCCGGCCTGATGGGCCGCGCCCCGACCCAGGAGTGACCGCCGTGATCACGATTCGCCGTCTTCTCGTCCCGACCGTCGTCGTTTTTCTCCTCGCCGGTTGCGGGGGAAGCGAGAGCACCTCCGGATCGAGCGCTGCCGACGTCGCTGGGATCGTCCCTGCGAGCGCCCCGCTCCTGCTCGCCTTCGAGACCGATCCCGACTCTGATCAGTGGAAGCAGGCGGACGAGCTCCTGAGCAAGTTCCCGGGCAAGCAGAAGCTGCTCGACGAGGTGCGCAAGGGCGCGAAGGAGGAGGGGATCGACCTCGATGAGGACGTTCTCCCTGCGCTCGGCGACGAGACCTATCTCGCATTCCTCGACTTCGAGAACGACGGCGGCAACATCGTCGTCCTGACGAAGCCGCGCGACAAGGCGAAGCTCACGGCGCTCCTGAAGGAGTCCGACGACCCGACCGTGACTCGCGAGATCGAGGGCTGGACCGCGATCGCCGAGAAGGACGCGACCCTGGACAGGTTCGCCGCCGACAGTGAGAAGCTCGAGGACGCCGACTGGTTCGTGGATGCGCAGGCGCGGGTCGACGAGGACGCACTCGTGACGATGTTCGCCAACGGAGCCCCGATCACCGAGGCGATGACGAAGCAGGCGATCCCCGGCTGCGACCCGCCGAAGCAGCAGGGCGAGCTCCAGTACGCCGCCGGCAGCCTCGTGGCGGGTGAGGACGGGGTCCGCTTCAAGCTCGCCGCCGAGAGCGAGGGCGCACCGGAGGTCTCCCAGAGCGACTCGCTGCTCGACCAGGTTCCGTCGGGCGCGTACGCCTACATCGGCTCTCCCGGCGTCGACTTCGCCGGCCTCGGACTGACGGAGCAGCTTCGCTGCGCCCTCGACTCCGGCGGCGTCGGCGAGATCGAAGACGAGCTCGGAGTCCGATTCGAGCAGATCCTCGATCTCTTCGAAGGCGGCCTCGGGATCTACACACGGCCGGCGTCGCTGATCCCCGAGGTCACGCTCCTGCTCGCGCCGAAGGATGCGAAAGAGGGCCTCAGCACGCTCGACACGCTCGCTGAGCAGGCAGGAACCCTCTTCGACGCGAGGCCCCGCCCGCGCGTGATCGGTGAGATCGCAGCCAAGGAACTCCAGCTCGGGCCGGTCTCGATCCTCTACGGCGAGAACGACGGTCACATCGCGGTCACGACCTCCCGCGCGGGGATCCAGGCGCTCGCCGACGGCGGCGACTCGCTCGCGGACGATGAGGCCTTCAAGCGCGCGACCGACGCGGCCGGTGTCGGGGACGACGACGTCTATGCCTACTTCGACCTGCAGCGGCTCGTCGATCTCGCGGATGACGTCGCCGGCTTCGCGGAGGAGGATCTCCCAGCGGAGGTCCGCGCCAACCTGGAACCGCTCGGCAGCTTCGTCGCCTTTGGGAACACCTCCGACTCGAACGACATCGAGGTCGGAGCCTTCCTCGAGATCCGCTAGGTAGAGTGGCCGCCGTGGCCGCGCGCTCGTTCTCGTTCACCTCGGAGTCCGTCACCGAGGGGCATCCCGACAAGATCGCCGACCAGGTCTCGGATGCAGTCCTCGACGCGGTTCTCACGGACGATCCCAAGGGCCGCGTCGCCTGCGAGACGCTGATCACCACCGGCCTCGTGGTCGTCGCCGGCGAGATCACGACCAAGACGTACGTCGACATCCCGCGCCTCGTCCGGAAGACGATCGCGGAGATCGGCTACACGCGGGCCAAGTATGGCTTCGACGCGGAGACCTGCGGAATCATCGTCGCGCTCGACGAGCAGTCGTCCGACATCGCCCAGGGCGTCGACGAGTCGTACGAGGCCCAGCACGGCGACGACGACTCGCTCGACCGGGTGGGCGCAGGCGACCAGGGAATGATGTTCGGCTACGCCTCGAACGAGACCGAGGAGCTGATGCCGCTGCCGATCCTGCTCGCCCATCGGATCTGCAAGCGCCTCTCCGAGGTGCGCAAGGCCGACGTGCTCCCCTACCTGCGACCGGACGGCAAGGCGCAGGTCACGGTGCGCTACGAGGTCGACGAGCACGGCCGCCAGAAGCCGGTCGAGATCGAGAGCGTGCTCATCTCGACCCAGCACCGAGACGGGCTCGACCCGGAGACGCTGATCAAGCCCGACCTGATCGACCAGGTTCTGCGGCCGATTCTCCCGCACGACCTCTACGACGAGAAGCGGCTCGAGGAGAAGGGCTTCGTCTACGTCAACCCGACCGGCAAGTTCGTGATCGGCGGGCCGATGGGGGACACCGGACTCACCGGCCGGAAGATCATCGTCGACACCTACGGAGGTGCGGCGCCTCACGGCGGCGGCGCCTTCTCGGGCAAGGATCCGACCAAGGTTGACCGCTCGGCCGCCTACGCCGCCCGCTACGTGGCGAAGAACGTCGTCGCGGCCGGCCTCGCCGACCGCTGCCAGATCCAGGTCGCCTACGCGATCGGGGTCGCGCATCCGCTCTCCGTGCTCGTCGACTGCTTCGGGACGGAGACGATCCCGCAGGCGCGGATCGAGGAGCTCGTCCACGAGAACTTCGACCTGCGCCCGGCTGCGATCCTCCGCGATCTCGACCTGCGCCGGCCGATCTACCGCAAGACCGCCGCTTACGGTCACTTCGGCCGGGACGACAAGGACTTCACCTGGGAGCGGACGGATCGCGCCGACGCGCTCCGGGCCGCCGCCGGGCTCGCCGCGGCGACCGTCTAGCCGCGGCGACCGGTTCTCGGGATGAACCGGAGGGCGCTCGAAGCGGTCTGTGAGACCTTCGCTCCGAGCCGAAACGGCGGCGGCGCCGAGTTCGCCGATGCCGTGCTCGCGGCCGCACGCAAGCATCTGGGCCCTTCCGAGCAGCGGCAGCTCTCCCTGCTGCTCGCGACGTGGGGTCGTGGCTTCGCCCGCCTCCCGCGGAAGCGGCGCGAGGCGGTGCTGCGCGCTTGGTCGGACAGCCGGATCCCGCAGCGGCGGGCCGTGTTCACGGCCCTGAAGCAGGCGGCGCTCTCGTTCGCGTACATGCTCCCCGACCCCGATGGGACGAGTGAACGCTGGCTGGCGATCGGCTATCCCGGCCCTCCAGGCCCACCCGCCGATCCGCCCCCGCGTCGGCTCGAGCCGCTCCGCGTCGAGAGCAACACCGAGCTCGACTGCGACGTCTGCGTCGTCGGCTCGGGGGCGGGCGGAGGAGTCGCCGCGGCCGTCCTCGCGCAAGCGGGGCTCGATGTCGTCGTCCTCGAGGCGGGCGGCTACTGGAGCGAAGCCGACTTCGACGGGGCAGAGCATCCCGGCTACGACCGGCTCTACCTCGGCGGAGCCGCGGCCGCGACCGACGACCGGAGTGTCTCGCTGATCGCCGGCTCCTGTCTCGGCGGCGGCACCGTCGTCAACTACACGACGTCGTTCCGGACTCCGGACGAGGTGCTCGCGGAGTGGGGCGACCTCGGGTTCCCGAGCAACGAGCTGGGGCCGAGCCTCGATGCCGTCTGGGAGCGCCTCGGCGTGAACACCGACAACAACGTGCCCTCGAAGCGGGACGAGCTGATGGGCCGCGGCCTCGAACGTCTGGGCTGGCACGTGGACGAGATGCCGCGGAACGTGCTCGGCTGCGAGCAGGGAGTGCGGTGCGGCTCCTGCGGGCTCGGGTGTCCGTTCGGCGCCAAGCAGTCGACTCTCGTCACCTGGCTCGCCGACGCAGCCGCAGCCGGCGCGCGCATCGTCACCGATGCGACGGCCGAGCGAGTCCTCGTCGAGAGCGGCGCCGCGAGCGGGGTCGAGGCACGGGTCGGCGGACACCGCCTCCGGGTGCGTGCTCGGGCCGTCGTCGCTGCCGGTGGCGCGCTCGGCACGCCGCCGCTCCTACTCCGCTCAGGCTTGCGCAACCCGAACGTCGGTCGGTGGTTGCGCGTCCACCCCGGGACGCCTGTCCTCGGTATGTTCGAGGAGGAGGTGCGGGGCTGGGAGGGGACGCTGCAGGCGATCTACTCCGATCAGAACCGGGATCTCGAGGGCGGCTACGGCGTCAAGTACGAGTCGGTGCCCGTGCACCCGGGCTTCGCGGCCGCAGCGCTGCCCTGGCGGAGCGCCGCGGAGCACGCGGAGCTGATGGGCGAGTTCGTGCACATGACGAACATCGGCGTCCTCCTCCGCGATCGCGGGAGCGGCAGCGTGTCGGTGCGACGCGACGGCTCCACTCGCGTCCGCTACCGGGTCGCGCCCGACGACCTCGCGCGCGTTCGGATCGGCGTCGAGGGAGCCGCGGCGATCCTCGAGGCGGCCGGTGCGAAGCGGATCCTCTCCGGACACAGCCGGCTCGTCGCCTACGAGCCCGGGGTGGATGGCGACCGCGCGCGCTTCCTCCGCGACGCCGACGCAGCGGGCTGGGGCCCGGGTCAGGTTGGGTTCTTCTCGTTCCACCTGATGGGGTCGTGCCGGATGGGCGACTCACCGGCCCACTCGGCCACGAACCCGGACGGCGAGACGTGGGACGTGCGGAACCTCGTCGTCGCGGACGGCTCGACCTTCCCAACGGCATCCGGAGTCAATCCGATGATCTCGATCGAGGCCGTCGCGCACCTGAACGCGCGCAAGCTGGCTGAGAAGCTGGGCTAGACCAGCTTGACGTACAGGCCGGCGGCGGCGCGCTCGCCGATCGCGCGGTCGGTGCCGGAGAGGGTGATCTTGAACTGCCCCGCAGCCGGCTGCGCCTCACGGAGCACGACCTGCGCCCCGGGGACGAAGCCCTCGTCGTAGAACCAGTGCAGGAGCTCGCCGTCGTGCTCTGCGAGACGGACGATCTCACTGCGGTCGCCGGCGTTCAGCTCGGCGAGCGGAGCCAGTTCACGGTTCTCGGCTTGCTCGAAGGCGGGATCGACCGGCCAGCCGTGAGGACAGCGGTCGGGCATCCCGAGCTGCTTCTCGATCCGGACGACCATGTCCTCGGTGAACGTGTCCCCGAGCGTGTCGGCGTGCACGTGCGCCTCGGCGGCCGTGTAGCCCATGAAGTCGGTGAGCAGCCGCTCGATGATCCGGTGCTTGCGAACGACCCGCTCGGCGCGCTCGATTCCCGTCTCCGTGAGAATTGCCTCCTTCTGCTCGCCGCGCTCGACGAGCCCATCGGCTTCGAGCCGCTTCAGCATCTCGCCCGCGGAGGCGCGGGAGACACCGAGCATGTCGGCGACCCGGGACGCGATCGCGCTCGAGCTGCCCGGATCCGGCTTGTATTCGCCGATCGGAAAGGCCAGGAAGTAGATCGTCTCGAGGTACTCGTCGACGCTGTGACCGGCCATGCGAACCACTCTAGCCGTGCTCGGTCGCCTCGGGCCGGTGCCGATTGGAGAGGAGATAGACGAGCGGGGCGGAGACGGCGATCAGGAGGAGGGCCGGGGGCGCCGCCCGCGAGTACGCGCCCACCGAGGTGAATCTCCAGATCTCGGTGGCGAGCGTGTCGAACCCGATCGGGCGCAGGAGGAGCGTCGCCGGCAGCTCTTTCATCGCCGAGAGGAAGACGAGCGCCGCGCCCGCGAGGATCCCGGAGCGGGCGAGCGGCACCGTCACCGTGAAGGCCGCGCGAAGCGGGCCTCGTCCCAGCGAGCGCGCCGCCTCCTCGACCCTTGGGCTCACCGATGCGAGCGACGACTCGGTGCCGGCGAGCGCCTGGGGGAGGAAGCGGACGACGTAGGCGAAGACGAGGAGCGCGAGCGTCTGGTAGATCGGGCTCGCGTAGTTCGCCGCGAAGAAGACGAGTGAGAGCGCGATCACGATTCCGGGCAGGGCGTTGCCCGCGAACGAGAGCCGCTCGAGCAGGCGGGTGCCGCGTCCGGGATAGCGATGGGCCAGGAGGGCGATGGGCAGTGCCGCGATCGCCGCGGCGACGGCGGCGAGCGCGGAGGCCGAGACCGAGTTGATGGCCTCGCCGAGGGGCGACTCGGCGCGGTCGAGGCCGCGGGCGAGCCAGTAGCCGAGCACCGTCGCGGGCACGGCGAGGAAGGCGCCGACCAGCGTGCCGCAGTAGACGAGGGCGGGCACCTTCCAGCGTCCGAGCTCGTGGGGTCGCTGCCGGCGCGCGACGCCCGGGGAGCCCCGGCTCGTGCGGAGCCGCGAGCGGCCCTCGACAATCAGGACGAGCGCGGTCAGGGCGACGAGCACGAGCGCGAGGACTGCGGCGGGAGTCCGGTCGAACAGCGACTTGTACTGGAGGTAGATCGCTCGCGTGAGCGCGTCGTAGCGCATCAGCGAGACCACTCCGAAGTCCGAGAGCGTGTAGAGCGCGACGAGCAGAGCCCCGGCCCCGATCGCAGGCCGCACGGCGGGGAGGGTGACGCGCCTGAAGACATAGAGGTTCTGCCGGCCGAGCCCACGCGCGGCCTCCTCCATGGAGGGGTCGAGTCCGCGGAGCGCGGCCGACGTGAGGAGGAGGACGTACGGGTAGGTCGAGAGAGTCAAGGCGAGGAACGCGCCCCAGTAGCCATAGATCTCCGGCAGCCGCTCGACTCCCAGAAGTTGCTGGAGGAGCCCGCGTGGCCCGAAGGCGCCGAGGAGGCAGAAGGCGGCGACGTAGCTCGGGATCACGAGCGGCAGCGCAGCGGCGACAGCCCACAGGCGCCGCCCGGGTAGGTCTGTGCGGGTCGTCAGCCAGGCGAGCGAGACGCCGATCGCGACGGAGGCGAGGGTGACCCCGGCGACGAGCAGGCCGGTGCTCCAGACCAACTCGAGCGTCGCGCGCCGCCAGAGGATCTGCCAGCCGCTGCTGCTGCCGCCCGCCCGCAAGAGCAGGTAGGCGAGCGGCAGGAGCGCGAGCGCGACGATCGCGAGCGCAGGCAGGGCGAGGGAGAGCGGTGCTCTCGGCCGCCCTCCCCGCGCACGACTCAAGACGTGAAGCCGGTCTCGTTCAAGAGCACGAGCGTCTTCTCGAGCTCGTCGCCGAATGAAGAGAGGTCGACGTCAGGGCCGCGGCCCGAAAGCTCGTCCAGCGTCGGTACGCCCTCCTTGGGCGCAATCCCCGCGACCAGCGGGATCTCGGCCTCCTCGGCCTCGTCGGTGTAGAAGCGCTGCTGCTCGTCCTCGAGGAGGAACTCGACGAACCGAACGGCGTTGTCGACGTTCTCGGATCCCGAGAGGACACCGGCCCCGGCCACGCTCACGAGGGCACCCGGGTCGTCGCCGGGGAGGTACTTGTTCTCGATCGGCGCGTCGGGTTGCTCGCCCTTGACGAGGTAGAGGTAGTAGTGGTTCACGAGTCCGAGCTCGATCTCGCCGGACGCAACGGCCTCGACCGTCGGCGTGTTCTTCTCGTAGAACTTGGGGTCATTCGCCTTCAGCGCCTCGAGCCATGCGCGGGTTCGGTCGTCGCCGACGTCGAGGCGCATCGCGGTCACGAACGCCTGGAAGGACGCGTTCGTCGGGGGCAGGCCGATCTTGCCCTTCCATTTCGGATCGGTCAGCTCGAACACCGAGTCCGGAACCTCGTCGGCCGAGAGCTCGTCCGTGTTGTAGACGAGCACGCGAGCGCGGCCGGATGTGCCGACCCACCGCCGCGCGTCGTCGCGGAACCGAGTCGCGACGCGGTCGAGAATCTCGTCGGAAAGCGGCTCGAGCTGCTCCTCGACGGCCCCGAGCGAACCAGGGTCCTGGGCGAAGAAGACGTCTGCAGGCGAGTTGTCTCCCTCCTCGGCGATCGTCGCGGCGAGCTCGGCGCTGTCGCCGTAGCGCACATCGACTTGAACTCCCGTCTCCTCCTCGAAGCGGTCGAAGAGCGGCTGCACAAGCTCTTCTTCACGGCCCGAGTAGATGGTCAGCGGCCCGCTCTCACTCTCGTCGTCCCCGCCGCAGCCCGCTAGGGCGAGCGCGGCCAGCAGTGTCATCAGCTTCTTCATTCTTCTCCTGTAAGTAGTGCCTTACATTTTCAGTAAGGCAGACCTTACAGATCAGGAAAAGACGGTGACGCGTGAGGCGTGCGGCCGAACGTTGACCCGCTCTCCGAGCGCGACGATCTCGTTCGACGGGCGCTGCGAGACGAGCTCGACGCCGTCCATGAGCACGCGATAGAAGACGTCGTGGCCGCGGAACTCGCGGGCGACCACCTCACCGCCGCCGCTGGGATCCGGCTCCAGCTCGAGCAGTTCGGGGCGAATCAGAACCTCGACGTCAGTGGCGCCGTTCGCGTTCAGGGCCGGGAAGCGCCCGACCGGGGTCGCGACGACCCCGTTCGCCAGCGTCCCCTTGAGAAAGTTGCCGGCCCCGACGAATTCGGCGGCCCAGCGGGTCGCGGGCTCGAGGTAGATCTCCTCCGGTGTCCCCTCCTGGACGACGGTGCCGTCCCGCATCAACGCGATCCGGTCGGCGAGCGAGAACGCCTCCTCGCGGTCGTGCGTGACGAGGACGACGGTGACGTTGATCGCTCGAAGGATCCGGGCGAGTTCGTCGCGCATCGAGCCGCGGAGGTGGGGATCGATGTTCGACCAGGGCTCGTCGAGCAGGACGAGGTCGGGCGCGGGCGCGAGGGCACGGGCGAGAGCGACGCGCTGCTGCTGGCCGCCCGAGAGCTCGTGCGGGTAGCGCTCGCCCATCCCGCAGAGGTCGACGAGCGCGAGGACGGCAGGAACGCGCGTCCGGCGCTCCTTCCGCGGCAGGCCGAAGCCGACGTTCTCGGCGACGGTCAGATGCGGGAAGAGGGCGTAGTCCTGGAAGACCATTCCGACCTTGCGCCGCTCGGGCGGCGTCCACGAGCCGGCGGTCGCGACGACGCGCTCGTCGAGCTTGATCTCGCCCGCGTCGGGCTCCTCGAAGCCTGCGATCAGGCGGAGAAGGGTGGTCTTCCCGCAGCCCGAGGGGCCGAGGAGCGCGACGAACTCGCCTCGCTCGACGCAGAGCTGGGCGGTCTCGACGGCCTGGACTGATCCAAACCGCTTCGAGACGCCGTGGAGGCAGATCATCCCACAGGCCATGTAAGGGTCACCTTACAGCGCATGTCGCCTTCCTTGCAGCCGGACGGGGTGTGGGCCGGAGCCACCGCTAGCCTCGGTCGGTGCCGCCGGCCTCCGTCTTCCCACTCGTCTCCTCGCGCTCGGTCGCGCGCGCGTTCACCTACGAGGTGCCCGAGGGGGTCGGGAAGGGCGCCGTCGTCGCGATCCGCTTCGGACGCTCCGCCGCCCGCGGTGTCGTTGTCGAGACGGGCGTCGAGGCTCCGGCGGGGGTCGTCGCGGCGCCGATCGAGCGAGTTCTCTACGAGCTTCCGCCCGCGCTCGTCGACCTCGCGCTCTGGGTCGCCGACTACTACGGCTCGACCCCGGCGCGGGCGCTCGAACTGGTCGCGCCGACCCTGCGCGCCCGGCGCGGCGAGCGCCGCGCCTCGGGGGCCGGAATGGCAGGCGGCGAGCTCGAGCCGGCCGAGCTGACTGCGCCCCAGGTGGCAGCGATCGGGAGGCTCGTCGAAGCCCTGGACGGGGAGGGCGGGCACTTCCTGCTCGCCGGCGCGACCGGGAGCGGCAAGACCGAGGTCTATCTCCAGGCATGCGCCGCCGCGCTCGAGCGCGGCCGCGGTGCGATCGTGCTGGTTCCGGAGATCGCGCTGACACCGCAGACGGTCGGGCGCTTCCGGGCTCGCTTCGGCGACCGGATCGCCGTCTTCCACTCGGCTTTGACGGACGCGGAGCGCCGCGACGAGCGTGAGCGAGTGGTCTCGGGGGAGGCTCCGATCGCGATCGGAGCCCGCTCGGCCGTCTTCGCGCCCGTCCTGCGGCTCGGCCTGATCTGTATCGACGAGGAGCACGACTCGTCCTACAAGCAGGAGTCCGACCCGCGCTACGACGCGCGAACCGTCGCGGCGAAGCGAGCCGCGCTCGAGGGCGCAGTCGCCGTGTACGGCAGCGCGACCCCGAGGCCTGAGAGCTGGGCGAAGCTCGAGCGCCTCGAGCTCGGTGGCCGTCTCGGCGCGCCGATGCCGACGGTCAAGATCGTCGACCTGCGTCGCGAGGCTGGATACCCGCTCTCCGCGCCCCTCCTCGCCGCGCTCGGGAAGATCTCCGAGCAGGGCGGCAAGGCGATCCTCCTCCTCAATCGCCGCGGACTCGTCCCTGCGCTGCACTGCCGCGCCTGCGGCGCCTCCCGGCGCTGCGAGAGCTGCGACGTCTCGCTGACCGTCCACGGCGATGGACGGCTCCATTGCCACCACTGCGGCCACTCGGAGCCGGTTCCCGAGGCGTGCCCCGCCTGCGGCTCGATCGAGCTCGCGCGGATTGGAGCCGGGACTCAGCGGTTGGAATGCGAGCTCGAGAAGCACGTTCCCGAGCTCGAGCGGATCCGGCTCGACGCCGACACGACCTCCGAGCGCGGCGCCCTCCAGGCCGCGCTCGAGCGCTTCGCGGCCAGCGACCGGGTCGTCCTGATCGGCACGCAGATGGTCGCCAAGGGCCACCATTTCCCCGGGGTCACGCTCGCGGCGGTCGTCGACGCGGACACCGGGATGGCGCTGCCCGATTTCCGGGCCGAAGAGCGGACGTTCCAGCTCGTGACCCAGCTCGCGGGGCGGAGCGGCCGCGATGCTCCGGGTCGCGTGCTCGTCCAGACCTTCCAGCCGGACGCCTCTCCGCTCGTCTTCGCGGCGCGGCATGACGTCTCCGGCTTCCTCGCGGAGGAGCTCGAGCGGCGGCGCTCGCTCGGGTTCCCGCCCTTCGGCCACCTGGTCGCGATCGTCGCCTCCGGCGCAGAGGCGAGCGGGCCGGAGCGGCTGCTGCGCGAGGTGCGCGCGGGACTCGGCGACGTCGAGCTCCTCGGGCCGGCGCCACTCCTCAGGATCCGAGGGAAGCACCGCGCGCAGCTGCTCGCGAAGACCGATCGGCCACGCGCGCTCGCGGCCCGCGCGGCGTCGCTCCTCGCTGCCGCGGCGCCCGCGATGCGGCGCGCCGGAGTCAGTGCCGTCGTCGACGTCGACCCCCAGTCGCTGTGAAGGAGCTGCCCGGAAAGCAGTTGCCAGCTCAGGCATTGGCATCCCTCGTTCGAGTGAGGGAACGGCTGGTTAGCAGGACTAGACTCGGACGCATGGCGGCAGCGGGCGAGGGCGAGCACGAGGAGTTCGACGAGGGCGAGGACGAGCTCGAGCCCGAGGCCCGGGCCGAGATCGAGGCCCGGCGTCGGGTCGCGCTCGCGCAGATCCGCCAGTACCCGGACGCCGTGCTCCGGATGCGGGCGAACGAGGTCGATCGTTTCGACGAGAACCTGGCGCGGCTCGCCGACCGGATGACGGGCCTGATGCACGACGCCCGCGGGGTCGGCCTTGCAGCCACCCAGGTCGGCGTCCTCCAGCGGCTCTTCGTCTTTCAGCCGGGCGACGAGGAGGAGGCGACCGCCGTCGTCAATCCCGAGATCGTCTCGCGCAGCGGCGAGACCGGGCTCGGGGACGAGGGGTGCCTCTCGCTCCAGGGCGTGAACGTGCCGGTCGAACGGAGCCTCGAGATCACGCTCGCGGGTGTCGATCTCCAGGGCAAGCCGATCCGGCTCGAGCTCCAGGAGCTTGCCGCCCGCGTGGCGCAGCACGAGCTCGACCACCTCGACGGGACGCTGATCATCGAGCGCACCGACTCGGACTCGCGGCGCGACGCGCTCGCCACGCTCCGCCAGCGGCCCGCTCTCTAAGTAGCCTCCGCACGTGGAGATCGCGGTCGCCGCCACGGCGCCTTTCGGCGCGGACGTGCTCGAGCGGCTCGCCGCCACGCACGACGTCGTCGCGCTCCTGACGAGGCCGGATCGCCCGGCCGGGCGGGGGCGGAAACTCGCGGGGCCGGCGGCGAAGCAGGCCGCCGAGGCGCTCGGGATCCGAGTCCTGCAGCCGGAGCGGCCGACGGTCGAGCTCGAGCTCCCCGACGTCGTGGTGGTCTGCGCGTACGGCGTCCTGATCCCCGAGCCGCTGCTCGAGCGCGGGCTCTGGCTGAACGTGCACCCGTCGCTCCTTCCCCGCTGGCGGGGAGCCGCTCCGGTCGAGCGGGCGATCCTCGCCGGCGACGTCGAGACCGGAGTCACGATCCACGAGACGGTGAAGGAGCTCGACGCCGGGCCGATCGCTGCCCAACAGCGGTTCCTGATCACTCGGGACGACGACGCGGGCACCGTCTTCCTCCGCTCGGCCGAGCTGGCCGTCGAGTTGCTGAACGACGTGCTCCCGGCTCCGGAGTTCCGGCCGCAGGAGGGCGAGTCGACCTACGCCGCCAAGATCGAGCCGCTCGACCGCGAGCTCGATCTCTCCGATCCGATCGACAGCTTCAACCGGATCCGGGCGCTCTCGCCCCATATCGGCGCCCGCGCCGAGCTCCACGGTCGTCGCGTCACGATCTGGCGGGCGGCGCTCGAGGACGGGAAGCTCGTGCCGCTCGAGGTTCAGCCTGAAGGCGGCAAGCGGATGTCCAGCGACGCGTTCGAGCGCGGGCTCAGGCCGTGAGCATCGCCCCTGCCCGCAAGGCCGCCTACGAGGTCATCCGCCGAGTCTTCGAGGAGGAGGCCTACGCCGACAGGGCCCTTCGCTCCGCCTCGGACGGGCTCGACGAGCGGGATGTCGCGCTGGCGCGGCGGCTCGCCTTCGGAGCCGTCCAGCGCGTCCGCACCCTCGACCACGCGATCGAGACCCTGGGCAAGCGGCCGGTTCGCAAGCTCGACCCGCCCGTCCGTGCGGCCCTCCGTCTCGGCGGCTACCAGCTCGGCTACCTCGACGGCGTGCCCCAGTACGCCGCCGTGAACGAGTCGGTCGAGCTCGTCCGCCGGGCGCGGCTCGAGCGGGCCGTCCCCTTCACGAACGCGGTCCTGCGTCGGCTCGGCGGCGGGATCCGCGAGCTTCTCGACGCGCTGCCCGAGGGGCCGCTCAAGCACTCGTATCCAGACTGGATCTGGGAGGTCTGGCGCCGCGATCTCGGCGACGAAGAGGCACTCGCCCTGATGCGGGCGCAAAACGAGCCGACCCCCGTCGAGGTGAGACACGTTCGAGGCCCGCAACCGGACGGGGTGGAGACGGACATTCCGGGTGCCTATCGCGTCGAGCGGCTGGACGAGGAGGCGTTCGCCCGCGGCGAGGTCTGGCCCCAGAGCCGCGCCTCGCAACTCGCCGGGCTCTGCCTCGGAGCCGGCGAAGGCGAGCGCGTGCTCGACCTCTGCGCCGCTCCCGGCGGCAAGACGACGATGCTCGCCGGCGAGGTCGTCGCGGTCGAGCTGAACGAGGGTCGCGCCCGCGAGCTCGAGCAGAACGTCGCCCGGCTCGGCGCGACGAACGTCCAGGTCGTGCAGGCGGACGGTCGCGCGCTTCCCGCGGAGCTGACGGGCTTCGACCGCGCCCTCGTGGACGCGCCCTGCTCCGGCCTGGGCGTGCTCGCGGCGCGCCCCGATCTTCGCTGGCGCTCCCGACCGCTCCCGGAGCTCCAGTTGGAACTCCTCCTCGCAGCCGCCGAACGCGTCCGGCCGGGAGGAACGCTCGTCTACTCGGTCTGCACCATCAACGCCGACGAATCGGAAGGCGTGGTCGACGCATCCGGGCTCGAGATCGAGCCGATCGAGGAGTGGCCGCAGTACGGGCACCCCCGGCGGCCGGAGTTCCTGCAGACCTTCCCGCACCGCGACGAGACGAGCGGCTTCTTTGTCAGCCGACTTCGGGTCTAGGATCGCCCTGTGGCGTGGCGCGACTGGGTGCGGACGGTCGAGGTCGAGCCGTCCGTGTACGCGGCGGACTTCGCGAATCTCGGCGAGCAGGTCCAGTACCTGCTGAACGCGGGTGCCCGCGTTTTCCACTTCGACGTCGGGGACGGCCATTTCGTCCCGCCGGTGACGATCGGACCGGTCGTGCTCCGCTCGATCGCGCCGCTGATCCATCGGATGGACGGGGTGATCGACTGCCACCTGATGGTGGACAACCCGGCCCATCACTTTCCCGAGATCGCCGAGTCCGGCGGCGACAGCGTCACCTTTCACGTCGAGGTCGCGGACGATCCGTCGATCGTCGTCGCGCAGGCCCGCGAGCACGGGCTCGGCGTCGGAATCGCCTTCAACCCGGGCACCGAGGTCGAAGTCGCGGCCGAGGCCGCGAACGCCGGTGCCGACATCTGCCTCTGCATGTCGATCGTCCCCGGCTATTCCGGGCAGGAGTTCATGGAGGACGCCTACGCCCGGATCGAGCGCCTGCGCTCGCTCGTCGACTGTTACGTCCAGGTCGACGGCGGGGTCAACCAGGACAACGCTCGCGCAGTCCACGACGCCGGCGCCGACCTGCTCGTCGTCGGGAGCGGGATCTTCGCCCGCGAGGACCTGCCACGTTCGTACCGCAGGCTCGTGCAAGCGCTCGCATGAGCCTGCAGCGTGCGCTGGAGCTCGGGGCCGCCGCGCGGGGGAGGGCCTACCCGAAGCCGACCGTCGCCGCGGTGCTCGTCCGAAACGGGGAGATCGTGGGGGAGGGCGTGACGGAGCCGGAAGGCCGTCACGGCGAGATCGTCGCGCTCGCGGAGGCGGGCGAGCGCGCGCGAGGCGCGACGCTCTTCGTCACGCTCGAGCCCTGCGCGCACCACGGCACGACGCCGCCCTGCACGGACGCGCTCCTCGCCGCGGGCGTCACGCGCGTCGTCGCCGGATCGCTCGATCCGAACCCCGAGGCGGCAGGCGGGCTCGAGAAGCTCCGGGCCGCAGGGGTCGAGGTCGAGCACGCCGACTCCGCCGAGGCGCGCTGCCAGAACGAGGCGTGGCGAACGTGGGTCGTCGAGCGGCGGCCGTTCGTCACCTACAAGGCGGCGATCACGCTCGACGGCCGCGTCACCGTGCCTGGCTCCCGCTGGGTCTCGGGCGAGGCCTCCCGGCGGCTCGTGCACGAGCTCCGCGCCGCGTCGGACGCGGTCGCGGTCGGGATGGGCACCGTCCGGCTCGAGAACCCCCGCCTCGACGCCCGCGACATCGGCGCTACGCGGCAGCCGCGCCGGCTCGCCTTCGGGAAAGGG
>DATLXM010000100.1:0-9561 GCA_035575835.1 Gaiellaceae bacterium
TAGCTGCACGCGCGATCGAGCTGAACGGGCTGGAGAGCGCGTCGTTCGAGCTCGTCACGCCGGCCGGGTCGATTCGGGTCGCACTGCGTCTCCCGGGCCTCTACAACGTCTACAACGCGGTCGGCGCAGCCGCGCTCGCGCAGACCCTCGGCGCGTCGCTCGAGGAGATCCGGGCCGGTCTCGACCGTTTCGGGGCCGCATTCGGGCGCTTCGAGCGGATTGCTAGCGGCGACAAGACGATCCTCGTGCTCCTGATCAAGAACCCGGCGGGCGCGAACGAGGTCGTCAGGACCCTGGAGGACGGAGGCGCGCCGAAGGTGCTCCTGATCGCCCTGAACGACGCGATCGCGGACGGGAAGGACGTCTCCTGGATCTGGGATATCGACCTGGAGCCACTGCTCGATTCGACCAAGCACCTGATCGCCACGGGCGACCGGGCAGCCGAGCTGGGGCTGCGCTGCGTCTACGGCGGCCTGCCGGAGTCGAGTCTGGAGCTCGAGGACGACCTCGAGCGCGCGCTCGATCGGGGACTGGAGCTGACTCCACCCGGAGGCGAGCTGGTCGTCCTCCCCACCTACACCGCGATGCTCGCTCTGCAGCGGATCGTCACCGAGCGCGGCTTGACGCGGCCCTATTGGGAGTCGAAGGCGTGAAGATCCGGATCGGTCACCTGTATCCGGACTATCTGAACATCTATGCCGATCGCGGGAACATCGCAGTGCTCGCCCGGCGGGCGCGGCTCAGGGGGCACGAGCTCGAGGTCGCCGCCGTGAGCCTCGGAGACGAGCTCGATCCCACCGCGCACGACCTGCTGTACGTCGGCGGCGGCCAGGATCGAGAGCAGGCCTTGATCGCGCCCGACCTCGCTGCCAAGGGAGCCGCGATCGAGGAAGCGGTCGCGGACGGTGCGGCGGTACTCGCCGTGTGCGGCGGCTATCAGCTGCTCGGACGCGGCTATCGCGGCCTCGAGGGCTCGGACATGCCCGGCGTCGGCCTCTTCCCGCACGAGACGGTTGCGGGCGACCGGCGGATGATCGGCGACGTCCTCCTCGAGTGCGAGCTCGAGCCGGGGAGCAAGCGGACGCTTGCGGGGTTCGAGAACCACGTCGGCCGGACGCGGCTCGACCCGGGCGCGGAGCCGCTCGGCCGGGTCGTCGCTGGATTCGGCAACGACGGCGAGTCGGGCGCCGAGGGCTGCCGCGTCGGACGGGCCGTCGGGACGTACCTGCACGGCCCACTCCTGCCCCGGAACCCGTGGCTGGCCGACTGGCTCCTGGCGCAGGCTCTGGCTCACGCGTCTGGTGGCGACCCACCCGAGCTGGAGCCGCTCGACGACTTCCTCGAGGCGAGGGCTCACGACGTCTCAGCGCGACGCGCGCACGAGCGCGGCGGCCGGTTCTAACCGACTGGCTGAGCTGCGCAGGCGAGGATCGCGGCCGCCGAGCGCTCTACGTCAGCTGGTGTGGTCTGCCAGTTCGAGACCGAGATCCGCATTGCCCCCTTCCCCTGCCAGGTGGTGCCCGAGAGCCAGCACGTCCCGTCCTCCTGCACCGCCCGCACGACTTCCTGGGTGAGCGCATCGTCGTCTCCGAAGCGGACGAGAACCTGATTCAGGACGACCTCGTTCAGCACCTCCACCCCGTCGGCCGGCCCGAGCGTGTCCGCGAACTGCCGAGCGAGCTCGCACGAGCGCTCGACGAGCTCGGCGATCCCGGTGCGGCCGAGCGAGCGGATCGCTGCGTAGATCGGGAAGCCTCGGGCCCTGCGGGAGAATTCGGGATTCCAGTCCAACTGATCCCGGGCGGCGTCGGGGTCGGCCTGCTCGAGATAGGCAGCGCGCACCGACATGGCGGCCCGATGGGATTCGGGGTGGGCGCAGAAGGCGATGCCCGAGTCGTAGGGCACGTTCAGCCACTTGTGGCCGTCGGTCGCCCAGGAATCCGCCCGCTCGGAGCCGGCCAGGAGGTGGCGATGAGCCGGAGACGCCGCCGCCCAGAGCCCGAACGCGCCGTCGATGTGAAGCCAGGCGCCGACGTCGCCGGCGACCTCCGCGATCTCGTCGAACGGGTCGAACGAGCCGGTGTTCACATTCCCGGCCTGGGCGCAGACGATCGTCGGACCGGTCGATCCCGCGAGGGCTCTGCCGAGCTCGGCGGCACGCAGCCTCCCCTGGCCATCGGCCGGGATCTCCTCGATCTGGTCGGAGCCCAGGCCGAGGAAGCGGAACGCCCGGTCGACCGTGACGTGGCGCTCGGCGCCGACGAGGACGCGGATCGGGGGTGCTCCCTGGAGTCCCTTCCTCGCGAGGTCCCACCCGGCCGCGGTGAGAACGTGGTGCCGCGCAGCCGCGAGCGCCGTCACGTGGGCGAGTGGGCAACCGGTCACGAAACCTGCAGAGACGCCGTCGGGGAGGCCGAGCAGCTCGCGGAGCCAGTCGAGCGCCACTTCCTCGACGACGGCCGCGCTCGGCCCGCCGACAACGAGACCCGCGTTCTGATCCCACGTCGACGTGAGCCAGTCGGCAGCGACGGCCGCAGGCAGGGCGCCGCCGATCACGAAGCCGAAGTAGCGCCCGGAGGCGGTGCCGACGACGCCGGGCTCCGCCGCCGCGATCAACTCCGCGATCACCTGCTCGGGGTCGGACGGAGACTCGGGGAGCGGCCCGGAGAGCGTCGCGCGCAACTCCTCGATCGACGCAGGTGCCGTCACCGGGCGCTCCGGGAGCGAGCCGAGGTACTGCGCGGCATAGTCGGCGGTCAGCCGAAGAAGCTCGTCGTGCGCCATACCTCTGACTGTATTCCGTCACGCCCTCCAGAGGGCGCCGAGATAGACCGCCGGGTCACCCGGCTGCCATCTCTGGAGGAAGCGCTGGATCGGCGGATGGACGACGACGCTGTCGAGCTCGTCGAACGCGAAGAGTCGGTGCCCGCTCACGGCCTCGTCCTGCGAGACCACGTCCTCGAGCGACCCGTCGACCTCGCCCGCGAAAATGATGTGGACGACGTGCTTGGAGCTGAGACTGCGAGCCGGCGCGATCGAGTCGACCAGCGCGATCGGGCCCTCGACGGGCGGGGCGACGATCCCGACCTCCTCTGCGAGCTCCCGGGTAAGCGCGTCGATGAGGCTCTCCCCCGCCTTCACCCCACCCCCCGGGAGGAGCCAGACGTCGCCGCTCTTCTTCGAGTGGCGGCAAAGGAGGATTCGGTCGTGCCAACGCAGGATCACGGAGACGCGGATGCGCGGCTCGTTCAGCATCTCAGACCCGTGACGAGCCGAAGCCCCGGGCACCGCGCTCGCTCGGGGGCAGCTCCTCGACCTCGACCAGCTCGAGCTCCGGGAGCTCGAGAACCACGAGCTGGGCGATCCGCATTCCGGGTTCGACCGTGAACGTCTCCGTCTTGTCCGTGTTCAGGAGGACGACCCGAAGCTCGCCGCGATAGCCGGAATCGATCAGACCGGGCGCGTTCACGATCGTCAGCCCATGCTTGGCCGCGAGCCCCGAGCGCGGCAGGACGAAGCCGCCGTGCCCTTCCGGGATCGCGACCGCGAGCCCGGTCCCGACCGTGACTCGCTCGCCAGGATCAAGAACTGCGGCTTCGCACGCCGCGAGGTCGAGGCCCGCGTCTCCAGCGTAGGCGCGCTCGGGGACGATCGCGTCCGGATGCAGTCGTGTGAGCGCGAGCCGGGTCAACGGCCCTCGACGGCCGAGTCGCCCGGAGGCGCTACGCCGGGCTCGTCGACGGACTGGGCGACGAGGTAGCGAGCGAAGCGGCGAACCTCGCGCTGCGGGAGCCGCGCCCGCAGGCTGACCCCCTCCTCCCCGTCCTCGCGCTCCTCGATCGGAGCGCCGAGCGCGTAGAGCTCGGCGAGCTTGCCACCCTCGCCGTAGGGAAGCAGCATCCGGACGTCGACATACCGGTCGGAGAATCGCTCGGCGATGCGCTCTCGCAGCTCCTCGACGCCCTCGCCGGTAGCGGCGGCGATCTGAAGAGCGCCCGGAAACCGGTTCGCGAGACGCCGCCGGCGGAGCGGGTCGACGCGATCGATCTTGTTCAAGACGAGCTCGACGGGAATCTCATCGGCTCCGATGTCGGTCAGAACCGTGTCCACCGAGCCGATCATCTCTTCCAGCCGGTCGTCGCCGACCGAGGCGTCCATGACGTGGAGGATCACGTCGGCGACGAGAGTCTCCTCGAGCGTGGACGCGAAGCCTTCGACGAGCTGGGTGGGAAGGCGCCGGATGAATCCGACCGTGTCGGTGACGAGGTAGCGCTTGCCGTCGTGCTCGAAGCCGCGCGTCGTCGGGTCGAGCGTCTCGAAAAGCCGGTCGTTCACCGAGACGTCCGCCTCGGTGAGCGCGTTCAGGAGCGTCGACTTGCCCACGTTCGTGTATCCGGCGAGTGCGACAGTCGGCACCTCGGTTCGCTGGCGCTCCTTCCGCCGGAGGCCGCGCTGCTTCTCGATCTCGCGCAGGCGACGGCGGAGGACGACGACCCGTCGTTTCGCCAGGCGGCGGTCGGTCTCGAGCTGGGACTCGCCCGGGCCACGGGTGCCGACCCCGGCGCCGACCGCACCCGTACCACCGCCGAGGCGCTCCAGGTGCTTCCACATCCCGCGCATCCGCGGCAGGTTGTACTCGAGTTGCGCGAGCTCCACCTGCAGCTTGCCCTCGGCGCTCGTCGCGTGCTGAGCGAAGATGTCGAGGATCAGCTGGGTCCGGTCGACGACCCGTGCGTCGAGAGCGTCCTCGAGCGTCCGCTGCTGGGTCGGGTCGAGCTCGCCGTCGACGAGGAGCACCTCGGCTTCTGCGGCCTTGTACTCCGTCTTCAGCTCCTCGAGCTTTCCCTTGCCGACGTATGTCCGCGGGTCGGGTCGAACGCGCTGCTGCACGAGCTGCGCCACCGGCTGGACGAGCGCCGTCCGCGCGAGCTCCGCCAGCTCGGCGAGCTCCTCGTCGGCGTCGACGCCCTTCGCGAGAATCGCCAGGACGAAGCCCCGTTCGGGCTCCGTTCCGTGTCCCGAGCGGTTCGCATCGTCCTGTCGCTTCGTCACTGCCGGGATTGTGCCACGCTTCTCGCCGTGTCAGGCCCGCCCGAGCCGGATCTCGCCCAGCGCCTCGCCGCTCGCACCCTCGAGCTCGTCGACATCCCGTCGGAGAGCCGGAACGAAGCCGAGATCGCCGCCAGAGTCGATGCCTTGATCCCGCCCTCCTTCGCGGCGGAGTACCGGGGCGACGACGCCACCGTCTTCACCCGCCCCCGCAGGACGGGGCGACCACTCGTCGTCCTCGCCGGGCACTACGACACCGTCCCGGCGCAGGAGAACATTCCCGGCCGAATCGTCGACGGTACCGTGACGGGACTCGGCGCCAGCGACATGAAGAGCGGGCTCGCAGTGCTGCTCGAGCTGGCCCGGCTGCTCGACGAGCAGGATGTCGAGACGGAGCTCGACGTGGCGCTGCTCGTGTTCGGCAAGGAAGAGCTGCCGGCCGAGTTCAGCCCCCTGCCAGCGCTCTTCGACGGGTCGACGCTCGTGCACGAGGCCGAGCTCGCGATCCTGCTCGAGCCCACCGACAACACGATCCAGGCCGGGTGTCTCGGGAACCTGAACGCGGAGCTCGTCTTCCACGGGGTCAGCGGCCACTCTGCGAGGCCGTGGACGGCCGAGAACGCGATCGAGAAGGCACTGACGGGGCTCGCCCCGCTCGCGGCGCTGGAGCCCCGGCCGGTCGTCGTCGGCGGCCTGACGTTCAGCGAGGTCGTGAGCCTGACGAGGATCGAAGGCGGGATCGCGGACAACGTGATTCCCGACCGCGTCAGCGCCCACGTCAACTTCCGCTACGCGCCCGATCGCTCGCCTGAGAGCGCCGAGCGGTACCTCCGCAGCCTCGTCCCCGCCGGAGCCGACTTCGTGCACGCGGGCGACTCCCCACCGGCGCGCGTCGTCACCGACTCACCGCTCGTCCGCCGCCTCCAGGAGACCGGCGACCTCGCACTGGAGCCGAAGCAGGCCTGGACGAACGTCGCCGACTTCACCGCGCGCGGAATCGATGCCGTCAACTTCGGACCCGGGGCGCCGCGCTACGCCCATCGCCGCGACGAGCAGGTCGAGATCGCGGCACTCGTGACCGCCTTCGAGTCGCTCTGGAAGTTCGTCACGGGTAGCGTCTGAGCCTTGCCGATCTCGCCGGTTCTCGAACGCCAGAAGACCTACCCATTCGTCCGCCTCAGCGAGGCGGCACGACGCGTCGCCGAGCGCGGGATCGAGGTGATCGACTTCGGGACGGGAGATCCCCGCGAGGCGACCGACCCCCTGATCCGTCAGGCGCTCGTCGACGGCCTGCGCGACCGGATGGGCTACCCCGCTGCGGTCGGGCTGCCTGAGTTGCGGGAGGCGATCGCAGCCTGGGCAGAGCGCCGGTTCGGAACGCGCCTCGACCCGGAGACGCAGGTGATCCCGACGCTCGGGAGCAAGGAGGCGATCTTCAGCTTCGCCCAGGTCGTCGTCGACCTCGAGCGCGGCAAGGACACCGTTGCCTACACCGAGCCGGGCTATCCCGTCTACGAGCGCGGCGCACTCTTCGCACACGCTCGGCCGCTGGCGCTGCCTCTCCACGAGGAGCGGGCGTTTCTCCCGGATCTCGACGCGATCGACGACGAGACGTGGGCCCGGCTCGCGGTCTTCTGGGTCAACTACCCGAACAACCCCACCGGCGCGACGGCATCTCTTGCGTTCTACGAGCGCCTCGGGGAGCTCGCTCGCGAGCACGGGTTCGTGATCGCATCCGACGAGGCGTACACCGAGCTCTGGTTCGACGAGCCGCCCGCCTCGGCGCTCCAGCTTTCCGACCTGACGAACATCGCAGTCTTCAACACGCTCTCCAAGCGGAGCTCGATGACGGGGTACCGCAGCGGCTTCGTGGCCGGCGACCCGGCTCTGATCGCCGGCCTCAAGGCCTTCCGGCCGACGGTCGGGACCGCGCCCCAGGAGTTCGTCCAGCGTGCGTCCGTCGTCGCGTGGGGGGACGAGGATCACGTCGAGCGGACGCGGGCGCTCTACGGCCGCAAGCGAGCGCTCTTCCTCGACGTCTTCCGCACCAAGGGCGTGCGCGTCGCAGGGAGCGAGGCGACGATGTACCTCTGGCTCGAAGTCCCCGGCGGCGAGGCGTCCGAGGCGTTCGCCGACCGCCTGCTCGAGCACGGAGTCCTCGTCGCGCCGGGCTCGTACCTGGGAGCTGCGGGCGAGGGCTACTTCCGCCTCGCTCTCGTCCCCTCCGAGGAGGAGTGCGCCCGCGCAGCCCAGATCCTGGAGCGCGTCCTGTGACGCCGGAGCTGGCGCTCGAGATCGTCGCCGCGCTCGATCGGGGCGAGCGGCGCGTCGCCGAGCAGGTCGACGGCGAGTGGGTGGTCGACGTCGAGGCCAAGCTCGCGATCCTCGAATACTTCCGGCTCCGAAAGGTCGAGCCGATGCAGGTCGGAGGGCTCCAGTTCATGGACAAGATCCCGGTCAAGAGCGATTACGCAGCGCGTGGCGTCCGCGTCGTCCCGCCGGGCGTGGCGCGTTACGGCTCCTTCCTCTCGGAGGGGGTGATCCTGATGCCCGGCTACGTCAACATCGGCGCCTGGGTGGGACCGCGGACGATGGTCGACACCTGGGCGACGGTCGGCTCGTGTGCGCAGATCGGCGCCGACGTCCATCTCTCGGGTGGGGTCGGGATCGGAGGCGTGCTGGAGCCGCCGCAGGCGAGCCCGGTCGTGATCGAGGACGGTGCCTTCATCGGGTCGCGGGCGATCGTGGTCGAGGGCGTGCGCGTCGGGGCCGGCGCCGTGGTCGCACCCAACGTCGTTCTCTCCGCCTCGGTGCCGATCATCGACGTCACCGGCCCTGAGCCGGTCGAGCGACGCGGCGTCGTGCCGCCCCGAGCCGTCGTCCTCCCCGGAGTGCGCCAGAAGGACTTTCCCGCCGGGACCTACGGGCTTCCGTGCGCTCTGATCGTCGGGGAGCGGAGCGAGTCGACCGACCTGAAGACGTCGCTGAACGACGTCCTCCGCGAGTACGAGATCGCCGTCTAGCGCTCGCGGTCGGTCACGAGCTCGCCGGAGCAAATCAGTTGCGCCGGCCCGGTCAGGGTCGCGCGCATCTCGGCGTCGATCGCCACCCTGAGCTCCCCGCCCGGCATCCGCACCGTCGTCGGGCTGTCGCACCAGCCGTTCGCGACCGCGACTGCGGCGACGGCGACCGCGCTCGAGCCGGACGCCGCGGTCTCCCCCGCGCCGCGTTCCCAGACGAGCGCTGTGAGCCGATCTCGTCCATCGGCCCGGACGAGCTGGACATTGGTGCGGTCGGGAAAGCGTTTGTGCGTCTCGATCTGCGGCCCGAGCCTGAGCAGATCGGCTCGCAGTGGCTCCCGCTGCACGACCGCGTGCGGATTGCCGATCGAAACGGGCGTCAGCTCGACTCGTTCCTCCGCGAGCTCGATCGTCTCGATCCCCCCCACTTCGACCGTGCCGACCGCCATCTCGATCAAGGAGCCTTCCCTGCGCGCCTCGTGGCGTCGACGACCGACGACCACCGTGACCTCGTCGAGGCCCGTTCTCTCGCTCAGCCACATCGCCGCGATCCGCGTCCCGTTCCCGGAGAACTCGGCGCGCGATCCGTCCGGATTCCAGATCACGACGGTCGCTGAGGCGTCCGCGACCTCGACGATCTCCAGGATTCCATCGGAGCCGACCCCGTAGCGGACGTCGCAGAGCCGACGGGCGAGCTCAGGTGCGAGCGGGCCTCCGACCTCCGCGCGCTCGACGAGGAGATAGCTATTGCCGAGGGCTTGCCACTTGCTGAATGAAAGCTGCGAGAACTGCATCAGCCACCTCGTCGACGGGCCGGTTCGCGTCGATCCTGACGATTCCGGGGATCCGGCGCAGCCACTTCCGCTGGTAGGCCGCGAGCCGGAGGGTCGCGCGGACGACCTCCTCGGTGGCCTCCGGCCTGGCGAGTGTGCGGATTGCGTCGAACCCCAGCACCTGGGGGGCGATCTCCCCGGCGGCGTGCACCTCTTCTTCGACGCCGCGGTCGAACATCTCGCCGGCCCGCCGGCGGATCCGCTCCTCGAGCACCTCCGGTGGGACGTCGAGCCCGATCACGAGCGTTGGCTGCCGCGTCTCGTCCGTCCAGAGCCGAGAGGTCTCGGGGACTAGGGTCGAGCCTGCAGCCGCGAGCTCGAGCGCGCGGATCACGCGCTTGCGGTCGTTCGGATGAACCTGCGCCGCGGCTCGCGGGTCGCTCGCACGCAGTCGTTCGTGCACGTGCTCGGGGCCGCGCTCGTCGTAGAGCCGCTCCCACTCCGCCCGCTCGGTCGCGTCGACGGGTGGCGGGAGCTCGAAGTCGGTCAGCGCGGCCTGGAAGTAGAGGCCCGAGCCACCCACGACGACCGGCGTCCGCCCGGCCGCGAGAACTGCGTCGATCTCCGCGTGCGCGAGCGGGCGGAACTCGCCGACCGAGCCCTGACGGTCGAGCGACCAGATCCCGACGAGGCGGCCCGCGCCCTGGTTGGTGAGGATC
>DATLXM010000101.1:0-4185 GCA_035575835.1 Gaiellaceae bacterium
CACCAGGACGCCGGCGGCAAGGTCGTCCATGCAGCGCCGAACACCACCTCCGTGATCAACTCGAAGTCGATCTCGAAGGACGGCGGCCGAGCCGGTTACCGCGGCCTCCTCGAGGTCGCAAAGGGCGCGCACGGCGCCAAGTCGAAGGTCGTCTGCGACGCGCTGATCCTCGACGAGGAGTCGCGCTCGGACACCTACCCGTACATCCGCGTCGACGAGAACGACGTCGAGCTGGGCCACGAGGCGACGGTCTCGAAGATCGGCGAGGAGCAGCTCTTCTATCTGATGAGCCGCGGCCTGACCGAGGCCGAGGCGAGCGCGATGATCGTCTCCGGCTTCGTCGAGCCGATCACCAAAGAGCTCCCGCTCGAGTACGCCGTCGAAATGAACAGGCTGATCCAGCTGCAGATGGAAGGGTCGGTTGGCTAAGGCCGCAGAGGCCGACGAGGCGGCGATCGCAGGGGCCCGGCTCGACGCGCGCACGTTCCGCGCGGACTTCCCCATCTTCGAGCAGCGCTTCCACGGCAAGCCGCTCGCCTACCTCGACTCCGCGGTGACCGCGATGAAGCCGCGGCAGGTGCTCGACGCGCTGCGCGAGTTCTACGCGACGTCGTACACCAACGTCCACCGCGGCGTCTACCTGCTCGCCGAGCGGGCGACCGAACGCTTCGAGGGCTCGCGCGAGACGGTGCGGGCCTTCATCAACGCCTCCTCCACGCGCGAGATCGTCTTCACCCGCAGCGCGACCGAGGCGCTGAACCTCGTCGCCTACGCCTGGGGCCTCGACAACCTCGGCCCGGGCGACCTCGTCGTTGCGACCGAGCTCGAGCACCACTCGAACTTCGTCCCCTGGCAGCAGATCGCGAAGCGTACCGGCGCGACGTTCCGCCCGATCCCCGTCGACGGCAGTGGCGAGCTCCAGCTCGACGCGCTCGACGCGATCGCGAGGGAGGGCAGCGTCAAGATCGTCGCCAACAACCTCGTCTCGAACGCGCTCGGGACGATCAACCCGGTCGAGAAGCTCGCCGCCTGGGCGCACGAGCAGGGCGCGATCATGGTCGTGGACGCGGCGCAGGCCGCGCCGCACCGGCGCATCGACGTCCAGAAGCTCGGTTGCGACTTCCTCGCCTTCTCCTCGCACAAGCTCTGCGGCCCGACCGGCGTCGGCGTGCTCTGGGGCCGCGCCGAGCTGCTCGAGCGGATGTCGCCCTTCAACTTCGGCGGCGAGATGATCCGCAAGGTCACAGTCGAGGAGACGAGCTGGAACGAGCTTCCGTACAAGTTCGAGGCCGGCACGCCGCCGATCGGCGAAGCGGTCGGGATGGGCGCCGCGATCGACTACCTAACCGCGACCGGCATCCAGGCAATCGAGCAGCACGAGCACTTCCTCACCACCTACGCGCTCGAGCGCCTGGCCGAGCTGCCGTGGGTGCGCGTCTTCGGGCCGCCGGCGGAGCGGCGCGCGGGGATCATCTCGTTCAACGTCGAGGGCGTCCATCCGCACGACGTCGCCCAGATCCTCGACTGGGAGGGCGTCGCGATCCGCGCCGGGCACCACTGCTGCCAGCCGCTGATGGACCGGCTCGGCGTCGCCGCCACGAACCGGGCGAGCTTCTACCTCTACACGATCCCCGAGGAGATCGACCGCCTCATCGAGGGCCTACATAAGGTCAAGAAGACGCTCGGAGACGGCGTGCATTCGGCGAGCCCGAATGCCCGCTCGAGGCCATCTTCCCCGAGGACGCCCCGCCGGACAACTGGGAACCGTTCGTGAAGATCAACTACGCGTACGCCGACGCGGACCAGATCAACGCCCTCGTCGGCGGATACGCCCGCGAGCACGATGTTCAGAACTTGCCGCTCGCAGTACGCTAGCGGCAAGGAGGCTCTCCAGAGCTTGCTGAGACATGTCGCGTGCGCCAAGGTCCCGCCCTCGACCATCTCCATGTGCTGACGTCAGCGAGGTGAACATGAAGGAAAGGACAGAGCCGACAATCGCGCCGGAAGACATCCGTGCGGCTCTCTCCCAGATCAAGGACCCGGACCTGGGTCGGGACATCGTCACGCTCGGCTTCGTTAGGGACCTTCAAATCGACGGCGAGAACGTTTCCTTCGCCATCGAGCTGACCACTCCAGCGTGTCCCGTCCGCGACCAGATGAAGGAGGACGCGCATCGGGCGGTCCTCGCCCTCCCGGGCGTCACGAACGTCGAGGTCGAGATGACCTCGAAGGTGCGCGGCACTCAGTCGGAGCAGAAGGACGCGCTCATTCCGTTGGTCAAGAACGTCATTCCCGTCGCCAGCGGGAAGGGCGGCGTCGGGAAGTCCACCGTGAGCGCGAATCTCGCGGTCGCGCTGGCGCAGCTGGGCGCCAGGGTGGGCTTGATGGACGCCGATGTCTACGGGCCGACCATTCCCACCATCATGGGCGCCACGGCTCCGCCCACAGCGGAGAACGGCACGATCGTTCCCGTCCTCCGCTACGGCGTCAAGATCGTGTCGATGGGCTTCTTCGTGCCGAAAGGAGAGGCGACCATCTGGCGGGGCCCCATGCTCGCCAAGGTGATCGACAAGTTCCTCGGTGGCGTTGAGTGGGGCGAGCTCGACTACCTGCTCGTCGATCTGCCTCCCGGTACCGGGGATGTCCAGTTGAGCCTCTGCCAGAAGATCCCCCTCACCGGCGCGGCGGTCGTCTCGACCCCGCAAGATCTCGCGTTCAACGTGGCCGAAAAGGCCATCTTCATGTTCACCAAGCTACGCACCCCGGTCCTCGGGTTGGTCGAGAACATGAGCGGCTTCGAGTGCCGGCACTGCGGCCACCGTGAGGAGATCTTCGGAAGCGGCGGCGCCCGGCGGTTCGCGGCGGCGAGCGGGGTCCCCTTCTTGGGCGAGATCCCCCTCTCGACGGATATTCGCACGACCTCGGACGAGGGAACCCCCATCGTCCAGTCCATGCCCGAGTCGCTGAGTGCCCGCGCCTTCCTTCGGGTCGCCGAGAACCTCGCGGCGCAGGTCAGCACCCTCACCATGGGTGGAGTCTCCACCGATCGACCGGAGATCGCGGAGATGACGCAGCCATCCGAGAACGAGGTGCAGATTCTCTGGCAGGACGAGCACGAGAGCATCTACACCGGCTATGCCCTGCGCGTGGGCTGTAGGTGCGCGATCTGCGCCGACGAGATCTCAGGGAACACGCGGCTTCGCGAGGAATCGATCAGCAAGGATGTCCGCCCGCTCTCGATCGACCCGGTGGGCCGGTATGCGATCCGCTTCCACTGGAGCGACGGACACTCGACCGGCATCTACACGTTCGAGCATCTGCGCGAGCTATGCCCCTGCCCGATCTGCGACGCCGAAGCACGAGCACGATAGAAGCCCTTGGGAGCCGGGAATCCGACTTCCAAACCGCCTCGGCGGGCCTTCTGGCCGCGGTCGTCGAACGCACTCGAGACGGCGGCGACCTGGAGGTGGTCGCCGCCACCGGTGCGGTCGTCCAGGGCGATGTCGGCGCCGGGGTAGGCATGTGCGAGGAGCGTGCGGATCGTGTCGGTCGCCATGGGCGATGATGGTAACGATGGGCTCCCGGATCGCCTTCCCCACGTCGTTCCCGGAGCGCGAGCCGCTCGCCGGGGGCCGAGGGAAACCGTGAAACGCCACCCTGCACTCGTCCCGCTGTCGGAGGAGCACCACCAGGAGCTCGCGCACGCGAGGCGCTTGCTCCGGGCGGCCGGCGCCGTGCCCGAGGAGCGGCTCGCGGTGGCGAGCGCGTACCTCGACGCGTTCTTCACGGAGACGGTCGAGCACTTCCGGCGCGAGGAGGAGATCCTGTTCCCGCTGTACGTCCGCCACGCCGGCTCGACCCCCGTGCTCGAGCGAATCCTGCGCGAGCACATGGAGTTGCACGGGCTCGTGCGCGCGCTCCGAGCCGAGGCGGCCGCAGGCGACATCCCGCCGGAAGCGCTGAGGACGCTCGGCGATCTCCTGCACGACCACGTGCGCCTGGAGGAGCGCGAGCTGTTCGAGGAGATCGAGCGCATCGTGCCGGCGGCGGAACTCGAGGGAGTGAGGCTTTAAGCCGAAGCTCCGTCGCCATTGCCTGCCACCCGAAGCGCGACCTCTTCGATCACGATCGAGAGCGGGTTGTCGGCGTCGCCCGTGAAGGTGCGGCGGCTTGCCGAGGATGCGG
>DATLXM010000102.1:0-3530 GCA_035575835.1 Gaiellaceae bacterium
GAGGAGCCGACGGAAGAGCGGCTGGCCGTGGTCGGCTCGACCGCCGACGATCCGGAGCGGCACTTCCTCGGTTGGCGCGACGAGGTCGACCCGGACGAGCTCTTCGCCTCGGGCGAGGCGTGGGGGATCAGCGTGATCCGCCGCCGCGCCGACGCCTAGACCCGGAAGCGGGTGCGATACAACTCAGATACATGGCCAAAGCGGTCGAGCAGCTCGAGCAGGTGACCATCCGCTTCGCCGGCGACTCGGGCGACGGGATGCAGCTGACCGGCGACCGCTTCACGAGCGAGACGGCGCTGATGGGGAACGACCTCTCCACCTTTCCCGATTTCCCGGCCGAGATCCGCGCGCCCGCCGGCTCGCTCCCGGGCGTCTCCGGCTTCCAGCTCCACTTCGCCGACCACGACATCCTCACGCCGGGCGACGCGCCGAACGTACTCGTCGCGATGAATCCCGCCGCGCTGAAGACGAACGTGCGCGACCTGCCGAAGGGCGGGACGCTGATCGTCGACACCGACCAGTTCAAGGAGCGGAACCTCCAGAAGGCCGGGTACGAGGTGAGTCCGCTCGAGGACGGCTCGCTCGACGACTACCACCTGCACGAGGTCGCGCTGACGACGATGACGGTCGAGGCGCTGAAGGGGATCGAGGGGATCACGCCGCGCGAGGCCGAGCGCTCGAAGAACTTCTTCGCGCTGGGCTTGATGAGCTGGCTCTACAACCGGCCCACCGAGGGGACGCTCGAGTTCGTCGAGAAGAAGTTCGGGAAGCGCCCCGAGATCGCCCAGGCGAACGCGACCGCGCTCAAGGCGGGCTACGCGTACGGCGAGACCTCCGAGGACTTCGCGATCTCCTACGAGATCGCGCCGGCGAAGATGAAGCCGGGCACCTACCGGCAGATCACCGGGAACGCGGCGCTCTCCTACGGGCTGATCGCTGCCTCGAAGCTCTCCGGGCTCGACCTCTTCCTCGGCGCCTATCCGATCACGCCCGCCTCCTCGATCCTGGAGGAGCTCGCGCGACACAAGAGCTTCGGCGTCCGCACCTTCCAGGCCGAGGACGAGATCGCGGCGGTCGGGGCGGCGCTCGGGGCAGCCTTCGGCGGCTCCCTCGGCGTGACCACCTCGGCAGGCCCGGGAGTCGTCCTGAAGGCGGAGACGATCGGGCTCGCGATCACGCTCGAGTTGCCGTTGCTGATCCTCGACGTCCAGCGCGCCGGCCCCTCGACCGGGATGCCGACGAAGCCCGAGCAGGCGGACCTTCTGATGGTTCTCTTCGGCCGGAACGGCGAGAGCCCGGTCCCGGTCGTCGCGGCCTCGACCCCGTCGCAGTGCTTCCACGCTGCGATCGAGGCGGCGCGGATCGCGCTCAAGTACCGGACACCGGTCTATCTGCTGAGCGACGCCTACCTGGCGAACGGCTCCGAGCCGTGGCTGATCCCGGATGTGGCCGACCTCCCGGACATCTCGACCGCGTTTGCCACTGCCGGCGAAGGCGAGTTCCAGCCCTACGCGCGCGACCCGCTGACGCTCGCGCGGCCGTGGGCGATCCCGGGCACGCCCGGGCTCGAGCACCGGATCGGCGGGCTCGAGAAGGCGGACGTCACCGGCTCGATCTCCTACGACCCCGACAACCACGACCTGATGACGCGCCTGCGGGCCGCGAAGGTCGCGGCGATCGCGGACGACATCCCGCTGCTCGAGGTCGACGACCCGGGCGGGGCGGAAACGCTCGTGCTCGGTTGGGGCTCGACCTACGGGCCGATCGGCGCGGCGGTCAAGCGCGTCCGCCGCGGCGGACGCAAGGTCGCCCAGGCGCACCTCCACCACCTGAACCCGTTCCCGCGCAACCTCGGCGAGGTGCTCGCGGGCTACGACAAGGTGCTGATCCCCGAGATGAACCTCGGTCAGCTCCTGAAGCTCGTCCGCGCCGAGTTCCTCGTCGATGCGGTCGGCTACAACCGCGTTCGCGGGCTCCCGTTCAAGGCTTCCGAGCTCGCGGAGGCGATCGTCGGGGTGATCGAGCAGTGAGACCGAAGAAGGCCAGACCCGATGCGCGCGGGATCCTGCTCAAGGAGCAGCCGTTCACCTTCCGCCAGCGCAAGGACGGCTCGGTCGCGATCTTCTGGAAGCGCGCCCCGGCAACGGTGCTGACCGGGAAGCTGGCGCAGAACTTCCTCGCCGTCTCCTCCGACTGCAGCGGCCAGGAGCTGCAGCTCCTGATGGCGAAGGCGACGGGCAACTTCAAGCGCGGGAACGAGAGGAAGAAGTGAGAGAGCGCGTCAAGGACATCCCCGAGGAGGAGAACGGCAACGGCCAGCTGGTGCAACTGACCGCGAAGGACTTCAAGTCCGACCAGGAGGTGCGCTGGTGCCCGGGCTGCGGCGACTACGCGATCCTGAACGCCGTCCAGAGCTTCATGCCCGAGCTCGGGCTGAAGCGCGAGAACATCGTCTTCGTCTCCGGGATCGGTTGCGCCGCCCGCTTCCCGTACTACATGGAGACCTACGGGATGCACTCGATCCACGGCCGCGCGCCGGCGATCGCGACCGGGCTCTCGGTCTCCCGCCCCGACCTCTCCGTCTGGGTCGTGACCGGCGACGGCGACTCGATGTCGATCGGCGGTAACCACCTGATTCACGCCCTTCGGCGGAACGTGAACCTGAAGATCCTGATGTTCAACAACCGGATCTACGGGCTGACGAAGGGCCAGTACTCGCCGACTTCGGAGCTGGGGAAGGTGACGAAGTCGACCCCGATGGGCTCGCTCGACCAGCCCTTCAACCCGCTCAGCCTGGCGATCGGCGCCGAGGCAACCTTCGTCGCCCGCGCGATCGACACCGACAAGAAGGAGTTGACCGAGGTGCTCCGCGCCGCGGCGCACCACAAGGGGAGCGCCTTCGTCGAGATCTACCAGAACTGCAACATCTACAACGACAACGCATTCGACTTCGTCCGGGAGCAGAAGGAGAACCGCTTGTACCTGCGACACGGCGAGCCGATCGTCTGGGGCGAGAAGGGCGTGCGGCTGCTCCCCGACGGCTCCCCCGAGGTCGTCTCGGCGACGGAGCCGGGCCTGCTGATCCACGACGCCCACGCGAGCGAGCCCGCGCATGCGTTCGCGCTCAGCCGGATGACGCAAACGGTGATCGGTGCCACCCCGATGGGCGTCTTTCGCGACGTCGAGCGCCCCGTCTACGACGAGTTGATGGCCGATCAGATCAGCGTGGCGCAGGCGAAGGGCGAGGGGGAGCTGACGTCGCTGCTCGGGAGCGGCGACACCTGGCGGATTCGTTAGTTGCCGACCGATCCATCGCCCATGTCGTTCGCTACGAGCTCAAGAGAAGATCGCAACGTCTTCAACACGCGGTCGAGCGCCCTCGTTGTTACCTGCGTCAGCTTCAGCGGCGTGCGAGTCACAAGCGCCTCCTGGACGCCGAGCGCCAAGAGTTTCTTCCGGTACGCAGCCGAGTCTGGATCCAAGACGCGTTGGAACTTAAGTTTGTCGCTGTCTCCGATAAGGCTCTCGAC
>DATLXM010000103.1:0-12657 GCA_035575835.1 Gaiellaceae bacterium
CTCCCCGCGCTCCAGCCGCTCGAGGAGCTCCCGGACGAGCGGCGCGAGCTCGACGGGGTTGAACGGCTTCGTGATGTAGTCGATCCCGCCGATGTCGAGACCCCGGGCGCGGTCTCGGAACTCGGCCCGAGCGGTGAGGAAGATGATGGGGATCCCCGCGGTCTCGCCGTCCTCGAGCAAGGCCTCGGCGACTCCCCAACCGTCGAGCCCGGGCATCATCACGTCGAGCAGGACGAGGTCGGGCAGCTCGGCCCGCGCCTTCGCGAGCCCGCTCGGCCCGTCACTCGCCTCCAAGACCGCCATGCCCTCTGCCTCGAGGTTGACGCGGCAGAGGAGCCGGATCGGTGCCTCGTCGTCGATCACCAGAACGCGTGTCATCTCGCCTGCCGTGTTTCCGGATTGCTCAGTTCTCATGCCCCGCCCACCGGTAGCTCGAGGACGAACGTCGAGCCACGACCTTCGTCCGAGTCCACCCAGATCCTGCCGCCCATCGCCTTGACGAGACCCTCGGCGAGAAAGAGCCCGAGGCCCGTTGCACCAGCTCCGACCGTCCTCGAGGCTGCCTCACCGCGATAGAACTTGCGGAAGATCCGCTCCTGCTCGGCGCGCGGGATCCCGACTCCCTCGTCCTCGACCCGGACTTCGACGGCCGAATCCGTCCGGCGAGCCGCCACCGTGACGGTGCCTCCTGCCGGCGAGTAGCGGACGGCGTTGTCGAGCAGGTGCGAGAGAACCTGTCCGAGCTTGTCGCGGTCGGCCTCGGCCGCGAGCGGCCCCTCGGCGAGCGAGACGACGAAGTGGTGCCCGTTGTCGCCGAGCGCCGTCTCGGCCGAGTGCACGGCCTCGGAGACGATCTGGCCGACGTCGGTCTCGGCGAGCTGGACGGTGATCGCACCGGTGTCGAGCTGCGCCACCGAGAGGAGCCGGTCGACGATCGCGGTCAGGCGCTCGGACTCCGAGGCGATGTAGCGGAGGAACGTCTCGCGCTCGGTCTCGCCGAAGAGCACGTCCTGCCGGAGCAGCGTCTCGGCGAATCCGTAGATCGAGGTCAGGGGAGTGCGAAGCTCATGTGAGACGGTCGAGACGAAGTCGGACTTCATCTGCTCGACGGCCCGTTCGATCGAGATGTCGCGGAACGCGAAGATCCGGCCCGCGACGCCTCCGGCGGGATCGGTCATCACCGCCTCGCTGAGCGAGAGCCACGCCTCGTCGCCGCCGCGGCGAACGGCGATCAGGCGGCTGCCGATCGAGCCCGTCCCGTCGGACTCGAGGCTGCGGCCGAGCGCCTGCAGAGTGGTCCTCCCGAGAGCGTCTCGCGCCGGCACGCCGGTGATCTGCTCGGCGGCCGGGTTCCACAGCACCACCTTGCCCTCGCGGTCGACGGCCACGATCCCGTCGGCGACGTTCGCCAGGATCGCCTCGCTCCGCTGCTGCTCGTGCTTGACGCCCTGGTAGAGCCTGGCGTTGACGCGAGCCGCGGCAGCGTTCCCGGCGAGAGCCTCGAGCGCCTCGATCTCCTCCTCGCGCCATTCGCGGGGCAGGAAGTCGTAGACGGCGAGCACGCCCTGTACGCCGCCCTCCGGCCCGATCATCGGAACTCCGAGGAACGCGGCGTTGCCGCTCGCGAGCATCGGGTCGGCCTCGGCCGCGCGCGGATCGCCGCCGACGTCCGCGATCGCGCGCGCGGACCGCGAGCCGACGATGTCGCCGATCAGCCAGGCCGTCGACGCGGAGCGCGCCCCGAGCGCAGCCTCCGCCCCGTTGCCCTCGGCGGCGAGGATGACGAGCTCGTCGTCCTCGAACACCCGGGCGGACGCTCCACTCGCCTCGAGGAGCCCGATGGAAAGGCGGGCGACCTCGTCGAGGACGGCGTCCGGGTCGAGCTCGCTCGCGAGCAGGACGCTCGAACGCGCGAGTCGCTGGGCCAGCGAACGGGCGCGCCGCTCGAGCTCGTAGAGCTCGCTTCGCTCGAGCGCCCCTCGTGCCGCCCCAGCCACGTTGCCGGCGAGCTCGAGCTGCTCGTCGGTGAACGCACGCTCCTCGCGGTAGAAGACGAGTACGAGGCCCCCGACGTCGCTTCGAGGCTGGGCGAGCGGGACGGCGAGCAGCGAGCGCGCGCCCGCCCCCTCGGCTGCGGCGAGAAGTCCCGAGCCGAATCGCGTGTCGTTGCGGAGCACCCGGGCGGCGAGGACCTTTCCTGCCCGCGCGGCCGCCGCGAGCTCGCCCTCGGTCTTCGACTGGAAGAACGTCGAGAGCCCTTCCGGGAGATCGTGCCCGCCAGAGAGGGAGAGCTCGCCGCTCCCCATGCGGAGCACCGCCGCGAAGTCGCCGCCGAGCGCCTCCGCTGCAGCCTGAGCCACGGCATCGAGCGTTGCCGCGGCGGAGAGCGGCTCGCTGAGAACGGAGGCGATCCGGTAGAAGCCGCTCTCGATCTTGGCCCGGCGAGTGCTCCCCTCGAACGCCTCGGCGTTGCGGAGCGCGATCGAGGCCAGGCTCGCAAAGCCCTCGATCAGGTGGAGATCGGACTCGTCGAACCGATTGCTCTCGCGCGTGCAGACGCCGAGCACCCCGCGCGTCTCGCCGAACGAGACGATCGGAGCGTTCATCACCTCGGAAAACTCGGCGTACTGGTCGCTCGGCGGTGGCTCCTCGGTCGTTGCGAACTCGCGCTTGAGCACGGCTTTTCCGCTCGCAATCGCCTCTCCGATCGCGCCTTCCAGCGGAATCCGCCGCCCGACCTCGCTCTCCGGCAGGCCGAGGACGGCACGGCAGACGAGCGCGTCGCCGCTCGGCGAGACGGTCCAGCAGTAGGCGGCATCTGCGTCCACCAGCCCGCGCATCTCGTCGACGAGGCGATCGATCACCGAGTCGAAGCGAAGGTCGCTCGTCAGGGCCTCGCCCGCCTTCAGGAGCGAGCGCTGCTCGGTGAGACGACGCTCGCTGTCGCGGAGGAGACGACGCATATGAATCGCGCTCGCCGCCTCTCGGGTCACCGCTTCCGCCAAGGACACCTCCGCATGCGTCCAGGGGCCGGGATCGGGCCGGTGCATTCCGAGGACGCCGATCACGGTGTCGAAGGCGATGATCGGGACGGCCAGGACGGCGCGGGCCCCGCGCGCGACGAGCTCGTCCACCTCGCCGAGGGCGGGATCGCGCAGCCGTTCCTCCTGGAGGACGTCGGCGACGGCGATCGTCCGGCCCTCGCGCACAGCGAGATTCACGACGGGCAGCCGCGAGGTGTCCCCCACCGGCTCGACCCCGGGTGCGTCCCATTCCGCCTGGACGGCGCCGTCCTCTTGCCCGAGCCGCACGTAACAGCGGGTGACGCCCATCGCACGCCCCGTCTCCTCGACGGCGACGCGGAGCAACTCCACGAGATCCTGGCGAGAGCGGAACTCGAGCGAGATTCGCGATACCAGCCGCTCGCGGTCGAGCGCCTCCCCGAGCTGGCGAGCCGAACGGGCGCGAGCGAGGGCGAGCCCTGCTTCGGACGCGAAGCCCTGCATGTGCGCGAGCTCCTCCTCGGTGAAGAGGCGTGGCCGCCGGACCCCCGCGAACACGACCCCGATCACCCTGTCTGAGGCGAACACCGGCACGAACGCGCAGCTCTTCACCTGGGCGATCGCGTTCAGGCGCTTGTTCACGATCGGCGACGCATCGACGTCGAACACGGCGAACGCCACGCCGTCGCGGACGACGGTGCTGATCCCCGAGAGCTCGTTCTTCAGATCCACCACCTGGCCGACCAAGCGATCGTTCTCCCGCCGGCGGTCACGGGCGCCGACGATTCGCGCGAAACCCGCTCCCGGCTCGATCAGGGAAAGGTTCGCAACCTCGAGATCGAAGAGCTCGGCGAGTTCGTCGAGCACGAGCCTGGCGATGTCGACCTCGTCCTCAGCATCGAGAAGCGCCCGCGAGAGCCGTCCCATCGCATCCAGCTCCTGGTCGCGCAGCGAGGTTCGCCGCTCTGCATCGCGCGCCCGGCCGACGGCGGAGATCAGGGACTCCCGATCCCGCCAGCCGACGAGGAGCGCCAGAAGCGGCACGGCGGCCAGGAGAAGCGCCGGCGCCGAGTACCAGACGTGACCACCCAGCGGCTCCCGCTCGATCAGCACCTCGACCCCGAAGATCGCCAGCGCGACTCCGAGACACGGGTAGAGGAGCGCCGTCGCGGATCCGACCTCGCGCAGCCGTCGCCGTTCCCGCCAGTAGGCGGGCGCAAGAGCGACGCCTACGCCGAGGTAGAGCGCCGCGAGCACGAGCAACGGCACGGCGTTGAACAGCACCGCCTGGGTGTGAGCATCCACTGGGTGGAACGATGATAGAGAGAAGCCTTCCGGCTTTGAAAGATGGGCCATCCGGCCTATTGGCAGCGGCTGGGCGCAGGAATAGCCTGGCGCGCACTGGGCAATGCGAACTGCGGCGTCGCGCCTTGCGTGCGGCAACGCGGTGAGCACTGAAAGAGGTTCCGCCGTGACGACCCCCCGAACGGCGGAACCTCTTTTTTTGGGCGCAGGCAGAACCGGAAAGTGCGAGAGCACTTTCCGGTTCGCGCCAAGATCCCTGAAGGGTCGCTATCGCTCCCGGACTCGTGAACGGACGGCGGTGAAAAGCGGCTCTCGTCGCGCGGCTACGATGGATTCGATGGTTCAGCGCGTGCTTCTCGCTTCTCCCCGCGGCTACTGCGCCGGGGTCGAGCGCGCCGTCGAGACCGTGGAGCTGGCGCTCGAGCACTACGGGCCGCCGGTCTACGTCCGCAAGCAGATCGTCCACAACATCCACGTCGTCCGCGACCTCGAGGCGCGCGGCGCGATCTTCGTCGACTCCGAGGCGGAGGCTCCCGAGGGCGCGACGATCGTCTACTCGGCCCACGGCGTCGCGCCTGCGGTCAACATCGCCTCCGCGGAGCGCGCCCACAACGTGATCGACGCGACGTGCCCGCTCGTGACCAAGGTGCACGTCCAGGCCCGACGCTACGCGGCCGCCGGCTACACCGTGGTCCTGATCGGCCACGCGGGGCACGAGGAGGTCGTCGGAACGATGGGCGAGGCGCCCGAGGCGACGGTGCTCGTTCAGGACGTCGCAGAGGCCGAGGCGCTCGCCCTTCCCCCCGAGACGCGGATCGCCTACATCACCCAGACGACCCTCTCGGTCGACGAGACCTCCGAGATCATCGCCGTCCTCCGCCGCCGTTTCCCCCAGATCTACGCGCCGAAGAAAGAGGACATCTGTTACGCGACCTCCAACCGGCAGTGGGCGGTCAAGGAGATGCTCGACGAGATCGAGCTCCTGCTCGTGATCGGCTCACGCAACTCGTCCAACTCGAACCGGCTCGTCGACGTCGCGCGCGCAGGCGGGATCGCCTCCCATCTGATCGACGACGCGAGCGAGATCGACGAGGCCTGGATCGAGGGCGTCACTACCGTCGGAGTCACCTCGGGCGCCTCGGCTCCCGAGCATCTCGTGACCGGCGTCTGCGACTGGTTCCGCGCCCTGGGTGTCGAGAAGATCGAGCCGTTCCGGATGGTCGACGAAGACGTCACCTTCCGGCTCCCGGTCGAGCTCCGCCGCGAGCTGGCACTCGCCGAAGCTCAGAACTAGGCGCGGAGCTTCTCGAGGAAGGAGGCGAGCGCAATCCTCAGACTTTGACGATGTGCAGGCCCGCGCCGTCCGTCTCGAGCGAGACCGCGAGCACCTCGGCCTTGATCCAGTCGGCGTGCGGCAGGAGCTCCTCGTCCGCCGCCGGGAGGGTGACCGCGATCCGGTCGGTCAGCTCGAGCCCCTGCTCCCGGCGCATCCCGTTCACCGTGTGAATCAGGTCGTAGACGCGACCCTCGAGCTCGAGCTCGGCGTCGATGCCCGTGTCGAGCGCGACGGTCACGCCGTCCTCGGACGCGACCGTCCAGCCGTCCTTGCCCGAGCGCTCGACGAGGACTTCGTCCGCGGCCAGATCGTGCCCCGCGGCCCGGAAGCCGCCGTCCGGGAGCTCCTCGAACTCGCCCGCCGCGAGGGCGGCCCGAACAGCCCCGAGCCCCTTGCCGAGCTTCGGGCCGAGCGCGGGGAGATGCGGCTTGACGTGGAGCTCGGTCGCCTCGACCCGGCCGAACTCGACCTCCTTGACCCGAAGCTCCTCGCGGAGCTCGTCCGCGTGGGTCGCTGCGAGCGGGGCGCCCTCGACGACGAGCCGACGAAGCGGCTGGCGCAGCTTCAGACCCGAGCTCGAGCGGGCCTGGTGGCCGAGCGCGACGACGCGGCGGAGCTCCGCGATCTCGGCGACGAGCGTGTCGTCGGCGCCCGCCGGCGCGGGCCAGCCCGCGAGGAAGACCGACGGCGGTGCGTCCTCGGCGTCGCGCACGAGGTTCTGCCAGAGGTGCTCGGTCAGGAACGGCATCACCGGGGCGATCACCCGCAACGGCTGGACGAGCCCGTACCAGAGCGTTCGCAGCGCCACCTCGTCCCCGTCCCAGAAGCGGCGGCGCGAGCGGCGGATGTACCAGTTCGAGAGATCGTCGAGATAGGACTCGAATGCCCGGACGACGTCGACCGTGAGGAACGCCTCGTAGCCGGCGGTCGCCTCCTCGACGAGCTGCGCGACCCGCGCGACGAGCCAGCGGTCGAGCGGACGTAGCTCGGCGTCCGGGCCAGACTCGAGGTCGGCGTACCGCGGCTCGAATGCGCCGATGTTCGCGTAGGGGACGAAGAAGCCCCCGACCGAGTTCCAGAGCGTGAGTAGCCGCCGCTTGATCTCGTGCCCGGGCCCGTAGCCGAAGAGGAGGTTCTGGCTCGGCGGCTGCGCGCAGTACTGCCAGCGCATCACGTCGGCGCCCATCCGCTCGAACGCCTCCTCAGCGTCGATCATGTTCCCCCACGAGCCGTGCATCTCGCGGCCGCTCTCGTCCAGCATCTTCTCGTAGCCCAGCACTCGTCGGAACGGCGCCTTTCCGGTCAGCGCGACCGACATCAGGAGCTGGGAGTAGAACCAGAGCCTGATCTGCTCGCGCATCTCCGAGACCCAGTCGGCCGGGAACCACTTCTCCCAGTAGGCGTGGTCGGGGAGGTCCGCGGTCGTGAGCCCCTTCGCGGCCCCGGTCGCGTAGCCCTCCTCAACGCACTCGGGGCTCTCCCAGCCGAGCGTCGAGAAGGGGACGATCCCGGCGTCGAGCCAGACGTCGCCGACCTCCTGGATCCGCTGCACCGGCTCGGCGCACTTCGCGCAGCTGATCTGCACGTCGTCGATCCAGGGGCGACGGAGCTCCTCGAGCTCGTCGAGGCCGCCGAGCGCGCGCTCCTCGAGCTCGGCGCGGGAGCCGATCACGTTCAGGTGCCCGCAGGAGCAGGGGTAGAACGGCAGTGGCAGCCCGTAGTAGCGGCGCCGGGAGATGTTCCAGTCGCCCATGTTGCGGAGCCAGTCGTCCATGCGCTTGCCCATGTAGGCGGGCGTCCACTCGACCGTCCCGTTTGCATCGAGGAGCGGCTGGCGGAGCTCGTCGACGCCGATGAACCAGTCGTCCGAGATCCGGAAGATCAGGGGCGTGTGGCAGCGCCAGCACTCGGGGTAGCGGTGGGTTATCTCGCCCGAGGCGACGAGGAGCCCGCGCTCGCCGAGCTCACCGACGATCTGCTCCGCGACCTCCGCGGTCGACATTCCGTGCAGCCAGCCGTACTCGGGATAGAAGCGGCCGCTCTCGTCAACCGGCGTCAGGACGGGCAGGTCGTTGACCTTCGAGAGCTCGAAGTCCTCGGAACCGCACCCGGGCGCGATGTGCACGATCCCGCTGCCCTCCTCGAGTGAGACCTCCTCCCATCCGATCACGCGATGCTCGACGCCCGCACCGGGCTCGAGCGTGTCGAATGGCCCGGTGTAACGCAGGCCCACGAGCTCTTCGCCTCGCACGGTGCGGGTGAACTCTTCGTCGGGGTACCGGCCCGTCGCAACCCACTCCCCGTTCTCACGAAGGCCGTACTCGGCATCGGGCTTGACCGCCGCGGCGACGTTCGCCGGCAGCGTCCACGGCGTCGTCGTCCAGATCACGATCGACTCTCCCGCCCGTTCGAGCAGCGGGAAGCGAACGAAGAGGGACGGGTCGGTCTTCTCGATATAGCTCCCGTGCAGCTCGTGCGCCGAGATCGAGGTTCCGCAACGTGGGCACCACTCGGTCGAGCGGTGGCCCGTGAAGAGCCACTCGCGCTCGTGCACGACCTTGAGGAAGCGCCAGATGTACTCGATGTTCGTGTCGCTGAAAGTGAAGTAGTCGTTGCCCCAGTCCATCCACTGGCCCAGCCGCTTCGAGCCTCGGGTCAGCTCCTCGGAGTAGTCGACGACGACCTCGCGGCAACGACGCGCGAACTCGGCGAGGCCGAACTCCTCGATCTCCCGCTTCGAGTTGAGCCCGAGCGAGCGCTCCACCCCGACCTCGATCCAGAGCCCCTGGCAGTCGAAGCCGTTCTGGTAGCGCTGGTCGAAGCCGCGGAGCGCCTTGTAACGCTGGAAGACGTCCTTCAGCGTCCGCCCCCAGGCCGTGTGCACGGCGAGCTTCTTGTTCGCGGTCACCGGCCCGTCGAAGAAGCTCCAGGCCGGGCCGCCGCGGTTGGCCGCGCGTACCTGCTCGAACGTCTGCTCGCGCTCCCAGAGCTCCAGGATCTCGAGCTCGAGCGCCGGGTGGTCTGGCTTGTCCGGGAGGGGCGCGAACATGCGTCCAGTCTAGGGAACAGACCTCCGCGCTCTGTCGTTTTCAATAGGTGAGCGCGGGTACTTCCCGCCTACCCAGCGAAAGGATCTCCCGAGATGGCAACAGCAGTCACCGAGTCGACCTTCGAGCAAGAGGTCACGAACAGCGAGACCCCCGTGATCGTCGACTTCTGGGCCGAGTGGTGTGGCCCCTGCCACGCCGTCGCTCCGGTCCTCGACAAGATCGCCGAAGAGCGTGCGGGCGAGATCAAGCTCGTGAAGGTGAACATCGACGAGGAGCAGGGCCTCGCCGCCAAGTACGGCGTCTCCTCGATCCCGACGATGATCCTGTTCAAGAACGGCGAGCCCTCTGCGGCCGCGATCGGCGCGCAGCCCAAGGGCGCCCTCGAGCGCTCCCTGGGCCTCGTCGCCGAGTAGCTCCTACTTCTCTGCGGCCTCTGCCTCCGGCGGGGGAATCGGCGACACCGCCCGGTGCGCCGGTTCCTCCACGAGGTTGAGGACCCGCATCCCGTAGGTGAAGACGATCGCGCCGCCGAGCCAGCCGCCGAGTGTGAGCAGGCCGAAGGCGATCAGGGTGAGGATCAGCGAGCCGGAGCCGACGATCCCGTCCATCCCGTCCGAGTAGCCGGTCAGGGCGGTGATCAGGAAGAAGACGGTGGCGCTCACCATCGCGATCAGGTGCGAGGTCGCGGTGCGCTTGAGGGGCGTGCCTGACGAGATCTTGAGCCAGTCGATCAGGCCCGTGATCGAGGTCGGGCCCGAGAGGATCAGGCCGACGACGAGCGCGAGCGCCCAGCCCTTGGCCGCGCTCTCCTCGGCGATCCCGAGCTTCGACAGGACGGCCGCGATCGTCGCGAACGTGTAGACGCCGATCGTGGCGTCGGTCAGCGGTGGGTGCACCGGATGGCCGGGCGTGCCGCGAACCAGATAGTCAGCCTTCATCTCGCCTCCCGTGGTGATTGGGGGGAAGGTTCCGCAGCGGCGTCAGCCGCAAACGCTACGCGTCGCGGTCGGCGCCGGCGACGAAATCGAGGAAGGCTGCGTGCTTGGCGAGGAGCGCCTCGAGCTCACGGAGCCCGACGCCTGCCCAGTCCTCGATCCACGTCTCGGAGAGATCGTCTGCGATGGTGTGGAGACCGCGATCCATAGCGAGATGATCGTCATCGGCCCCTCTTGGGTACATGGGCCGAACGGCCCATCTTTCGGATCGCCGAGCCTCATCGCCAAATGAAGACATTCCTGATCGTGAACCCGCGCTCCGGGACAGCGTCCCCGAGTGCCGAAGAGCTCCGCGAGGCGGCGCAGGGTCGCGGCGTGGTCCATTTTCTCGAAAAGGGTGAGGATCTGCAGGCGCTCGCACGCGACGCGGACGCGGACGCGATCGGGATGGCGGGCGGCGACGGCTCTCTCGGGGCGGTCGCCGAGGTCGCGATCGAGCGCGACCTCCCCTTCGTCTGCATCCCGTTCGGGACGCGGAACCACTTCGCCCGGGACATCGGGGTCGACCGGGACGACCCGATCGGCGCCCTGGCCGCCTTCGACGGCGTCGAGAAGCGCGTCGATGTCGGTCGGGTGGGGGACAGGCTCTTCCTGAACAACGTCTCACTCGGGGTCTACGCCCTCCTCGTCCACCGGCGCGAGCGACACCGGCGCCGTCGCGACGCGCTGGCGCGCCTGCGGGCGATCGTGCTTGCCGCGCGGGAGCATCGCGGCAAGGAGCAGTTCGTGGTCGACGGCGACCTCGTCGCCGCCCGCGTCCTCCTCGTCGCCTGCAACGCCTACAGCCTCGACCTCTTCTCGATCGGGGAGCGCGAATCGATGGACGACGGCCGCCTCCACCTCTACGTGCCGCACGGCTTCCGCCGGGTCACGTGGGACGAGCGGAGCTGCACGGAGCTGACCATCGAGACCCCGACGGCGTCGATCCGAGCCGCGATCGACGGCGAGCCTGCGCGGCTCGTCTCCCCGGTCGAGTTCCGGATCGACCCGGGGGCGCTACGTGTGCTCCTGCCGGCCGCGCCAGAGGGCGAGGATCTCGACGAAGGTCTCGAAAGCGAGCTCGTCGCTTCCGGGTAGCTCGTCCGGGCCGAACCAGCGCAGCTCGGTGAGATCGTCGCCCGCCCGCTCCACTCCCCCCGAGGGCCGGGCGAGCCAGGTCAGACAGAGGACGTTCCGGCCCGCGTAGGGCTGCATCCAGACACCGAGGAACTCCGTCGGCTCGATCACGAGGCCGGTTTCCTCGGCGAGCTCGCGGTGGAGCGCGTCGAGCGGGTGCTCGTGCTCCTCGAGAAAGCCTCCGGGGAGATCCCAGAGCCCCTGCGCCGGATCGAAGGCGCGCCGGCCCAGGAGCACGCGCCCGTCGCGCTCGACCACCGCCTGCGACCCCGGAACCGGGTTCGCCCAGAACTCGTGCCCGTTCGGGCAGCGCGCCGGGACGGTGTCGGGCAGCGACGTTAGCGCCGCGCCGCAGCGGGGACAGTAGAGCCAACCGTCGAGGACTCCCACGGCGCGACCATACTGAGAGGACGTCATGACCGAGAGCCCACGCCCCACCGAGGAAGAGCAGGAGCAAGGCCCTGATCGCATCCAGGACGAAGAGGAGATGCGCGGGTCGAACGTGGCCGACCCGGAGTCGCCGGCCGCGGACGAGGACGACGAGGACTAGGTGCCGAGGCACGTCCCGGCGACCGTCCACGAGCTGAGCAGGATCGGCCTTCTCGCAGGCCTTCCCGGCGAGCAACTTAACCGGCTCGCGGGGCGGATGGAACGCGAGGAGGTGCCAGCAGGCGCGGCGATCGTCCGTCAGGGCGAGGAGGGCGAGCGTTTCTACGTCGTCCTCTCCGGGATGCTGAACGTGACCCAGGAGGGTCTCGGCGACCGGCGGATCCTCCGGCCCGGCGACTTCTTCGGCGAGGTCGCGCTCGCGATGAACGTGCCCCGGACGGCTTCGGTGCGCGCCGTCACGCCCGCGGTCGTCGCGAGCTGCGACAAGGAGACCTTCGACGAGCACCTGCGCTCGTTGTTCGCCGCCGATGAGTGACGTTCTGCTCCTGCACGCGGGGATCGCGGACAGCCGGATGTGGGCGCTCCAAATCGCCGCGCTCGAGACGGCGGGCCATCGTGTGAGTGCCCCTGACCTGCCCGGCTTCGGCGAGACACCCCTCGAGCCCGGAGTCGTGGACTACGTGGGCTATGCGGCCTCGTTCGCGCCCACTCCGTCGGTGGTCGTGGGCTGCTCGTTCGGGGGCCGGATCGCACTGGAGCTCGCGGTCGCCCGGCCGGAGCTCGTCGAGAAGCTCGTGCTCGTCGGAGCCGCGCACGGCTCGTGGGTTTGGTCGGAGGCGGCGCGGGCGGGCTTCGCGGAGGAAGAGGAGGCGATCGAGCGTGGCGACCTGGCCGAGGCCGCCGCCGCGCAGGCGCGGATGTGGCTGGGCGCCGATGCGAGCGCCGAGGTTCGCGCGCTCACCGAGGCGATGACGCTGCGCTCCTACGAGCTCCAGATCCCGGTCGAGGATGAGGTGAGCGCGGCCTGGCTGGAGCCACCGGCATCCGAGCGGCTGGACGAGGTGGTCGCGCCCACGCTTGTCGTCGTCGGCTCGGATGACGTGCCGGACATCCTCGCGATCGCCGACCTCCTCACGGCCGGGATCCCCGGTGCGCGCAGGGAGGTCGTCGAGGGCGCCGGGCACCTGCCCGGCCTCGAGCGGCCCGAGGGGCTGAACCGGGTTCTACTCGACTTCGTCTAGCACCGCGTCCGAGAACGCGGGCCACGCCTCGAGCGCCCAGTCGTCGAACTCGCGGTCGGTGAGACAGACGAGCGCGACGCGTCGCTCGGGATCGACCCAGAGAAACGTGCCCGCGCCGCCGAAGTGGCCGTAGGTGCGCGGCGAGGTCCTGGTGCCGCTCCAGTGTCCGGGCTTGCCGGACTTGAGCTCGAAGCCGAGCCCCCAGTCGAGTGGGTCGAACCG
>DATLXM010000104.1:0-3450 GCA_035575835.1 Gaiellaceae bacterium
GGGCGGATGAAGCGGTCACGGATGAACGGCCATTCGCCTTCCGGGACGTCGAGGCTCGCGATCGTCTCGCGGGCGAGGGCGACCGCGCCTTCCCGCGTCGTGGCGCCGACCTGGATCGTGTCCCCGTCGCGGAGGCGGATCACGACGCGGCGTTGGTCGTGGCCGGGCGGCGTGGAGGGCTGGCCGGCGGGCGTGGGGCTGACGGGCGGCTCTGCGAGGGCGTGCATGGCGGCGGCTCCTTCTCCCAGGGGGCAACGGAGGAGCGACGCCAGCTCCGCACCGATCTTGCTCGAGGACAAGGGTCGCTGGCATCCCTCCGAAGCGTGATCTGCGCGTGCATCGGCGCGGAATCGTCCTTGGGAAAGACTCCGGATCGTTCCCGGGAGCGAGCCGGCGCCGACTAGGCTCGCCGGCATGAGCAAGAGCTTCATCCCCCACGGCACCGAGCTTCCGTCCGGCCTCGAGCACGAGCGCTTTCGCCTGCGGCCGATCACGATCCACGACACGGTCAAGGACTACAGCGCCGTGATGTCCCACCGCGAGCACCTCTGGTCGCTCTTCGGCGAGGTCTGGGGCTGGCCTCCGGCCGACCTGACCCTGGAGGGGGACATGATCGACCTCGCCTGGCACCAGAAGGAGGCTGAGTTGAAGGAGTCGTTCAACTTCGCCGTCATGTCTCTGGACGAGTCGCGGCTCCTCGGCTGCGTCTATGTCGACCCGCCGACCAAGCAGGGATTCGACGCCGAGGTCTTCTGGTGGGGAATCCCCTCCGAGGCCGGCCTCGAGGAGCAGATCGGGGTCGCCGCGCGCGCGTGGGTCGAGAGCGAGTGGCCCTTCGAGCGGATCGCCTACCCAGGGCGTGTGCAGCCCTGGGAGCAGTACGACGCCCTGCCCGACGTCGACTGAGATGACCGGCTGGACCGATCTCGAGAGCGGCTGGATGCTGATGGCCGACGCCGGCGAGCGCCAGCGGGAGGTTGAGCGCGCGGACTGACGCTCAGCGGATGAGAAAGACGATCAGCGCGACGACGACGAACGCGAGGAAGACGGCGCCGAAGAGCACCGGCAGGCCGCGTCCCATGTCGTGCTTGGCGTCGCGCGCCTCCTGAGCGGGCGGCGCCGCCTCAGGAGGAGTCGAGTAGGTGCCGGCTTCGCGATCGTCCATGGGTCTCGTCTCGCCTCTTTCCACCGCCCTGAAACCGGGATAGCCTCGACCGGTGGCGGAGAGCTGGCGAATAGCGGTGATCTCGATGGTTCCGCCGGTGATCCAGCGGCTCGTCCCGGTGCTGCGGGAGCTCGGCCACGAGCCGGTCGCGGTCGTGACCGCGCGAGCCGCGAGGGACAGACCCCCGGACCTGGTGCTCGGGGACACGTCGGTTCCGGAGGGCCTCGACATCCTCTTCGCCGCGGACAAGTGGCGGGTCGCGCCGCTCCTTCGCACCGCCGCGCCCGATCTGACGATCTGCTGGGGGTTCCCCTGGAAGCTGCCGCAGGAAGCGCTCGGCGTCGCCCGGCTCGGCTCGATCAACCTCCACCCGGCTCTGCTTCCCCGCCATCGGGGCCCGATCCCGCTCGCCTGGGCGCTCCGGGAGGGTGACGGCGTCTTCGGCGTCACCTGGCACCGGATGGACGCCGACTTCGACACCGGCGGGATCCTCGCGCAGACGTCGATCCCGATCGACGACGACGACTTCGAGATCACCGAGATCGGCCCGAAGCTCGGAGCCGCCGCCTTCGCACTTCTGCCCCGTGTGCTCGAACGGGTCGCGGCGGGCGAGCCGGGCGATCCTCAACCGGACGAGGGCGTGAGCTGGGCGGGCCACTTCGAGGACGACGAGTACGTGCGGGTCGACTGGGAGCGGCCGCGGAAGCAGGTGCACGACCAGGTGCGCGCGTGGAACCTGACCCTCGGGATGTCCTCGATCGTGGCGCCGCTCGCGGAGCTCGACGGCGAGCAGGTGCGGATCCTCCGGACGAGCCTGCGCGACCCCGGCGACGGGGCGAGCAGGGTCGAATGCGCCGACGGCCCGATCTGGATCGTTGCGCACGAGCGCGTGCCCGAATCGTCCTAGCGGATGAGCGCAAATCGTCCGCGGGGCCGAGGGGGTCGCGAGCTACCGTCGAGACATGTGGCGTCTCCCCCTCGCAGCGATCGTCGGGGTCGCGCTGTTCGCGCCCGCCCCGGGCGGCTCCATGGCGACCCCGACGACGCTCGCGTTCGCACGCGGGGGCGACATCCACACGATCGCGGCCGACGGAACCGGAGCCCGTCGCCTGATCCGGAGCGGCTACTCGCCCTCGTGGTCTCGCGACGGGCAGTGGATCGCCTTCGTCTCGCGCCGCTCGGGTGACGAGGAGATCTACGTCGCGCGGGCGGACGGAACCGGAGTCCGACGCCTGACGACCCGCCCCGGGCCGGACCTCGGCCCCGCCTGGTCGAGCGACGGAACACGGCTCGCCTGGAGTCACCGGGCCACGATCTGGACCATGAACGCGTCGGGTGCGAACCAGCGCGAGCTCTTCGGGAAGGCACAGTCCTGGCACGAGCACTACTCGCCCGCCTGGCACGGAGATCGGATCGTCTTCTCGTCGAGCCGCATCTCGGCCTTCAACGCGGAGCTCTTCTCCGTCCGCGCCATCGACGGCGGCGGCCTTCGCAGGCTGACCTTCACCAAGGGCGACGACGGCGTCCTCGGAGACGACGGGATGCCCGACTTCTCACCGGACGGGAAGCGGATCGTCTTCACCTCGAACCGCGACAGGCAGGGTGAGATCTACGTGATGAACCACGACGGCTCGGGTCAGCGCCGGCTGACGCGCAAGCCGGGCGACGACTTCACGCCGCGCTTCTCCCGGGACGGGAGGCAGATCGCGTTCACCGCGCTTCCCGGAACCGTCTTCGTCGTTGCCGCCGACGGCTCCGGGCTTCGCAGGCTCACGTCCGGGACCGACCCGGACTGGCGTCGTTAGTCGTCCGAGACGAGGACGTCGACAGAGACGATCGAGCCGGGGCGGAGGAAGCGTCCCTCGACCTCGGGCCATTCGCCGGACTCCTCGGCCGCGCCGAGAGTGACAACGAGCTCCTTCGCCCGGGCGACCGCCGCATCGGGACCGTCGAAGATCCCGAGCTCGACGTCGTCGCCGCCCAGCAGTCGGACGACGACCCGGCGCCGGTCTGCGACGTGCATCGCCGCCGGGGGGAGCTCATCCTTCGGAGGAGCCTCCGTCTCGCATGGGGCGGTGAGGCCGACTAGCTCTTCCAGCGAACGCAGTGGGACAGCCGCATCGAATCCTGAAGGCGCTCGTCCGATCGTCTCCGGGCTCAGCGGTGGTTCCGAGCCGACCAGCCCAAGCGGGCCGCTTCCGGTCGCGAGTTGATGCATGTCTCTCCTTCGCCTCTCCGGCCGCCGCAGGCCGGGGTCGTTGCCGCAGTGGTGGAGCTATCGACGG
>DATLXM010000105.1:0-5302 GCA_035575835.1 Gaiellaceae bacterium
AAGGAGCACGGTTTCGGACGCCCGATCGTGCTCACGAGCGAGGAGGCGACAGACCGGGTCAACCGCACCGGCAGCGCCTTCCCGGCTCGCCCGGGTTCCGAGCAGGCGGGCGTCGTCGTCGCCTACGACGTCAGGAACAACACCTACAAAGCCGTCTACAGCATGGGGCGGCACAACCACGAGAATGCGGTCGCGATCCCGGGCTACAAGGTGTCGGTGATCCTCTCCGGAGACGACACGTTCAGCGCTCCGGCATCGCAGATGTACATGTATCTCACCCATGGAGCCACGGGCGTGATGAACGACTCCGGCGCGCTCTACGGCTTCAAGTCGGACGATCCGACGGTCAACGACTACGGCGACCTGAGTGGCTCGAAGAGCGTCTCTGGCACGTTCGTCCGGGTCCCTGTCGCGATCGCGCTCGGGGAGCAGGACGGGCTCGAGAAGTGGTCGAACGACAACGGGATCTTCCAGTTCATCCGGGTCGAGGACATCGCCTACGACCGGAACACGCCGAACGTCGTCTACTTCGCCGACACGGGCGAGCCGCGGGCCCTGCCGGACGCGACGACGACGCGGCTGCGGCGCGGGCCGAGCGGCACCAAGGGCCCGTATCCGAACGGCCGGATCTTCAAGATGGTGCTCGACAAGAAGAACATGCTCCGCGTCACCAGCCTCTCGATCCTGATCGACGGGGACTCGAAGGGCGCGGGAAGCGCCGGCGACATCTCGCTGATCCACAACCCGGACAACGTCGAGACGACCAAGCAGGCCCTCCTCTTCCAGGAGGATCCGGGCTCGCAGAACCAGTACGCCGCAAGCGACCCGAACGGGACGAACGCGCGCACCTGGCGCTACGACCTGAAGACCGGGAAGCTCGACGTCGTCGCGACTGCCAACCAGGCGGCGCTCGACCAGACGACGGCGAAGGGCAACTGGGAGGGCTCGGGGATCGTCGACGCCTCGGCCGTCTTCGGGAAGGGCTGGTTCTACACGAACGTCCAGGCGCACTCCGTGCTCGTCCAACAGGAGAAGCGGGACGGGATCACCTACAAGAGGGAAGCCGGTCAGCTGCTGCTGATCAAGGTCCCCGGGACATAGTTCAAGCGGACTCGCGTGGGGCGGGCGTCGCGGCTGCGGTGCCCGCCTCCACCCGCTGCGGCGCGCGCACGATCGCGGAGAGCCGGCCGACGAGCTCGAGCGTGTCCCCCTCGTCGACGAGTTGCTCGAGCGTGTCGAGCTCGCCCTCGAGCCACGACCGATCGACCGGGGAGACGTCCAGCGCGACGATCTTCGGATGCGCGGTCGGCTGCCAGGTTTCCCCCTCGGCGAAGAGCTCCTCGTGGATCTTCTCGCCAGGACGCGACCCGATGAACGTGATCTGGATGTCGCGGTCGGGCTCCTTGCCGGAGAGCCGGATCATGTTGCGCGCGAGGTCGAGGATCCGGACCGGCTCGCCCATCTCGAGCACGAAGATCCGGCCGCGGCCGCCGATCGAGCCCGCCTGGACGACGAGCGCGACCGCCTCGGGAATCGTCATGAAGAACCGCGTCATCTCCGGGTCGGTGACCGTGACAGGGCCGCCGCGCTCGATCTGCCGCCTGAAGCGCGGAATCACGGAGCCGGCCGAGTTGAGGACGTTGCCGAAGCGAACAGCGACGAACCGGGTCGGAACGTCGTCGCGCTCGCCGTGGGCGCCGACGATCCACTCGCAGAGCGTCTTCGACTGCCCGTAGACGCTGTTCGGGTTGAGCGCCTTGTCGGTCGAGATCAGGAGGAAGCGCTCGGCGCCGTGCGCAACGGCTGCGTCCGCGACCACGCGCGTGCCGAGAACGTTGTTGCGCACCGACTCGAGTGGATTCGCCTCCATCAGCGGCACGTGCTTGTACGCGGCGGCGTGGAAAACGACGTGCGGCTTGTAGCGCTCGAAGACCTGGCTCATCCGGGTGCGATTGCGCACGTCGGCGAGGACTGGCACCCCGGCCGAGAAGCCGCGCTCGTCCACGAGTTCCCGCTCGATGTCGTGGAGGGCGCTCTCGGCCTGCTCGACCATCACGATCCGCTGCGGCTCGGCGCGGGCTATCTGGCGGCAGAGCTCGGAGCCGATCGAGCCGCCGGCGCCCGTGACCATCACGGTCTTGCCGGCGAGATAGGAGGAGATCGCAGCGACATCGACCTCGACGGGCTCGCGCCCCAGGAGGTCCTCGACCTGGACCGGTCGGATCTGGGTGGCGAGGTCGAGATCGCCGGCAATCAGCTCGTAGAGGCCCGGGAGCGTCTTGACGGAGACGCTCTCGGCTTGCGCGATGTCGACGATCCGCTGGCGCACCTCACCGGAGGCGGACGGAATCGCAATCAGGAGCTCGTCCGGTCGACGGTCGCGCAGGATGTGCAGAAGCTCGTCGGTCGTTCCGAGAACGCGGATCCCGTGCACGCGCAGGTTCTTCTTGCGCCGGTCGTCGTCGATCAGCCCGATCGGGGTGTAGCCCATCGCGGGAGTGCGCAGCATCTCCTTGACCATCAGCTGGGCGGCGTCGCCGGCCCCGACCACGATCACTTCCTTCCCTCGCGCGACGAGCGACGACGCTTGCGGCCGTTCGATGATCGTCCGCGCGAGCATCCGCGAGGCGGCGACGAACGCGAGGCAGATGAGCCAGTCGAGCACCCAGACGACCCGCGGGACGGCGACCACGTGGAGATCGAAGAAGCTGAAGACGAGGAACGCGACGAGCGAGGCGGCGGTGACCCCTCTGAACGCGCCCCACATGTCCCGGGTCGAGACGTAGCGCCACCAGCGGTTGTAGAAGCCGAAGAGCGAGAAGGCGGCGAGCTTGATCGCGATCAGGAGCGCGAAGATCTCGACGTCGAGGAAGCGGTCGTAGTAGACCGGCACCGACGGGTCGAAGCGGAGCTGGAAGGCGAGGAACCAGGCGGCGACGACGATCGCGAGATCGGCCGCGAGTTGCGGCAGCCGATGTCGCGTGATCGGGAATCTCACCGGGCCGTGGCGGCGCCGACCGCGTCGAGCACGGTCTCGACCACACGCTCCTGCACGTCCGCCGTGATCCCGCCCCAGAGAGGCAGCGCCAGATTCTCGGCCGAGGCCTTCTCGGTCTCGGGCAGGGAGCCCGGGCCGTAGCCGAGGTAGCGCATCGCCGGTTGGAGATGGAGTGGCGTCACGTAGTACGACGCCGACGCGATCTCGCGCTCCTTGAGCGCGGCGCCGATCCGGACGCGATCGGGCGAGCGGACGACGTACATGTGGTAGACGTGGCCGGCCTCGTCGACCGGCAGCTCCGCTGCGTCCCCGAGGCCGAGCTCGGCGTAGCGGGCGGCCCCCTCGCGCCGCGAGGTGTTCCAGCCGTCGAGGTGCGGAAGCGAGATCCGGAGCATCGCCGCCTGCAGCGCGTCGAGCCGCGAGTTGGTCCCGATCAGCTCGAAGGTCTGCTTGTCGCGCGAGCCGTGGAAGCGAAGCATCCGCAGGCGCTCGGCCACCTCGGAATCCGTGCAGGCGACGAGGCCGCCGTCTCCGAGCGCGAAGAGGTTCTTCGTCGGGAAGAAGCTGAAGGTGGAGCAGACACCGGTGGTGGCCGTCCCGGCAGCGCCGAAGGCCTGAGCCGCGTCCTCGATCAACGGCAGCCCGAGGGCGGCGAGGTCGGCGAGCGGCGCGGGGCGACCGAAAAGATGGACGGGCATGATCGCCTTCGTCTGCTTCGTGATCCGCCGGGCTACGTCCTCGGGATCGAGGTTGAGGGTGACCGGGTCGATGTCGGCAAACACCGGAGTCGCGCCGGCCCGGGCGATCGCCTCGGCGGTCGCGTAGAACGTGAAGGACGGGCAGATCACCTCGTCGCTCGTTCTCCCTCCCCCGCGCGGCCCGATCCCCATCGCCTCGAGCGCGAGGACGAGCGCGTCGGTGCCGTTCGCGACCCCGATTGCGTGCGGCACGCCCAGGTAGTCGGCTGCCTCACGCTCGAAGCCCTCGACCTCGGGCCCGAAGATGAATCGGCCCGACTCGAGAACGCGATCGAACGCGGCGCGAAATTCGGGCATGAGGGGCGCGTACTGCGCCTTGACGTCGACGAGATCGATCACGAAGGGCCCCAGTCTAGCGAGCTTCGGGCGCCTCTCTTCGACGCCTCGACCGCCATTTCCAGGCGAGAACGGCGATCCCTGCGACGACGAGAGCGGCAACCGCGTAGTCGACATAGCGGAATGCGTGATGGAACTCCTCCCAGCGCGAGCCGAGCGCCCAGCCGACCCCGGCGAAGGCGAACGCCCAGAGAGCCGAGCCGAGCAGGGTGAGGAGGGTGTAGCGACCGAGTGGGGCGCGGAAGACACCGGCCGGAATCGAGACAAACGAGCGCACGACCGGGGTGACCCGGCCGAGGAAGACCCCCCAGTCCTCCCAGCGGTCGAACCAGCGTTCGGCGCGGTCGAGCTTCTCGGCGTTCAGGTGCAGCCAGCGCCCGTGCCGTTCGAGGTAGGGCCGCCCGGCGCGGGCGCCGATTCCCCAGCCGCCGACCGACCCGATCGTGTAGCCGATCGTGCCGGCGAGCGCCATCGCCAGATAGGCGGGGAATCCGGCCTCCAGCTTCTCACCGAAGAGCACGACGTCCTGGCCCGCGAAAGCTCCGGCGGCGACCGCGCCCGCATAGACCATCACCGCCTCGCTCGCAGCGGGCAGGACGGCGTCGATCAGCATCAGCAGGAAGACGGCGTAGAGGCCATAGTCGCCGATCAGCGTGGTCAGCAGATCGGTGAGCTCTGAGAGAATCGAGGCGACCGGCACCGGCGGGATGGTACCGCCGCTAGGGCTTGGTGAACTCGATGATCTTCGGTGCCTTCTTCTTCGGAAGCGGGGCGGCGCGGATCACACGGAATGGCTTGCTCACGAGCTCGACGGTGCCGAGCTCGTTGACCGCGCTGAACCGAATCGCATAGAGGCCGCCGTAGACGAGCGAGCGCCCACCGCGTGTGGTGCCGTTCCAGGCAACGGAATACCGGCCGCGCGCGACGCTCTTCGCGGCGATCGTCGCGATCCGGACACCGGAGGAGGTCTCGACGGAGGCGGTGACCCGCGCTGCCCGAGTGACGTCGACGCCGGCCTGGATCCGGCCGCCGCCGCGAAGGCGTATGGCGACGCGGGCGCTCGAAAGGCGTACCGCACCGAGCGTGTTGTTCACGGAGAAGGTCTGGCGGGCGGTGGACGCCCGTCCCTGGTCGTCGGTCGCGGCGACGTCCAGCCGCCACGTCCCCTCGGCGCTCGCGACCGGAGGCGCCGCGGGATCGAGCGGCGCCG
>DATLXM010000106.1:0-1558 GCA_035575835.1 Gaiellaceae bacterium
CTCACCCGAGACGAGCCGGTTCGCCTTGGCGTAGTCGACCTCGCCGCGGGCGACGGGCTCGACGAGGCCGACGAGCTCATCCGGATCCATCTGGTTGTCGGCGGCCATCACCACCGTGACCCCGATCTCCTCCGCGATCGCGGCGCGGTAGCCCGTGACGATCGCGGCGCCGACGCCCTCGTTGCGCTGGTGCACGATCACCTCGACGCGCGGGTCGCCGACTGCGCGGGCCCGCTCGGCGGTCGCGTCGGTCGAGGCGTCGTCGACGACGTAGATCCGGTCGACGACGTCCGGGATCCCGCGCAGCGTCTCGGCGACGAGCTGCTCCTCCTGGAAGGCCGGGACGACTACGGCTATCCGCTTGCCGTCGACCATCGAAGCACTTAGACGGCGGCCGTGCGGTTCCTGCGAGCCAGGAATCCGTCGGCCATCAGCGCGGCTGCGGCACCGAGCAGCAGTCCGATCAGACCGCCGACGAGCGCGGCGTTGCGACCGCTGCGCGCGGTGGTGCCGACGGCGACCGCAGGCTCGATCACCCGCGCCTTCTCGACCTGCTCGGCAAGTGACAGGAACTGCTGCGCCGAGGTCTGCTGGTCGAGCAGCTGACCCCGCCGCTGCTCCGCGTTGTCGGCGAGGCTGATCAGCTCGAGCCGCTCGAGCGGGCTGAGGCCCTGCGATTTCGTTCTCGCGTCATCGAGAGCCTCGATCCGCCCCGCGACGGATTCGAGCCGCGCGTTGATCCCCTCGAGCCGCAGTCTGAAGCTCCTGATCTTCAGGTCGGGGTAGTCGGAGACACGTCCGACGACGTGTGCGGCGAGCGCGTTCGCCGCCCGGGCGATCCGGCCCGGCGGGCTGTCGCCCTGCACGGTGATCTGCACGAGGAGCGTCGCCGCGGCGCGGGTCGGGACACCGGAGGAGACCGCCTGGGTCGTGACGCGGCCGCGCAGCTTGCCCACGCGGATCCCGCTCTGCTTCGAGGCGTCCTTGAGCGCCGCCTCCGAGCGGACGATCTCGCCGACCTGGTTGGGCGAGGTGGCGATGTTCTGGATCGGGGTTCCGCCGGGCGTGAGCGGCTGGCCGACGTAGACGAGCGCGTTCCCCTCGGAGAACGTCCCGCCGCCGAGCGTGAGCGCGTAGCCGAGCACGAGCCCGAGGACGATTCCGAGTGCGGGCAGCCACCAACGGGCGGCAATCCGGTTCCAGGCCGAGCGGAGGTCGACCTCCTGCTCGGCGTCCCAGTCGGTGGATGGCGCGGGCTGACTCACGCGGGCGACTCTATCTCGTCCGTTCGACCATTCCGTAGACCCGTGCGAGCCCGACGAGGTAGAGCCGCTCGCGGTCGGCGACGACGGGGGTGTACTTCCCGTCCTCGTAGGTCCAGAGCTCCTTGCCGTTCCGCGCGTCCAGGGCGTAGGTGCGCTCCTCGAGCGTCGCGAAGTAGACGACGCCGTCGATGATCGTGGGCGAGCCGGAGATCTCGCCGTTGGCGCGGAAGCTCCAGACGGTGTCGCCGGTGGCCGCGTCAAGCGCGACGAGCCGTTTCCCGTACGAGCCCGCG
>DATLXM010000107.1:0-9691 GCA_035575835.1 Gaiellaceae bacterium
AAGCGGGCGGGCTCGTTGTTCCACGGGATGATGTCGATCTTCTCGCCGCGGAGCTCGGAGACGACCATCCGGACGCGCGAGCCACGGGGGCCGACGCACGCGCCCACCGGGTCGACGCCCTGGGCGTGCGACTCGACGGCGATCTTCGTCCGGTAGCCGGGCTCGCGGGCGACGCCGCGGATCTCGACGAGGCCGTCGGCGATCTCGGGCACTTCGAGCTCGAAGAGGGTCTTGATCAGCTCCGGGTCACGACGCGAGAGGATCACCTGCGGGCCCTTCGTACCGGAGCGGACCTCGGTGATCACGGCCTTGATCCGGGAGCCCTGCTCGTAGCGCTCCCCGTCGACCTGCTCCGAGCGTGGCAGGAGCGCCTCGACCTTGCCGAGGTCGACGAGCACGTTGTTGCGGTCGCCGGCCTGCTGGACGATCCCGGTCACGACCTCGCCTTGGCGATCGACGTACTCCTCGTACATCATCGCCCGCTCGGCCTCGCGGATCCGCTGCTGGATGACCTGCTTGGCGGTCTGCGCGGCGATGCGACCGAAGTTGTCGGGGGTGACGTCGGCGCGCACGATCTGCTCCTCGGGAACCTGCGACCAGTCGAGGTCCAGGTCGTCCTCGTCGATCAGCGTGTGCTGCTTCTCACCGGTCTCGACCTCGAGCGCCTCGAGCTCGTCGAGCTTCGCCTCCATCGCCTCTTCGAGCAGACGGGTCTCGAGGTCGACGGGGATCTCGATCGAGAAGACGCGGAACTCGCCCTCGTCGTCGAGCTCGACGACGGCGTGGCGGGTCGACCCGGGGGTCTTCTTGTATGCGGCGAGGAGCGCGTCCTCGAGGGCATTGACGAGCGTGTCGCTCTCGATGCCCTTCTCGCGCTCGATCGTGCGGACTGCTTCCAGGATTTCCTGAGACATGTCGTCCTACTCTCTATTTCTCGACGTCGGTGTAAACCAGGTTGCCGCGCACGATCTCCTCGTACGGAATCTCCAGGGACTCCTCGCCGGCGCGGACAGTGACCGTGCGCTCACCTGCGGTGAGGACCTCGCCCTGCACCTTCCGCTTCCGATCCTCGGTCCGCAGGCTGACGGTGCGCCCGACGGCGCTCCGAAAGTGCGCCTGGGTGCGAAGCGGACGCTCGATCCCGGGCGAGGAGACGTCGATCGCGTACTCCTGCAGGAGCGGGCGAAGGACGTCGGTGACGCGGACACAGAGAGCGTGATCGACGCCTTCCGGATGGTCGACGAAGACCGTGAAGCGGTCGGGCGCGTTCAGCTCGACCGCGAGCACCTCGAGACCGGGCAGGGCCGTCTCAACCTCTCTTCCGATCTGCGTCTGCAGCGTCCTCTCCTTTTCGTGCGTCGGCCCCATCAGCGGTATCTCCTCACAAAAAATGGGCGCCGCGCGCCCATTTCGTCCAGCAGAAAAATGGTGCGAGAAGTGTAGCAAGCGACTCGCCTCAGAGAACGATCGTGACAGGCCCGTCGTTCACGAGCTCGACCTCCATGCTGGCCCCGAAGACGCCCGTCTCGACCGGAATCCCGAGGCCGCGGAGCGCGGTGCAGAAGCGCTCGACGAGCGGCTCCGCCTGCTCGGGTGGAGCGGCCGCCGTGAAGCTCGGCCGGTTCCCCTTCCGCGTGTCCGCGAGGAGCGTGAACTGACTGACGACGAGCGCTGCGCCGCCGGTGTCGAGGAGAGAGCGGTCGAGACGCCCACCGTCGGTCGCGAAGATCCGCAGTCGGGCGACCTTGGCCGCGAGTCGGTCGACCCCGGCCGCGTCGTCACCGGCCTCGATCCCGATCAGGACGACCAGACCGGCGTCGACTGCACCTCGGACAACGCCCTCGACCCGCACGGATGCGCGGGAAACGCGCTGCAAAACGACTCTCATGCCACTTGCGACTATGACCGATAGACGGATTTGTGGAAGCCGCCTCCAATCCACCGCCGCTGCCCGCAGAGCTGCTTGCGAACGAGAGCCGCCCGCAACTCGGCTCGCTCCTCCTTCGGGACGGGATCCTCTCCGTCGAACAGCTCGAGTGGGCGCGCGCGGAGAAGGAGGCGAACGGCGAGCGGCTCGGTGAGATCGTCGTGGAGCGCGGCCTCGTCTCGGGAAGCATGCTCGCCCGGACGCTCGCCGAGCAGCACGCGCTCGCCTACCTCGATCTCGCCGCCGTAGGCCTCCTCCCGGAGAAGCTCGCCCGCCGTCTGGAAGCCCTGCCGGTCCGCTTCGTCGCCGACGACGTCGTCCAGGTCGCGGTCGCCGATCCGACGAACGTGCTCGCCTCCGACGACCTCCGCCTCGTGCTCGGGCTCCACATCGAGCTCGTCGTCGTCACCGCCGCCGACCTACACCGGGCGACCGACCGCGCCTACCGCGCCTCGATCCTCGTCGAGGCGACCACGGAGGACGACGCTCCGCTCGATCTCGGTGTCATCGACGACCTCCGCGACGGCAGCGCCACCGGGGCCCCCGCGATCAAGCTCGCGAACCAGCTGATCGCCCGGGCGATCGAGGATGGCGCCTCAGATGTCCACTTCGAGCCACAGCAGGACCGGATGCTCGTCCGCGCCCGGATCGACGGCGTCATGCGCGAGTTCGCGCAGGTCCCGAAGGCGCTCGTCCCCGCGGTCACGAGCCGGCTCAAGATCATGGGCGAGCTCGACATCGCCGATCGCCGCTCGCCCCAGGACGGCCGGATCTCGATCCGCTACGGGGGCGCGCCGATCGACCTCCGGATCGCAGTCCTCCCCACGACCTACGGGGAGCAGATCGTGCTCCGGATCCTCCACCGCGCCTCCGGCCGGCTCGGCCTCGCCGAACTCGGGATGAGCCCCGAGGCAGAGGCGATCTTCGCCCGCGCGATCAAGCAGCCCTACGGCGCCGTCCTCGTCGTCGGCCCGACGGGCAGCGGCAAGACGACCACGCTCTATGCCGCGCTCGAGCTGCTGAACGACCACGACCGGGTGTTGACGACGATCGAGGATCCGGTCGAGTACCAGGTCGCCGGCGTCAACCAGATCGAGGTGAACCCGCGCGCCGGCCTCTCGTTCGCCCGCGTCCTCCGGACGATCCTCCGCTCCGACCCCGACGTCCTCCTCGTCGGCGAGGTGCGCGACGAGGAGACGGCCCGGATCGCGATCCAGACCGCGATGACAGGGCACCTCGTCCTGACGACGCTGCGCACCCACAACGCAGCGAGCTCGATCGCCCGACTGCGCGACATGGGCGTCGAGCAGTCGCTGCTCGCGACGTCGATCAACTGCATCGTCGCCCAGCGACTCGCCCGCCGGCTCTGCGTCCAGTGCTGCGAGGCCTACGTGCCCGAGCAGGCCGAGCTCGTGGACATGGGTGTCGAGACGCTGGGTCTCGAAGGAACGACGCTCCACCGCGCTCGCGGCTGCGCGAACTGCTCTGGCACGGGCTACGACGGCCGCGTCGCGCTCTACGAGGTGATGCCGATCGTGGGCCGGATCCGGCGCCTGATCGAGGCCTCGACGGAGGAGATCTTCGCCGCGGCGGTCGAGGCCGGAATGATCACCCTGCGCGAGGACGGCATTCGCCTGTGCCGCGCGGGGGTCTCCTCGCTCGAGGAGATTCGCCGGGTCACCGGCGACCGGCTGATGTAACGCGACTGACGGCCGATGACCGGCCGGAATGGAAGCAGCCCGTCAACCGTGGCCCGCCGTCGGCGCCCTTCTCCTCCGGGACGGGGTGCTCACGGTCGAGCAGCTCGAAGCAGCTCTCGACGAGAAGAACCGGTCGACGAAGCGTCTCGGCGAGATCCTCGTAGACCGTGGCTACGTCACTCCCACCCAGGTTTCCCGCGTCCTTGCCGAGCAGCACGAGTTGCCGTTCGTCGACCTCGTCCGTGAGCAGGTCGACGTCGGTGCAGCCGGCCTCTTGCCCGAATCGCTCGCCGTCCGGTACGGCGCGATCCCCGTTCGGTTCCTCGGCGACGGCTCGATCCTCGTCGCGGTCGGTGACCCCACGAACGTCGTCGTCGCGGACGACCTGCGAATCGCCCTCGGGATGCCGGTTCGCGTGGCCGCAGCCTCCCCGGACATGATCGCCTCGGCAATCGCCCGGATCTACGGCAACGAGCTCACGGTCGAGATCGAGGACGACAGCGTCGACGACGAGACCGGGGCGATCGTGATCGACATGCGCGAGGCCGCCTCGATCTCGCCAGCGATCAAGCACGTCAACTCGATGATCAGCCGCGCGCTCGAACTCCGTGCCTCCGATCTCCACTTCACGCCCCAGCAGCGCCGCCTCGTCGTCCGCGTGCGGGTCGACGGAGTGATGCGCGAGCTCGGCACGCTCCCGAAGTCGCTTCAGCCGGCGATCACGAGTCGCCTCAAGGTGATGGCCGAGCTCGACATCGCCGAAAAGCGCGCGCCGCAGGACGGCCGGATCGCAGTCCGCGTCGGCGAGCGCTCGGTCGACCTGCGGGTCGCCGTCCTCCCGACGACCTACGGGGAGAAAGTGACCCTTCGGATCATGGCCTCGGGCGAGCACGCCTCGACCCTCGGCGACCTGGGGATGAGCGACGCCGCAACCGAGACCTTCGCCCGCGCTGTGGGTCAGCCGTTCGGCGCCGTTCTCGTCGTCGGCCCGACCGGTAGCGGCAAGTCGACCACGCTCCACGCCGCGCTCGGGATCCTGAACGACTCCGAGCGCCAGATCACGACGATCGAGGATCCGGTCGAGTACCTCGTCGCCGGCGCAGATCAGATCGAGGTCAACCCGCGCGCCGGGCTCACGTTCGCGAGCGGGCTCCGCACGATCCTTCGTTCCGATCCTGACGTGATCCTCGTCGGAGAGATTCGCGACGAGGAAACCGCCCAGATCGCCTTCCAGGCCGCGATGACCGGACACGTCGTCCTCAGCTCGCTCCACGCCCAGAACGCGGCCAGCGCGATCGCGCGGCTCCGGGACATGGGCGTCGACCCCGGCCTGATCGCCACCTCGCTCAGCTGCATCGTGGCGCAGCGCCTCGCCCGGAAGCTGTGCGAGCACTGCCGCGAGTCCTACTGGCCGGACGCGGAGGAGCTCGCCGACGTCGGCCTGCCCGCGTTCGAGCACGGCAAGACGTGGCTGTACCGCGCCGCCGGGTGCGAGGCCTGTTCGACGACCGGCTACAGAGGCCGCGTCGGGCTCTTCGAAGTGATGCCGATCCGCGGCGAGCTTCGGGGCCTCGTCGAGCGCTCGACCGAGGAGATCTTCGCCGCCGCAGTCGCCGCCGGGATGGTCACGATGCGCCAAGACGGGATCCGGCTCGCACTCGCGGGCATCACCTCGCTCGCCGAGGTTCGCCGCATCACCGGCGAACGCATGACCTAGGAGCCTGCGGCTTCCTCATCCGGCGGCTCGAGATCCATGATCCGATCCGCGTACCGCTCCGAGTCGGGATTCATCGAGCTGGCGAGCTTGTAGTGCCCGTTCGCCTCCGCGACCTTTCCCTGCTTCTCCAGCGAGCGACCCAATGCGTAGTGGGCATAGTCGTCGGTCGCGGAGAGCTCGAGCACCGCACGGAACTCGGCCTCGGCCTCGCTCCACCGTTGGATTCGGAAGTACGCGATCCCGAGCGCCTCCCGGATCGACGCCTTGTCCGGCTCCAGGCGCTTCGCCTTCTCGAGAGCGACCGTCGCCTGCGCCGCCATCCCGCTCTTCAGGTGCCCGCGTCCCTGCTGGTAGAGGTCGTACGCGTCACTCACAGCCCTGCAAGATAAGGGAAGTTCTCCCGGAGCAGGTCGCCTGGCGTGGTCAGATCCCGGGTCGGGCCGATCTCGAGCGCGACCACCCTCTCCCCGGCGTCGATTGCTCGCTGGAACGCCGTCGCGAGTTCGTACGGTGCGGCCCCGGGCCGCGTTTCGACGATCGCCGCGACGGCGGGCCCGACCGCCCAGAGAGGGGCTCCCGCCCACTCGCTGCCGGGAGCCTGAAGGGTCCGGACGAGACCCGCGGCGACCGCGACCCCGTTGCACTTCGGCTCGTCGTCGCTCCGCCGGCGAACGGCGAGCGCGCCAGCCGCGGCAGAGGCCGTGAAGCCCTCGGCGAAGCGGGCGAGCTCGCCCGGGGCAAAGACCGTGTCGGCGCCGAGCACGAGATAGGGCGCCTCCGCCTCAGCAGTCACGACCGCGTCAGCGGAGCCGTCCGGGCGGGTCTGCCGCACCGTCGTCACGCTCAACCCCCAGCCTGAGCCGTCGCCGACGAACGCCTCCACCTGATCGGCGAGATGCCCGGTCACGACGGTCACGTGGGGGCAGCGCGCGACCGCGAGCTCCCGGAGTACGGCTGCGAGGACGGGCGTACCCGCAATCGGGAGGAGCGGCTTCGGATGGAGGTCTGTCAGCGGCCGGAGGCGACTGCCGACTCCGGCCGCGATCACGACTGCGCGCAGCGTCACGCCCGCAGAGACCGGAGGGCGACGAAGCCCCGCAGGCGCTGAACGCGCGTCAGCCCGCGCCGCACCCGACGTAGAAGCTGGCGCAGTTCCCGGCGCGAGCGGGCGGCGGCCTCGGCGGCTTCACCCGGCGGGCCGAACCGGGCGGCCCCGAGGGCGCTCGCGAAGGGCCGCCCGTCGACGCCGAGCTCCGCGCGGACGAGGGCGTGCAAGTCCTCCCCGGTGGCGCTCGCCTGAACCTCGAGCCCCTGGTCGGCGAGAAAGTCGACCAGCTCGCGACGAGCCGCCCCGGCGATCCCGCGCGGGTCGCGCCGAAGATAGCGCGAGCGGCGCCAGCCGAGCTTGGCGAGCCCGACCGCGGCGCCTCCGATGAGAAGGAGCGCGAGCAGCGCCCAGATCGTGCTCGTCCCACCCGGAGCCGAGATCGGCCGTCCTTCCGCCTGCCGGTTCTTGAGCGCGTCGAGTCGGGCGAGCTCGCCTGCGCCGCCGGGGTCGGCTCCTCCGGAAACGCCCGTGACGTTCCGGCCGAAGAGATCGGCGACGTCGCCGGCGTTGAACGCGGGCGAGGAGGAGCTGTAGTCGGCGCCGAGCTCACCGCGGCCCGGAGTCGGGTCGAACGAGAGCCAGCCGAAGCGCGGGAACCAGACCTCGACCCAGGTATGGGCGTTGTGGTCCGTGACGGTCCAGATCCCGTTCGCGTAGTCACCGCTGGTGAAACCGGCCGCAACGCGCGCGGGGATTCCGAGGAAGCGGAGCATGAGCGCCATCGAGCCGGCGAACTGCTGGCAGTAGCCGAGCTTCGAACGGTCGACGAAGTCCGCCAGCGCGGGAACCCCGCTCGGCGGGCGTGGCGGCTGCTCCTCGTACCCGAAGCCGCCGGTCGTCCGCAGCCAGGCCTCGATCGCGACCGCGGCGCCGTAGGGGCCGCGCGCGCCTTCCGCGAGCCGTGCCGCCTGACGGTAGAGACCCTCGTAGGGCCAGATCGCAAGCTGGCGCTCGTCCCGGAAGAGCGCGGCAACGGCCGCCGCGCGGCCGGGGGTGCCGAACGGCGCGACCCGGGTTCGCTCGATCTCGAGGAAGCGGTCGAGCTCGCGGGGGTAGTCGGGACCCGAGCGCGCGAGCTGGGCGGGCTTCGGCCGTGGCGCGTAGCTGTAGACGTCATAGGTCTGGCCACGCTGGAGCGCCGCCTGCCGGCGCACGATCCCGCCGCTGAGGAAGAAGACGCGGCCGAGGGAGGCTGCCTCCAGAATCACGGGCTCGGTCGCCGCAACGAGGTGGTCGTCGGCCAGCGCGACGACCTCCACCTGCTGCCGGATCAAATTCTTCGGATCGCGTGCGGCCGCGGGGACGAGCGGCCCTCCCGGGAGCGGGCCAGCCGCCACGTCGATCCGGAGCGGCGCGAGGTTCTCGATCCAGCGGTCCTGGGTGAACTGGTCGAGCGTCGTCGCACGCCAGTAAAGGCTCCGCTGTGGCCCTCGGATCCGCAGCACCGTCGTCTCCTCGCTGGGGAAGTCGATCCCGCCGTAGTCGGAGTCCCAGACGTAGTCCACGGCGACGGGATCGCTCCGGGACGCCGTCGGATCCCAGGTCTGCCACGCGAGGACGCCGTCCTTCGCAATCGCAGCGGAGCTCGAGAGACCGAGTGCGGCGACCACGACCACGAGCCCGGCAGCGACGGCAGGAGTCGGTCGGGCGAGCCGGAGAGAGGCGAGCGCCCAGAGCGCGGCGGTCAGGATCAGGGCGCCGTAGGCGATGCTCTGAGAGGGAAGGAGCGTGGCGGGCCAGCCCGCTCCGGCCAGGAGGACGAGCACTGCGAGGAGCGGCCGCCGCGAGGCAATCGCGAGCCCGAGGCCGAGGCAGAACGCGAAGACCGCGAGCACGAGCACGCTGTGCATTCCGGGCTGCTCGGCGCCGGAGAACGGGACGCGCACGTCGTAGTACTCGGCGAAGCCCGCGTCGAAGCGGGCGATCACGTGTCCGAAGAACCCGGGCCGCGGGCCGCCGTCGGGTTGCCAGGAGCCGAACGCGACCCAGAGCGCGACGAGCGCAACCCACGGGACTGCCACGAGGCGAGCGGCGAGCGTGGGCAGAAGAGCGGGAACGAGCGCTAGCAGGACGCCCCAGAGGCCATCCGCGCCGCCCGCGCGCGGATCTTCGAGCCGCAGCCAGGCCAGCGCGACGAGCGCGGCGGGGAGCGCGTAGGCGACGAGCGTTCTACCCATGGGCTCGCCTCGCCGTCGCTCCTCCGCCGAGGGCCGCGCGGAGATCGTCTCCGGCGCGCACGACCGCAATCGGGACACCGACTGCCTGAAGCCGGAGCAACTCGGGCTCGACGCCCGTCGGCCGGCCGACGAAGCTGGCGGAGTCGACCCAGACGAGCGAGACACCATGAGTCGTCTGGGCGCGCTGCGCGAGCTTGCGCGAGAGCGCCGCGGTCAGCCGGGCGGTGACGACCACGAGCTCGAGCGACCGTGCCGCCGCCCCACCCTCACGGGCGAGGAGCTCGACGAGCGGCCGCCCGGCGACGGGCTCGACGGCGGCGAGTGCCTGCAGAGCGGCAAGCCAGTCCCCCTCGAGCGAGGCGACCGGGACGTGCACCGGCGGGGAGCCGTTGACGGCGAGGACGCAGCGCCGGCCGCGGGCCGCGTGGGTGCGGAGGATCGAGCCGGCCGCGCGCACCTGGACGTCGAAGCTCTCCCCCGCAACGGCGGTCACGTCGGTGTCGAGGACGACGGCGATCTCGTCGCGCGGCGAGTCCTCGAGCTCCTTGACCATCAGCTGGCCACGTCGGGCCGTCGAGGCCCAGTGCACCTTGCGCAGCGACTCTCCCTGCTCGTACTCGCGCACCGAGTGGAGATCGAAGCCCGACGGGCGGCGGAGCAGGAGCCTCCGCCCGTCCTGCGCGTGCGCTCCGCTCTCGGAGAAGAGGCCCGTGAGCTCGACGAGGCGGGGATAGACGACCAGCGCGCCGCCGTCGACGACGTCCACCTCGCTCCGGGCGAGCCCGAACGGATCCTCGATCGCGGCGATCGTGCGCTCGGGGACGTAACGCCCGCGCGGGACTCGCTCGAGCACGTAGGTGCCGCGGTGGAACCGGCCGTCGCGCCGGAGTGGCGTGCTCCGCGAGCCCAGACGGAGCACCTCCTCGCGGATCTCGAGCGAGGGTGGCGGGACGGGCGCGCTCGGCTTCGCCTCGATCGTGACCCAGACGTCCTCACCCTCGACGTGGGCGCCGCGACCCGCGCGCCGTCGGATCGTGATCTGCCCCACGGCCAGGCGCACCC
>DATLXM010000108.1:0-20300 GCA_035575835.1 Gaiellaceae bacterium
GCGATCGCGAGCGCGACGTGGCTGTGGCCGACGAGGACGAGCGGATCCTCCGTCGAGGCGAGCGCGGCCGCCGCCGCAGCCGCGTTGAGCACGTACTCCCACACCGGATCGCGCGGGCTCCCGTGAGCGAGCGTGACGCCGTCGGCCTTCCCGGCGGGGGAGAGCGAGCCCAGATAGGTGGCGGACGCCTCGTCCAGCACCGTCTTCGTCCAGCGCGCGGCCTCGCCGGCCTCACCTGCGAACGTGGCGAGGTCGATCTGACCGAGGACTGCGAGATCGTGGTTGCCGACGAGGCAGAGCGCCGCCTTCTCACGGACGAGCGCCACGCACTCGTTCGGCCGCGGGCCGTAGCCGACCAGGTCGCCGAGGCACCACAGCTGGTCGACCGCCGCGGCCTCGACATCGACGAGGACCGCCTCGAGGGCGTGCAAATTTGCGTGAATGTCCGAGATGACTGCGATCCGCATGGGGCTCTGGGCGAGCCTAACCGCCGCGTGGCTCGCCGTCGCGTTCCTCCTCTGGCGGACGAGCACGCCGAGCGGGGGCGTGCCCGACCTGGATGCCGCCTCGCTCTTCGACCCCGACATGCTCGCGCGAAACGCTCGCTACGAGAATGGCCTCGCCTCTCTCTGGGCGCTCGGCCTCCTCGCGCAGGCCGGTGCCTTGATCCTGCTCGCGCGGCGGCTGCCGCGCCTCCATGGCCCACTGCTTCTCCGAGCGCTCGAAGCCGGAGCGCTCGTCTTCGCCACTGCCTGGCTCGCCGCGCTTCCGTTCCGGCTCGCCGCGCACGCCTGGCGCCGCCACTACGAGATCACGGAGCTCGGCTACCTCCGCTTGATCGGCGGCCCCTGGTCGACGACCCTCGGTGAGCTTGCCCTGGCGGCGCTCGCCGGGGGAGCGGTGGTGGCAGCGGGGTCGTTGCTCGGCCGCCGCGCCTGGCTCGGGCTCTGGGCTGCGTTCGTTGCGCTCGCGGCCGCCTACGTGCTCGTCTACCCGAGCCTCCTGGCCCCGAGGTTGAAGCCGCTCGAGGATCGCGTCCTCTTGGCTCAGATCCAGGCGCTCGCCGACGAGGCCGGGGTCGGGCCGACGGAGGTGGAGGTGCGGAAGGCCCGCGAACGGACCCGCGCCGTGAACGCCGAGGCGATCGGCGCAGGCCCGACGACGCGCGTGATCCTCTGGGACACGCTTCTCGCGCCGCAGGTCGGTCGTGGCGAAATTCGCTTCGCCGTCGCCCACGAGCTCGGACACGTGGCCCGTACCCACGCGTGGAAGGGAGTGGGGTGGTTCGCCCTGCTCGCGTTCCCGGGCGTCTGGTTGCTCGCCCGCTGGGCGCCGCTCGCCGACCCGCGCGGGCTGCCGCGCGTGGCGCTCGTCCTCCTCCTGCTTCAGCTCGCCTCGCTCCCGCTCGCGAACGCGATCACACGCCATTACGAGGCCGAGGCGGACGCGGTCGGCCTGCGGCTGACCGGGGACTCGCGTTCAGCCGAGGCGCTCTACCGGCGCTTCGCGCGCACGAGCCTGAGCGACCCCGACCCGCCGCTCCTCCTTCATCTGCTCCTCGACACCCACCCGACCCTCGTCGAGCGGATCGCTATGGCTCGCGCGGCGGCGACTCCGGCAGATCCTGGATTCCCTTGATCGTCGAGTACTTCGACCACGAGTCTCCGAGCGCGTCGAGCAGCTCCTTCGTGAACTTCGGCGACATGTTGACCCGAGAGACAACGTAACCTGGAATATCGCCCTCCTCGACCTCGTGGTCGATTCGCGCGAAAGTGAGCGTGAACTCGTAGTCCGAGAAGGAGATGTTGGCGAAGTTCGCGTAGACGCCGACGAGCTTGTCGGGCTCGATCTGGATGTTGAGCTGGCGTTCCGGAGTGTCGTCTTCCACGCGCCTACGATACAAAGGACGGATGGTGGCGGACGCGATCAAGAGGCTCGAAGCAGCCGTCGGCGAGGTGGCCGGCACAGAGGTCGCGCTCGAGCGGCCCGCAGACCCTGCTCACGGCGACTACGCGACGAACGTGGCGCTCAAGCTCGCCGGCGCGCGCAAGCAGCCGCCGCGGGCGATCGCGGACGAGCTCGTGGCGAAGGCGCTCGAGCTTCCCTCGGTCGAACGCGCGGAGGTCGCCGGGCCCGGCTTCGTCAACCTCTGGCTCGGCCCGGCCTGGTACGGCGACACGTTGGGCGAGATCCTCGCGGCGGCAGACAGCTACGGCGCAGGGTCGGCGAGCCCGCCCGAGAGGGTGCAGGTCGAGCTCGTCTCCGCGAACCCGACCGGGCCGATTCCGGTCTCGGCGGCGCGCAACGGCGCCTACGGCGACTCGGTCGCGCGGCTGCTGGACTTCGCCGGCCACGCGGTCGAGCGGGAGTACTACTACAACGACGCGGGCACGCAGCTGGACCGCTTCCGGGCCTCGGTCGAAGCGGCGCGGCGCGGGCAGCCGATCCCTGAGGACGGCTACCACGGTGAGTACATCGCAGAGCTGGCCAGGGAGGAAGGTGACCCGGTTCCCGAGATGCTGCGCCGGATCGAGGCCTCGATGGAGCGGTTCCGGATCGACTTCGACTCGTGGAGCCGTCAGAGCGAGCTCGAGACGCGGTTGCCGGCCCTCCTGCCGCTCCTCGACACCTACGAGAAGGAGGGCGCGCTCTGGGCCCGTTCCTCCGCGTACGGGGACGAGGACGATCGCGTCCTGCTGCGATCGGAGAACCGGACGCCGACCTACCGCGCGGCTGACGTGGCCTACCTCCGCGACAAGCTCGACCGGGGTTTCGAGCGGGCGATCTACGTTCTCGGCGCCGACCACCACGGCACCCGCAACTGGTACGCCGCGATCGCCCGGATGCTCGAGCTCGATCCCGAGCGCGTCGAGGTGCTCCTCTACCAGTTCGTCCATCTCGTCCAGGGCGGCGAGACGACGAAGATGTCGAAGCGGGCGGGCAACCTGGTCACGATCGACGAGCTGATGGACGAGGTCGGCGTCGATGCGGCCCGCTGGTACCTCGTCAACCGCGACCACGACCAGACGATCGAGATCGACATCGACCTCGCGCGGGAGAAGAGCGCGAAGAACCCGGTCTACTACGTCCAGTACGCCCACGCGCGGATCGCGAGTGTGCTCCGGAACGCCGACGGCGCGGCCGTCTCGGCCGAAGCACCCGGCGAGCTGGCGACCGAGGAGCGCGATCTCGTCAAGCGGCTCGCGGAGTTTCCGGCGGTCGTGGCCGAGGCGACCGAGCGCCGCGGCCCGCACGCGCTCCCGAACTACGCGATCCGGCTCGCCGACGACTTCCACCGCTTCTACCACCACCACAAGGTGCTCGGCTCCGAGACCGAGGCGTTCCGGCTCGCGCTCTGCACCGCGGCGAAGACGGTGATCGCGCGCTCGCTCGACCTCGTAGGCGTCGAAGCTCCGGAATCGATGTAGGAGGGTCGATGTAGTGCTCAAGGTTGAAGTCATCCTCGGCGTGATCGCGAGCTCGCTCGCGATCCTGACGTTCTTCGTCCGCGCCCTCGTGAACATCCGCCGGGGCCGCCGGGAGAGGAAGAGCGGGGAGGAGTCGCGCCGCCGAGGTGAAATCACTCGAGGAGAGTGAGCTACATCATCATCTCCACGATCGTCCTGATCGTCGCCACGATGTCGATCCTGAACGGGGTCGGCCTCCGCCGGCAGGGCAAGCGCGACGAGGGGACGGCCTGGATCCTCGGCTCCGCCTTCGCGATCGTGATCGTCGTGGGTGGCTGGGGCGCCTTCCGCTCATTCCACTCGGTCAACGCCGGCCATGTCCTCGTCGTCCGCCAGTTCGGCGAGATCATCGGCCAGCGCCCGGCGGGCTTCCAGACGATCGCGCCGTGGCAGAGCGCCGAGGAGGTCTCGACCCAGGTCGAGAGCCAGCGCTTCCAGATGGACGACCGCACGACCCCCGCCGAGGGCGTGATCCCCTCGGGCCCCGCGGTCAGCGAGGAGACGCAGCCGGTCTACGCCGTCGTCACGCTCAACTACCGGGTCTCGGAGACCGCGATCCAGGACCTCTACACGGAGGTCGGACCCGCCTTCTTCGACAAGGTGGTGGCGCCCCGCGTCTTCCAGGTCTTCAAGAACGAGACGGTCAAGTTCAAGTCGATCAACGTCGCCCCGAACCGTGAGCAGATCCGGACCGAAGTCCAGGAGGCGCTCGACCGGCAGCTCCAGGGCTTCTCGATCGACGTCGTCGACTTCCTGATCAACGACCTCAAGTTCCCCGAGGAGTTCACGCAGGCGATCGAGCGGAAGCAGGTCGCGACGCAGGACGCACTCGCAGCGAGGCAGAAGGTCGAGCAGTCCAAGGCCGAGGCGCAGCAGGAGATCGAGCGTGCGCGCGGCCAGGCCCAGGCCCAGCGGCTCCGCGCCAGCTCACTCACCGACCGCAACCTCCAGTTCGAGGCGCTCCAGATCCTCAAGGCGGCGCCGCCGCAGATCGTCTTCCTCCCCGCCGGGCAGGGGAACCTGCTCGATCCGTCGACCTTCCTCAAGTCGGCAGCCACCACGCCGTAATAAGATCGGCGTCGAATGACCGGCGCCCCCGACCGCAACCTCGCCCTCGAGCTCGTCCGGGTCACCGAGGCCGGCGCCCTCGCCGCGTCCGGCTGGGTCGGCCGCGGCCAGAAGGAGAGCGCGGACGAGGCTGCGGTGGACGCGATGCGCGCCGTCCTCGGCACCGTCGGGATGCGCGGCGTCGTCGTGATCGGCGAGGGGGAGAAGGACGATGCCCCGATGCTCTACAACGGCGAGGAGGTCGGCGACGGGAGCGGCCCCGAGGTCGACGTCGCCGTCGATCCGCTCGAAGGGACGCGCCTGACCGCGCTCGGGCAGCCGAACGCGATCTCCGTGATCGCCGTCGCCGAGCGCGGGACGATGTTCGACCCGGGCGACGCCTTCTACATGGACAAGATCGCGGTGGGGCCCGAGGCAGCGGATGCGATCGACATCAACGCGACGCCGACCGAGAACGTGCGCGCCGTGGCGAAGGCGAAGGGCCTCGACGTCACCGAGGTGACCGTCGTCGTGCTCGAGCGCGACCGCCACGAGCAGCTGATCGGGGAGCTCCGCCAGTCAGGGGCTCGCGTCAACCTGATCCGGGACGGCGACGTCGCCCCCTCGATCGCCGCTGCCCAGGCGTTCGCGGGCGTGGACATCCTGATGGGGATCGGCGGTACGCCCGAGGGCGTCATCTCCGCGGCCGCGATCAAGTGCTTCCGCGGCGCGATCCAGGGGAAGCTCTGGCCGCGTTCCGACGAGGAGCGCGCGGCACTCGTCGCGGCCGGGATCGACGTCGACCGCGTGCTCACGACGGACGACCTCGTCCGGGGCGACGACGTCTTCGTCGCAGCCACCGGCGTCACGAGCGGCGTCTTCCTCCGCGGCGTCCGGGTCAACCGAAGCGGCGCCGAGACCGAGTCGATCGTGATGCGCTCACGCTCGGGCACCGTGCGGCGGATCGCCGCCTACCACCCTTCCGACAAGGTTCGCGACCTGATGAAAGGACGACTCGATGGGAACTGAGCTACACGACACCGCCCAGGAGCTCGTCGCCGGCAACCGAGGCATCCTCGCCGCCGACGAGAGCTCCGGCACGATCAAGAAGCGCTTCGACACGATCGAGCTCGAGTCGACCGAGGAGAGCCGGCGCGCCTACCGCGACATGCTCTTCACGACGCCCGGGATCGAGGAGTTCGTCAGCGGCGTCATCCTCTACGACGAGACGCTCCGCCAGTCCGCGGTCGACGAGACGCCCTTCGCGAAGCTCCTCGCGGACAAGGGAATCATCCCCGGGATCAAGGTCGACACGGGTGCAAAGGATCTCGCCGGCGCTCCCGGCGAGCAGGTGACCGAGGGCCTCGACGGCCTCCGCGAGCGGCTCGAGGAGTACCGCGGGCTCGGCGCCCGATTTGCGAAGTGGCGTGCCGTGATCACGATCGGGGACGGGATCCCCACCGCCTACTGCATCGAGGCGAACGCCCACGCCCTCGCCCGCTATGCGGCGCTCTGCCAGGAGCAGGGAATCGTTCCGATCGTCGAGCCGGAGGTCCTGATGGACGCCGACAACGACATCGAGACCTGCTACCGGGCGACGAAGCGGACGCTGCACAAGGTCTTCGACGAGCTCTACCACCAGCGGGTCGATCTTCAGGGCATGCTTCTGAAGCCGAACATGGTCATCTCCGGGAAAGGCTCGTCGACGCAGGCGAGCGCGAAGGAGGTGGCCGAGTGGACGCTGCGCTGCTTCCGCGAGACGGTGCCCGCGGCGGTGCCGGGGATCGTCTTCCTGTCAGGCGGTCAGTCCGACGAGACGGCGAGTCAGAACCTGAACGCGATCAACTCGCGCGGGCCGCAGCCGTGGGTGCTCTCATTTTCGTACGGTCGGGCGCTCCAGGCACCCGCGCTGAAGGCGTGGGGTGGAAAAGCCGAGAGCGTCGAGGCCGGTCAGTCCTTCCTCGCCCTCCGCGCGCGCTGCAACAGCGCCGCCGTGGCGGGGCGCTACTCGGCCGGGATGGAGGAGCTCGCGAAGTCCGGTTAGCGGGACGAGCGGCGGCGGGCCCTGCCGACGTTCTTCTCGACGATCACCGAGACCTCGGTGGCGATCCGGCCCTCGGCCGTCTCCACCGGGGTCAGCTCGACGGCGAGGCCGGCGCAGCGTCCCTCCGGAGCGTGACCCGGAGCAAAGCCGGCGCGGTTGACCGCGATCCGCTCGTCGTCTGCCGTGCGGATGAAGCCATAGTCCTTCTCCGCATTGAAGAAGAGCATCTTTCCCTGCACGTTCCGTCTCCCTCTGTCGCCCGGTCGGCCTCCCAGTCTAGCGGCCAGTCTAGCGGCTCCACGCGGAGGTTTCACTCCGAAAAATGGCGGCTACACTACGGGTACAGCTGCATACGACATCGCAGCCGCACGCACACTGCGGGCTCCCAAGCCACTGGAGCCCGCGCAACGCCGCCCTCAATCATCGGGTCGGAGCCGGTTTCGGCCGGAAGCGAGGCTCGCAGGGGGACCGAGATGTCGGCGCGAAGACAAGCAGATCTGGCGGACGATCGGCAAGCGCCGGTTTCGGCCGCCGACGACCTTCGCGGCCTGACCGACGCGGACCTGTTGACGCTGCTCGCACGGGGCGATCGCGGAGCGCCCGAGGCGATCTACGACCGCTACGTCGACGCGGTGTGGCGCGTCGCACTCACCTTCTCCCCCGACGAGAGCGCCGCCGCACGCGTGGTCTCGAAGGCGTTCCAGCTTCTTTGGCGGACACCCGATCCGGGGAACCGCGCTCCCCTTCCGGGTCGGCTCTCGCTGAGCGCGTGGCGTGCGGCGTCCGGCTCGCTCCAAGCTCCTCCTCCGAAAGGAACGAACATGACCAATGATCACGACAGGTCACGGGCGCGCTCCCCGATGGCAGCCGTCAACGAGCAGATCGACCGCCTGCACGTCGCGTTCTCGTTGGCCGACTCCGAGTTCTTCTGTGAATGCGGCGATGTCGCCTGCAAGGAACGCGTCACGCTCGAACGCGCCCAGTTCGCCGCCCTCCACGACGAGTCGCGTCCGGTGCTCGCTCCCGCACATTCCGATCGGATGCCGATCCCGGACAGCACCGTGATCCACGAGCTCCGCGGGCAGGTTCACCGGCTCGAGGGGACGCTCGCGACCCGGGCCGTAATCGAGCAGGCGAAGGGAATCCTGGTCGAACGGCACGGCCTCACGACCTCGGGTGCGTTCGTCTCTCTCCGCCAGCGGGCGCGCGACGAGCGCCGAAGCCTCGAGGACGTCTGCACCGAGACGATCGCCGATGCTGCGGACGCGGATCTCGGTCCCTCCGCTCGGCCGGGAGAAGCCTGGATCGAACGAGGGAGCGACCATGCACGTTGAGGTCGAGTTCGAGCCGATGAAGGTTCGGATCGCGGAGAACGAATCGATGTTCCGCTCCGCGAACGAGCGGATCGCGGTGGAGGCCGAAGCGCTCGGCTTCGTCTCGGACCCTGTCTCCTTCGTCTGCGAATGCCCGGATCCGAGCTGCACCGAGATCGTCGAGCTGACCCTCTCCGAGTACGAGGACGTGCGGACGGGGCCGACCCGCTTCTTCACGACCCCTGGTCATCAGGCGCTCGCCGTCCAGGCAGGCGCGGCCGTCGTCGTCGAGGAACGGGACGACATGGTGATCGCGGAGAAGATCGGTGTCGCAGGCGAGGTCGCGGCCGCTAACCACGGCAAAGACCTCGTGCTCTAACTAAAGCGGGCGATGGGACTCGAACCCACGACCCTCAGCTTGGGAAGCTGATGCTCTACCAACTGAGCTACACCCGCGTGGCGGCCATCCTAGCGGCCGCCAAAGTACGAGGCAGCTAGGCCTCGAGCGCCTCACGGACTCGGTGGGCGAGCGCGTCGACGGCGAAGGGCTTCTCGATCAGCGCGTGCTCGTCGAAGGCGGCCACGCCGAGCAGCGCCTCGTCGGCGTAGCCGGACATGTAGAGCACCTTGATCGCGGGTCGAGTGGCGGCCACGCGGGCGGCGACCTCGTGACCTCTCAGGCCGGGCATCACGACGTCGGTCAGAAGCAGATCGATGTGCCGGTCCCGCTCGCCGGCGACGACGAGCGCCTCGGCCCCGTTCGCGCAGGAAAGCACCGTGTAGCCGCAGCGCTCGAGCACGCGCTGGGCGAGCGCGCGGACGACGTCCTCGTCCTCCACGAGCAGAATCGTCTCGGAGCCCTTGCGGGCGATCGGGGTCGAAGCGACCGCGCGTAGCTCCGGCCGTTCCGAGATCCGGGGTAGCCGGACTCTGAACACCGAGCCCGCCCCCGGCTCGCTCTCCACGGTGACCTCGCCCATGCTCTGGTGGACGATCCCGTGCACCGAGGCGAGCCCCAGGCCGGTGCCCTCCGCTCGGGTGGTGAAGAACGGCTCGAAGATCTGGGCGAGGGTCTCCTCGTCCATCCCGATCCCCGTGTCGGCGAACTCGAGCTCGACGAGCGCGCCCGTCTCGAGCTCGATCTCACGCGTCGTGATCGTCAGGCGGCCGCCCCGAGGCATCGCGTCGCGACTGTTCACGGCGAGATTGACGATCACCTGCTCGATCTGGCCCGGGTCGACGCGAACCGTCCCGAGCCCGTTGCCGGGCCTGAGGACGAGCTCGACGTGCTCGCCGAGCAGGCGACGGAGGAGGGAGCCCGTCTCCGCCAGCACCTGGTTCAGGTCGACCGCGCGGGGCTGCAGGACCTGACGGCGCCCGAACGCGAGCAGCTGGCGGGTGAGCTCGGCGGCCCGCGCAGCTGCTCGATGGATCTCGCCGAGGTCGTGGGCGAGCGAAGCGTCGCCGTTCGTCCGTTCGAGGAGGAGCGAGGTGTACCCGGAGATCGCGGTCAGGAGGTTGTTGAAATCGTGCGCGACACCGCCCGCGAGGCGCCCGATGCTCTCGAGCTTCTGGGAGCCGAGGAGCTCGGCTTCGAGCCGCTTGCGGTCGGTCACGTCCCTGATGAACGCGACGTGGAGGCCGGGGAGGAAGTTCGGGCGCAGCGCGCCCTCGACCAGTCTGACGGCTCCACTCGCCTGCACGATCGAGTGGTCACGGATCGTGTCGCCCTGCAGGAGCCGCTTCCAGCGGGCCTCGAGTTGACCGGGCTCCTCCGCAGGGAGGAGGCCGTCGAGCTGCAGACCGACCAGATCGCGCCGTGACCGGTCGAAGAGGTCGCAGGCAGCGGGGTTCACGTCGACGAGGCGGCGGTCGTCGTCCATCACGAGGATTGCGTCCAGCGCCGAATCGAACACCGCCCGCAGCTTCTGCTCGTGCTCGCGCAGCGAGGTCTCCGACCGTTGCCGGCCCACGGCGGCCGCCAGGATGCTCGCCGCTGTCCGGAGAGCGTCCGTCTCGGCGGCGCTCCACTCGCGTTCGGCCGCACAGTCGTCGAAGCCGATCGCCCCCCAGCAGCGGTCGTTGACCACGATCGGGACCATCAGGATCGACCGGATCTCGCTCGGCTCGAACACAGCACGCTCCACTTTCGTCATGTCGCTCAGGTTCATGACGAACGTTTCGTGACGCGTGAGGGCACGCTCTAGACGGGAGAGGCCGGCCTCCGCGAGCGCAAGGTTCTGCAGTGACACGTCGTCGATCTCAGGCCGGATCCCGGGAGCGGCCCACTCGTAACGCTGGCTCATCCGCAGCGGCAGCCCCTCGGCGGACACGATCTCGAAGAGGTAGGCACGACTGACGTACGACGCGTCGCCGAGCTCACGAAGGAGGGACGGCAAGGCCACCTCCCAGCACGGTTCCGAGAGCAGACGCTCGGCCGCCCGGCTCACGGCTTCGAGGATCGAGTCGCGACGGGCGAGGTCGAGCTCGGCGGCGACGCGCTGCTCGCGCTCCTCCGAGCGCTCGAGGACAACCACGAGCTGAGCCGCGACCTCGGCGAGCGTCTGTACCTCCTTACCCGTCCAGCGGCGCGGCTCGGGCGTGTTGAACCACAGCACCCCTACGATCGCGCCGTTTCGACGCAGTGGCACGTCGACCGCGCTCCTGATCCCCAGCCCGGTCACAGTCGGCCAGGCCGCCTCCAACCACGGTTCCGCCAGGATGTCGTCGATCACGAGCGGCCCCTGCTCGAGCGCTTCGATCGCCTCGGGGATCCTGGGCAGCGAGGGCGGGAGGACGCCGGTCGAGTAACGCGGTTTCAGCTCCAGGGCGGCGGTGATGTCGAGGTAGGTGACAGTGACGTCCTCGCCGAGCGCCTCGGCGAGCGCGTCCGCGGTCCCGGCGATGATCTCCTGTGGCGGCAGCTCGTCGGCCGCCAGCGCGAGCACGCTTGCGAGGAGCTCGGCCCGGACGAGAGCCTGCCTTTGCTCGGTCACGTCCTGGAGGTATCCGTGCGCGGCACCTTCGACGACGATCTCGTCGTCGCGGATCCAGACGACCCGGCGGTCGCGGGAGAGCATCCGGTAGTCCGCGTGCCGGCGCGACGTGCCGCTGCTGTTGCGCTTCGCGATCTCCAGGAGCACGCGCTCGCGATCCTCCGGGTGGATGGCCGCGACGTAGAGACCCGGGTCCGCGAGCCATTCGCCCGGCTCGTAGCCGAGGAGCGTGGCGATCTGGGGGCTGATGTAGAGCGGCGAGCTGCGTCCGTCCAACTCGTCGACGTAGACGACGAGAGGCAGCTGCTCGACGATCTCCTGGAAGTCATAGGTGGCCATCGGAAGAGGTATCGGCGTTTCCGCCCTGGGATGTAGCCCTCAGGGGAGGCCTCAACTCGGGCCGGGCTTTGCCGAGTACCGAGGGCATGGAAACCAAGCCCACGGTCGTCGTCGCCGACGATCATCCGTCCGTGCTCGCCAGCGTCTCGCGCTTCCTCGAGCTCTCGGGACTCCGTGTCGTCGGCAGAGCCCGGAACGGGGAGGAGGCGATCGCGCTGATCGAGGCCCAACGGCCGAGCCTCGCCGTGATCGATTTGCGGATGCCGCGGCTGACAGGCGCAGCGGTCGTCCGGCAGATCTGTCGCTCGACACCCCAGTCAGCGCCGCTCGTCTACTCCGGCTTCGCCGACGGCGCCGCGCTCACCGAGTCGCTCGACGCCGGAGCGCGTGGCTTCGTGCTCAAGGACGCACCGCTCGTCGCGCTCCTCCGGGCGCTCGACACGGTCGCCGCGGGGGGTATGTACATCGATCCGGCGCTCGCAGACGTCGTGATTCGCGCCGCGGACGGCGGGATCAACCTGACGACCCGCGAGCGGGACGTGCTGCGGCTGCTCGCGGACGGGCACTCGAACGAGTCGATCGGCCGGGAGCTCTTCATCTCGCCCGACACGGCGCGCACGCAGCTCGGCGTCGCAATGGCAAAGCTGGGAGCCTCGACGCGCACCCAGGCGGTCGCGCTCGCGCTTCGCCACTCGCTCATCTCCTGACGCTTGACAGCAACGGCCGAAGGGTCGACACTTTCCTCACAAACCGAGACTGCGGCGGGAAGAGAGGGTTGCCGGATGGCCACCGTTGCAGTCACGCACGACCAAGTGGAGAAGCCGCTCTGGCGGCCGCTGCACACCTGGAGTCTCGTTCTGATCGTCTGCGCGATCGCGATCGTCGGGATCTCGCTGCCTGCGAATGTGCAGCAACTCGCGTTCCTCGGCGAGAGCACGCTCTTCGCCTGGATTCTGATCGCGGCCCTGATGGCCCTCTTCGCGATCGTCGCCGGGCACGGGGTCACCGGGATCGGAAGGGGTGTCCTGATCGACGACCGTCATCGGCTCAGTCTCTCCCGCCTGCAGATGCTCCTCTGGGGCGTGCTCGTCCTCTCCGGCTACATGGCCGCCGCGCTCTCGAACATCGGCCGCGGCATGGGCGGGCCACTCGAGGTCGCGATCCCGAGTGAGCTCCTGCTCGCGATGGGAATCTCGACGGCCTCACTCGTGGCCTCGCCCGTCGCACTCGCGTACAAGCAGCGCCGCCGGCCGGGCCAGGTCCCGAGCCTGCCCGACCCCGCCTGCTCGCACATGTCGGATCTCTTCCGGGGCGAGGAGACGTCCGACCAGAAGGATCTGGACCTCGGCAAGGTGCAGATGTTCCTCTTCACGGTCGTCCTCATCGTCGGCTACGCACTCGCGCTCGGCGACCAGTTCGCCGCCCAGCAGGGGATGATCTCGTCCCTGCCGAACGTGAACAGCGCGGTCGTGTCGCTGCTCGCGATCTCGCACGCGGGCTATCTGACGAAGAAGGCGATCCCCACCGGCCCGCCCCCCGCAGGCGAGTAGAGGCCGGCGCGTCGCGCTCTACCCGGGCACCGGCGCTCCCATCGAGCCGACGAGCGCGTCCCGGCGCGAGTGCTGCTTGCCGGTCCTGAACTCGGCGATGTACGCGTCGAAGTCCCAGGTCGAGAGGAACTTCTCCGCGGCCGAGCGGCCGGAGTCGTAGAGCGCGAGCGCCCTGTCGGGTGGGAGGTCGAACTCGGTCGTGCCGACTCCGAGCGTGGGGATCGGGATCGTCCGCGCATAGTTCGCCTGCTCGACGTAGAGGCGATCGTGTGCCTCCATCATCGTCTGGGCGAGCGACTTCATGTAGTCGACCACAGCCCGCGGTCCGCGTGCGTGCGTGTGCTCCCGGTCGGGTTTCCAGAGCCGCTCGCCGATCTGGACCTCCGGCTTCGGCTCGACGAGCAGCAGGCCGAACGTCGGCCAGTCGGGCATCTGGTCCTCGCAGTCGAAGAGCCAGACCGGGTAATTGGAGAGCATCCCGCCGTCCACGATCAGATGCGTCTGTTGCGTCTTGCTGTGCTCGATGCGGACCGGCTCGAAGAAGACGGGAATGCTCATGCTCATCCGGACGGCGAGGCCGACGTCGAGCTCGTCCGGTTCGAGCCCGAGCTTCCGGGCGTCGCGGGGGAGGACGAGCAGCTCGTGCGTGGACACGTCCGAAGCGATCACCTGCAGGCGGGAGCGGTACTGCGGGTCGTCCGCGTAGTCCGCGTGGATCAGGTCGGCGAACGTGTGAACGTTCTTGGCTGCCAGGAGATCCCGGATCCAGGCGAGGAAGCGCTCTCCCTCGTAGAGACCGAGGTCGAGGAGCATGCTCAGCGACTTCTCGGCCACCGGGAGCCGGTCCTCCCACCCCTTGTCCTCGAACTGGCGGTAGTCGAGCCCGATGATCAGCTCCTTCAGCTCGGCCGCCGTGTAGCCGGCGGCGAGGAGGGCCGCGGTGATCGCACCGGCGGAGGTGCCGGCGACGTTCTGGGGTACGTAGCCCCGTTCCTCGAGCGTCTCGACCGCGCCCGCGAGCCCGATTCCCTTGACACCGCCGCCCTCGAAGACGAGGTCGACGTAGTGATCCTGTGCGGCCATGCACCCTCCATCCGGGTTCGGGGCGGGCCGCACCGCCGAGTCGGTTGCATTCTCGTCGTCCGAGCGCAATCATGCAACCGTCGTTCCATGATCTGCGGCCCGAGTCCCGAGGAGGAGAAGGCCGTGGCTTACCCATTCGTCGCCAGCCCGCACGTGAATCGCACCGACGGGCGGCAGATCGATCTGATCGTGATCCACACGATGGAGATGGACGAGAAGGGCGCGACCGCCGAGAACTGTGCGAGCTGGTTCCAGAATCCCGGCGCCAAGGTGTCGGCGCACTACTGCATCGACAACGACACGATCGTCCAGTGCGTCCGCGACCAGGACGTGGCCTGGGCGGCCCCCGGCGCGAACAGCGACGGGATCCAGATCGAGCACGCGGGCCGGGCGGCGCAGACCGGCCGGGACTGGAGCGACGCCTATTCGACGGCGATGCTCGAGCGTTCAGCGAAGCTCGTCGCAGATCTCTGCCGGAAGTACCAGATCCCGGTGACCTGGCTCCGCGCCCCAGACCTCCAGGCCGGCAAGCGGGGGATCACGACGCATGACGCGGTCAGCAAGGCGTTCAAGCGGGGCACCCACTGGGATCCGGGCACGAACTTCCCGATCGAGCGGTACCTCGCGTCGATCCGCAAGCATCTCGGCGCCGCCGGGGCCGCCCCGGCGGAGGTCACGCCACTGAAAGCCGATCCGCCGACGCTGCGCCGTGGCGCGGAAGGCTGGCAGGTGAAGCGCCTCCAGAAGCTCCTGAAGCAACACGGGCTCCTGCCCGAGCCCGTGCTGATCGACGGTGACTTCGGGGAGATCACGGAGGCGGCAGTGCAGGCCTTCCAGGCGCTGAACGACCTGGAGCCGGACGGGATCGCGGGGCCGATGACCTGGCACGCGCTCGCCACCGTGAGGACCATGGCGAGCGAGCGCAAGCTCCAGCCGGCCTAGCCCGGCCGGGTCACGGAGCACCCGAGTCGACCGCGCGGGTGGGGCGGAGGCGGGCTGCGGGGCACGAGCCCCAGAGCCCGCGCCGCTCCGCCCGCGCTCGTTCGGCCGCGCGCAGGAGCGCCGCCGCGCCACGGCCGCGTCCGCCGCGGAAGAAGTAGGGCGCAGCCGCTCCTCGCTCCACGAGCGCGAGGTTCACGTTTCGGCCGCCCACCAGCACCGTCCGAAGGAGCCGGTCGAAGCGGTCGCGGTCGTCGAGTGCCGGCTCCCGCTCCAGGACAATGCTCGTTCCGGGTGGGGCGATCTCCGCAAGCGCTGCGCGAGCCTCGCCGCCGAAGCACTCGAAGTCGCGCTCGGGCGCGTCGATCTGGACGAGCCGGATCCGGCGTCCGTCGACGAGCCGGAGTGTGTCGCCGTCGGAGATCGATGCGATCCGGCCCCTCTCGCCGTCGGCCGGGGTCGGCTGAGGGCCGGAGCAGCCACCCAGCCAGAGCAGGGTGACGCAGAATGCGAGGAACGCGGTTCCCTCGATCGGGGGACGCGGCCCGGCCTGAGAGCGATGAACGTTGGGCACGATGGGCGATATCCCCACTCGGAGGCTCCTTCTCACTGCGTCTTTGGTCGCGTACGTCGTCGTCACCGTTGCCATGGTCGCCTTCGAGCAACCGGGCGTGGGAATCGGGCACTTCTTCTACATCGCGATCGCGCTGGCCGCGCTCGCACTCGGCCCTGTGGGGGGAGCGGGCGCCGGGCTGTTGGCCACGATCCTCTTCGCCGCAGCGACCATGCTCAACCATGCGCTTCCGACGCGCGACCTCATCACGGTCTCCTCGCCGATCCGCCTCGTGACCTTCGTCCTCATCGGCGGCCTGCTCGGCTGGTTTGCCGCCGGACACCGGACGGCGCTGGGCGAGTTGCGTGTCCTCGCCGAGCGCGACTGGGTGACCGGCCTGCCGAACACTCGGGCCTTCGAGAAGGCAGTCGACCGCAGGCTCTCCTCGGGACAGCCGTTCGCGCTGCTGCTCGGCGACGTCGACGGATTCCGGATCGTCAACGAGGACGGGCATGCCGCAGGCGACGAAGTCCTGCGCAGGATCGGTGCCGAGCTCGTTCGACTCGTCGGGATCGACGACGAGGTCGCCCGGATCGGCGGCGACGAGTTTGCGATCGTGAGTAGCTGCCGCACGCTCGACGAGGCGGGACGGCTCGCGGCGCACCTGCAGCGAGTGCTCGGTGACGACGGCGTCAAACTCACATTCGGTTGGTCGGCCTCGCCCCAGGAGGGGACGAACGCCCTGTCTCTCTACCGCGCAGCCGACGAGCGGCTCTACGCGCGCCGACTCCTCCGCGATCGCCGGCCGCGCGAGCTCCACGCGCTGCCCGCGTAGCTCCGGCGCGGCGTCGTCCGGAGAAACCGGCTCGCTCGGACGGCTGATCCTCAGGCCGTCGGAACCCAGACGAGGGCGAGCTCGTCGACCCGGACATCCGAGGATTCGAGCCTGATCTCGAGCGGCTCGATCTCTTTGCCTTTCGCGTCCCATTCGGCGTCGATCGCGACGACGTCGTCCACGATCTCCTGCTCGAGCTCCTCGAGCGACTCCTCCGACGAGGCGAGCTTGTCCTGCGCGCTCTTCGCCCGTTCCGAGGCGCGGGCCGTCATCGCCCGGCGGGAAGCGGCGGTGCCGATCGCGCTGCCGGCGCGGGCAATCGTGCGGGCGTTCGCCTTGCCGCCGAGGAGGACGCTGAGAACGGAGCCCGCGCCCGCGAGAAGCTCCGTCGCCCCGCGGGAGCGCTTGTCGACCTCGATCTCGTCCGCGCGCCGGCGCGCCGCCTCGATCGCGGCCTCGAGCCGGTCGCGCTTGGCCTCGAGCCGATCCTTGATCTTGGCGGACTCGGCGTCCGCCGCCGCCTGTGCGGCGGTGTCCGTGCGGAGCAGGAACTGCTCTTCGCTCTCGCCGGGCCGGGAGAAGAGCTTGAGCGCGCGGTTGCGGTAGACGGTCAGCGTGCGCGCGTCGGTCACGTGCCGGCGGATCTCCTCCTCGGCGTCGCGGAAGAAGGAGGGCTCGCCGATCGGGACGGCCGGGGCGACGTACTCGCCGCTCGCGGGCGCTTCGGTCCGGAGGTCGCGGGGGTCGAGCTCTGCGGGCGTCTCGCTGGCGAGGTCGAGCCGGTCGTCGAGAGGCCCGTAGAGCGCCTGCCACTGCTCGGTCTCGTCGAGATCGGCGGTCGCATCGTCGTAGCGCAGGCTCAGCCGGGCGGCGAGGAAGGCCCGGAGTCGCGTGCCCCCGGGTGTCGCGCCGACCGACGCCGCCCAGGGGGCAGCCGGATCGAGGTGGTAGACGGGGGTTCCGGCCGCGACGGCGGGGGCTCCGTCGCTCGCCGGGGGCGCTGCCACCGGCGCGGCGGCCGCGACCGGCGCAGGGCGGGCCACACCGCGCATGAGCTCGCCGATCTGATCCTTCGTCAGCGGTCCGCGCAGGAACGACATCGCGAAGCGGGTCGAGAAGACGACGGGCTTCGGCTCGTGGGCGCTGACGAGGAGGAACTGGCGCTTCTCGAGCCCGCCGATCGCGGTGTCGAGCTCGCCGATGTCCGCGTCGCCGGCGGCCGAGCGGAGGGCTTCCAGCACCCGTTCCTTGTCGCGCTCGGTCTGGAGCCGGCCGACGAACCAGGTGCCCGCGTTCGACATCGCCTTGTAGTCGAGGTCGACGGGGTTCTGGGTCGAGAGCACCATCCCGACCCCGAACGCCCGTGCCTGCTTGAAGATCGTCAGGATCGGCTTCTTGGAGGGCGGCGCCGCGGTCGGCGGCGCGAAGCCGAAGACCTCGTCCATGTAGACGAGTGCGCGTAGGTCGCTCGTCCCCGGGAGGCCGCGCATCCAGGTCACGACCTTCGAGAGCACGAGCGTGACCACGAACTGCCGCTCCTCCTCGGAGAGATGGGCGAGCGAGACGATCGCGGCGCGCGGCTTGCCGGGCTCGCCGAGGAGGACGGCCGGGTCGAGCGGCTCGCCCTCGCCCCAGGCGGCGAACGCGGGGGAGGCGACGAGCGCGTTCAGCTTCAACGCCAGCTCCGTCCGCTCCTTCGGCGGGAAGAACGCGTCGATCTCGAAGACGCCGAGCTTGCGGATCGGCGGCGCCTGCACTTCTCCGATCAGGGCGCCGAGATCGAGATCGCGGCCGGCGCGCCAGGCGTTCTCGATCAGGTTCGAGAGGAGGACGTGCTCACGGCTGGAGAGCGGGTCGGCCTTGAGCCCGACGAGCCCGAGCAGGCTGGAGACGATCCCCTCGATCTCGTCCCGGAGGGTCTCCGCCTCGCTCTCCCACGAGAGAGCGGGCGCGCGGAGCGAGCCGATCACGTTCAGGGGCACGCCCGCGGTCGAGCCCGGGGTGTAGATCGTGAAGTCGGCAGCGTCGCGGAGGGCCTGGATCCGCTCCGGGCCGATCCCCGCCTCGGCGAGTCCCGCCTTCCAGCGGCCGGCTGTCTGGGCTGCGTACTCCTCGACGCCGACCCTGGCCTCGCGCGCCTCGGACTCGCTGACCCAGGGAGCGAAGCTCGCGGCCGACAGGTCGGGAAAGGTGAGCAGGAGATTGCCCATGTCGCCCTTCGGGTCGAGGACGAGAACGGGCGTCCCGGCCAGGAGCGCCTCCTCGAGCAGGACGATCGCGAGACCGGTCTTGCCCGAGCCGGTCATCCCGACGATCACGCCGTGCGTCGTCAGGTCGCGCGGGTCGAGGACGAGGGGTTCCCCGTCCGAGTTCGTGCCGAGCGTGAAGCCGTCAGCCATCGGGCGATTGTGTCCAGCCGGGTCGGGCGGGAAACGACGATCATCCACAGCAGTGGCTGGAACCGTGAGGACGAATCCCGGGGCAGCGCTCGCTGCTGGAGCCGTGATGCTGCTCGCTTTTGCCGACGGCGGGTTCCACCCTGCAGCCTGGCGTTCGGCGACTGTTGCCTTCTTCGCGGTGGCCGGTCTCGGGCTCGTCCTTCGTTGGAGTCCTGGGCCGACGCGCTCGCAGATCCTCGTCGCGGGTGCGCTCGGCTCCCTCACCGTGTGGACGGCGCTCTCCGCGGCCTGGTCTCCCGATCCCGACGGGTCGCTCCTCGAGGCGCAGCGGACCGTGGTCTACGTCGCCCTCGTGCTCGCGGCGACCGTGCTCGGCGGATCGCTTCTCCGCGGGGTGCTTGCGGCGGTCGCGGTCGTGTGCGCGTGGGCGGTCGGGCAGCGCCTCCTCGAGGGGGCGCCGAGTCCTCCGGATCCCTTCCAGGCCACGCTGCTGCACGAGCCGATCGGCTATGCGAACGGGCTCGGGGCCCTCGCGGCGATCGGGCTCGTCGTCGTCACGACCGTGCTCGTGCGCGACCGCAGGCTCCTCGGGATCGCGATCGGGCTCACCCTCCTCTTCGCGGTGACGCTCTTCCTGACCGAGAGCCGTGGTGGTCTCGCGGCCGCTGTCGTCGGGGGTGGGATCGGCGCTGCGCTCGCTCTCGGCAGGGTCGTCGCCGCGCGGGTGCTCGCGGGCGCCGCCGGCGTGGCGCTCGCTGCCGGGCTTGCGCTGTCCGCGGGGTCGCTGGCGGACGATCTGGCGCGAGCCGGAGACCGGCCCCACTATTGGCATGTCGCCTGGGAAGACGTGCGCGACGCTCCGCTCGTCGGGCGCGGGGCGGGGGCGTTCGATCTCTCATGGCTCGAACGGCGGCCGATCGACGCGAACGCCCAGGACGCGCACAGCCTCTACCTCGAGACGCTCGCCGAACTCGGTCTCGTCGGGCTCGTGCTCCTCCTGCTCGCGCTGGCGCCGCCGCTCGTCGTGGCTCTCCGAGGGACCCGTGCGCCCGCGGCCGCGGCCGGCTATGCAGCGTTCCTTGTTCACGCCGGAGTCGACTGGGACTGGGAGCTGCCGGCGGTGACCGTGGCCGGGCTCCTTTGCGGAAGCGCGCTACTCGTGTCCGCGAGCGCGCAAGTTCCGGCGCCCGAGAACGTCTCTAGTGGTGAACCAGCTGAAGAAGGAGTTCGCCCATGACCAACCGTTCACGCAAGCTGCAGCTCGCCCTCGTGGCGATCCTCACCGCGTCCCTCTTCCTCTCGGTCGCCGCACTGGCTTCCGTGGGCAAGGGTAAGCCCGGCAAGCCGGGCAAGGGCAAGAATCCCTCGACGGCGCAGTACGGCCCGTCGGGGAAGCAGTACGGCAAGCAGAAGGTGACGCTCTGTCACAAGGGCAAGACGATCACCGTCGGCGCACCGGCCGCCAAGGCGCACTTGCGCCACGGCGACACGATCGGCCGCTGCCCGTAAAGCCCACCGCTCGGCGTCGGCTCCCGCCGCAAGGGGAGCCGACGCTCGAGCGAGAGCTCCGGACTAGGCGACGACCGTGTTGCTCAGGCCGGCCGCGTAGCAGCTCCCGACCTGCGCCTGCCCGAGGGTGACCCGCACGCGGCGTCCGGCGGGAACCGAGGATCGGAACGCAGCGGCAGTGATCACCGTCGGTGCGACGCCCGTCGAGTTGGCCTTCAGGAGCACC
>DATLXM010000109.1:0-2437 GCA_035575835.1 Gaiellaceae bacterium
CTTCCATCCCGTGATTTCCCGGCTATACTCCCGCGCACTTGTCGCTGCCCCAGCCTGATCTCGGCGTCCTGCGGATGGCCCAGCGAGGCGATGAGCGTGCCTTCACGCTCATCGTGCGCGCTTATGAGCTGCCCGTGTTCAACTACGTGCTCAGGCTCGTCGGTGACCGCTCGCTCGCAGAAGACCTGACGCAGGAGGTCTTCCTCCGCGTCTACCAGGGCCTGCCCAGCTTCTCGCTCCGCTGCCGGTTCACGACCTGGCTCTTCCAGGTGACGAAGAACCGGGTTCTCGACGAGCTCCGCGCGCTCGAGCGCCGGCCGCGTGCCGTGGTCAACCTGGAGGACATCGCCCCGCTCGAGGTCGTCGACGCTCCCTTCGAGCGGATCGAGGCAATCGACGCAGTCTGGCGCGCGGTCGAGCTTCTCAACGTCGACCTGAAGATGGCGCTCCTGCTCCGGGACGTCGTCGGCCTCTCGTATACCGAGATCGCCGACTCGCTCGAGATCACGCTTGCCACCGTCAAGTGGCGGATCTACAAGGCGCGCGAGGAAGTCCAGCTCGCACTCGGGCGCGAGGGGATCACCTTCGGCGCCGACACGGGCTCCGGAGCACGGGAGAAGCCCGCTCCCATCGCCGCGGTCGCCGACCTCTAGACCGCTCAGCCCGAGTTCGCGCGCAGCCACGCGCTCAGGTTCCGCGCCGCCTCGGCGGGATTCGAACCGGTCGGAACCGGAGCGACGGGCGCCGGTGTGGTCGGCTCACCGCTGTCCTCTTGGCCGCCGAACGAGACCGCGAGCGCCGCGACGAGCGCCGCGACTCCGCCTGCGACGGTGACCCAGCGTCCGCGGGCGGGTCCGGTTCGTCCGTCTCCGGGGCGAAGCTGTCGCGTCGGCGCCTCCGAGTCGTCGAGCGCCGCTGCCAGCTCGAGCGCCGAGGCGGGACGGCGCAGCGGGTCCTCCTCGAGGCAGCGCATGATCGTCGCAACGAGCTCCGGGGGTGGGTCGGGGACGAGCCGGCCCGGCTCGGTGATCGGCCGCAGCTCGCCGAGGTCGGCGAACGAGTCGATCCGGCGTGGCGTCTGCCCGGTCAGGAGCTCGTAGAGGACGGCGCCGAGCGAGTAGAGATCGGAGGTAACGGTCGCTTTCTTGCCGCGGATCACCTCGGGCGCCATGTACGCCGCCGTGCCGAGAAGCGTCCCGGCCTGGGTGAGCGTCCGGTCGATACCGCCCCGCGCGATTCCGAAGTCCGCCACCTTGAGCGTCCCGTCCACGCGGAGGAGCAGGTTGTGCGGCTTCACGTCGCGATGGACGAGCCCGGCGGCGTGCGCGTGCGCGAGCCCCGCGCAGACCTGGGCGCCGAACTCCGCGATCTCCTCCGCCGGCACCGTCCGTTGAGAGGCCAGGTGCTCGGCGAGCGTGACGCCCTCGACGTACTCCATCACGATGTAGGGCTGTCCCTTCTCGTCCCCGGTGTCGTAGACGGCGACGACGTTCGGGTGCGAGAGCCGGGCCGCCATCTGACCCTCCCGGAGGAAGCGGGCCTGCATTTCGGGGTCGCCTTCAAGCCTGTCCGCGAGGAGCTTGACCGCGACCGGCCGGTCGAGCACCTCGTCGTGGGCGAGGTGGACGACGGACATGCCCCCGAGCCCGAGTCGCCGCTCGAGTCGGTAGCGGCCGCCCAGGAGCGGAGGCGTCATTCCTTCCGCTCCTTCTTCTCCTTCTTCTCATTTTTCTCATTTTTCTTGCCCTTGCCCGTGTCGCGCTCCTCCTCGTCCGCTTCGTCCTCCTTGTCCTCCTCGTTACCGCTGGGCGGCGAAAGCGTGCACTCGATCGAGCTGACGAGCGAGGAAACGGATCCCGTGAGCTCCTCCTGGTAGCGAGGCGGGACCCGGCCGGCGTTCACCGCGGCGATCGTGTCTGCCTGAAGAGCCTCCGCCTCGACGCGGGCGGCGCACGGGTCGTTCGCCTCGAGCCGAGACGCCACGGCGTCGCTCCGGGCCGCGAGCTCGGTCGCGAGCGCGGCGGCAAGGCTCGGGACCGCCGGGCGACTCTCGGCGTCCCGGCGCTCCCCGCCGCCGCAACCTGCGGCGACGAGGAGCCCGAGCAGCGCGACGAGCGCGAGCGGTCTACGCCTCAGCGTTCGGATCTTCCTTGGCCGCGAGCACGACGCTCGCCGTCGAGACGTCCTTGAGGTGGCGCTTCTGGATAGGAAGTTGCACCTTGACGATCTCGCGGATCCCCGGGTGCTTCGCCGTCTTGTTCATCGTCTCGAGCACTGCCCAGTGACCGACTTCGCCGGCCTCGGCCATCGTCATGAACTCCATCCCGTCGAGGATGTCCGAGTCGCGGTCGAGATAGGTCTTCAGCATCTCGCCGCCCTTCTTCTTCACCGTCCGCGCCTCGGCCATGATCTTGCTCTTCTTGCCGTCGAACGTCGC
>DATLXM010000110.1:0-9422 GCA_035575835.1 Gaiellaceae bacterium
AGGATCCCGTCCGCGACGAGGAGTGGAGCTACCTGCTCGTCTATCTGCGCGACTTCGCCTCGCCCGAGGGGACGCTCTCACCCGATTTCGATGCGCTCGTGCGCGAGTCGTTCGGCGAGCTCCTCGCCGGCAGCGCTCGATGAGTCTCGGCGTCCTCCAGCGGACGCTCGCCCTCGCCGCGATCGCGCTCCTCGCTTCACTCGGCGCGCTCGCCCTCGCCTCGGCAGACGGAGAGGCCGTACGCGCCAGCACTGGGCCGCGGCCCGTCCCGACCGCTGACGGCGGCTGGTACACCGCCCTCGCGGGCTCCCGCGGAGCCCCGCGCGACGCCGAGCGCACCACCTGCCGCCAGGTGCTCACCGGGCGCTCGCTCGGAGTCAGCCATCCCGTCCTCCCGTGTGGGGCCAAGCTCTTCATCGCCTACGGGGACAGCGAGGTCCTGACCGAGGTGATCGACAGCCGGCTCAAGAGGCCCGGCCGCCAGTTCGAGCTGACCGAGACCCTCGCGCAACGGCTGGGAATCGAAGGAACGCAGCAGATTCGTTGGCGCTTCGCCACCCGCGGCTAGACTGCGAGAGCTCGACCCTGTTCGTGGCCTCGCGTTTCAACGTGAACCAACGCTCACGTAAAGGGAGCCTGGGTTCGGTCTAGACCTCACCCGTCGACGGCCGGCACGGCACCCACCTGGTCAAGCCAGGTTCGCATCGGCGCGAGGAACCATCGGCAGGGTGGAGCTTTTCTTATCGCGCGTAGACCCCTGAAGGGTCGCTTCGCTCCCAAGAGCTCCGCATCCCGCCCGGTACCCTGAGCCAATGCTCGAGGTACTTGGAGACTCGGCGCGCGGGGAGGAGTTCGCGCTCGTCCGGCTGTCCGTCGACGGCGACCGGATCGTCTCCGCGGATGCACCCGGGCTCGCCCGATCACTCGACGGGCTGACCCTCCTCGAGGCAGCCGCGGTTCCCGGCGAGACGCTGGCAGCGGACGCGCTCGCAAACGCGCTCGCCCAGATCTTCCACGCCGCGCCGGCTCCCGGCCGGATCGCGGTTGCGATGAGCGGCGGCGTCGACAGCGCGGTCGCACTCCTCCGGGCCGGCACGTACGCGATCGGGATCACGCTCCGCCTCTGGCTCGACCCCGCCGGGCCCGACACCGAACGGGCCTGCTGCTCGCCCGAAGCCGTGATCGCGGCTCGCGAGACCTGTCACGCGCTCGGGCTCCCGCACGTCACGCTCGACCGGCGCGACCGTTTCCGACGCGATGTCGTCCAGCCGTTCGTCGATGCCTACGAGCGTGGCGAGACGCCGAACCCGTGCGGCCGCTGTAACGGCAGCTTCCGTTTCGACGAGCTTCTCGACTTCACCGAGCGGGCGGGGGCGGACGTCCTCTGGACGGGCCACTACGCCCGGATCGTCGAGCGCGACGGCGGCCGCCTCCTCGCGCGTGCAGCAGACCCCTCGAAGGATCAGTCCTACATGCTCGCTCCGCTCGACCCAGCGCTCCTCGAGCGGATCGCGTTCCCGCTCGGCGAGCAGCCGAAGGCCAGCACTCGCGCCGAGGCCGCCGCGGCGGGGCTCGCCGTCGCCGCGCGCCGCGAGAGCCAGGAGGCGTGCTTCCTCGCGGGCGACGACTACCGCACCTTCCTCGGCCGGCACGGGGTCGAGGCAGTCGAAGGGGCTGTCGTCGACGAGGACGGGAACGAGCTCGGTCGGCACGACGGTTACTGGCGCTACACGCCCGGCCAGCGCCGCGGACTCGGGATCGCCGCCCCGGAGCCCCTGTTCGCGATCCGCACGGATGCGGTAACGAACACGGTCGTCGCCGGCCCGCGTGCCTCACTCGCCTGTGACGTCGTCGAGGTTGCCGGCGTGCTCCACCGCCAGGTCGAGCTGGCCGAGGCGAAAGTGCGCTACCGCTCGCCCGGCGTCCCCGCACGCGTCGAGCCGACCGGGGGCGGATTCCGCCTCCACCTGGTCGAACCGGCCTACGCGGTCGCCCCTGGGCAGGTGGTCGCGCTGTACGACGAAGGTGTGATCGTCGGGTCAGGTGTGGTGTCGTCCGCGCGTCGTAACTAGGATCAACGTGTGCTTCTCGCTCTCACCGCAGGCGACATCGCCTATTACGCCCTCGCGGTCTTCCTGATCGTCGTCGGCCTCGGCCTCGGCTTCATGTTCCTCCGGCTCGCCGGAACGTTTGGACGCTTGTCCTCGTTTATTCAAGGAACGGAACGCGAACTGCTGCCCGTGATCAGCAAGGTCGGCGTCAGCGTCGACAAGGTGAACGGACAGCTCGACAAGGTGGATCAGGTGACGGACAGCGCAGTGGACATGGTAGACAGCGTCGACACGGCCGTCCGCGCGGTCAGCATGGCGATCGCGCGCCCGGTGCAAAAGGTCTCAGGCTTCGCCGCCGGGGTCAGCCACGGTGCCTCCGCCTTCAAGGCGCGCCGTGACTTCGGCGACGCCGTCCGCGTCGGCAAGGACGCTGCGGCCCGTCGCGAGCGCGATCTCGCCGACGAGCTCAAGCATGCCGGCGGGGACGAGCACTAGCCAGTGGACGAGATCGCTCTCTCGCTCCCGCGCGAGCGTGCGTTCGGCGGCGTCGCCGGCCTCGTTCTCGGTGGTGCCGCCGCACGACACGGAGTCACGCTCGACGTCCTCGACGACTTTCAGCTCGCGCTCGATTCGCTGCTCGACCAGGAGGAGGGCGAGAGCGACGTGCAGATCGTGCTCAAGATCGACGGCACCTCGATCGACGCCTCGATCGGGCCGTTCGACGACGGCACGGTCGCCGAGCTCGAGCAGGAGCCCGGCGAGTCGCTCGGACTGAGCCGTCTTCTCGCCACGGTCGTCGACACGGTCACGGTGAACCGGCGCGCCGACGGCTGCTTCGTCGAGCTGCACAAGATCTTCGAGCCGGCGGCGGAGAGCGCCTGATGCCCCGCGAGTCCGACAAGATCCTCCTCCGCCGCTATCACGAGCACGGCGACCTCGCGGCGCGCGAGCAGCTGATCGAGCAGTACCTCTCGCTCGTCCGCTCGCTGGCCCGCCGTTACAGCTACCGCGGCGAGCAGCTGGACGATCTCGTCCAGATCGGCTGCATCGGCCTGATCAAGGCGATCGACCGCTTCGACCTCGATCGCGGCGTCGAGCTGACGACCTACGCCACCCCGAACATCATCGGCGAGATCAAGCGCCACTTCCGGGACAAGGGCTGGGCCGTGCGCGTGCCGCGTGGACTGCAGGAGCTGAACGTCCAGCTCTCGAAGCTGATCGAGGATTTGACCGTCCAGCACGGCCGCTCGCCCACGATCCCCGAGCTCGCGAAGGCCGCCGGCGTCGAGGAGGAAGCGGTGCTCGAAGCCCTCGAGTCCGGCCGCGCCTACACCTCGCTCTCGCTCTCCTCCGGCGGCTCGGACGAGGACGGCGAGCTCGACCCGCTCGAGTCGCTCGGGACCGAGGAGCACCAGTACTCGGTCTCGGAGGATCGCGCGGTGCTCGCGCCCGGTTTTCGCGCGCTCGACGAGCGTGAGCGCCGGATCCTCCACCTCCGCTTCTTCGACGGACTCACCCAGTCGCAGATCGCGCAGCAGGTGGGGATCTCGCAGATGCACGTCTCGCGCCTGATCCGCCGGGCGCTCGAGAAGATCCGCGAGGAGATCGCAGGCGACGAGGACTTCGACGAGCAGCCGGTCGAGCGCGCCGCGGGCTGACCGGTACAGTCTCGGCATACCCGAGACACGTTCCATCGAACTCGAGGGCACGACCCTCGCCCTGGACGAGTGGGGTGCGGCCGCGGCCCGGCCCGTGGTCTTCTGGCACGCGCTCGGGGCTGTGACCTCCGGCTTCTACCTCGAAGAGATCGCGCCCATCTTCGCCGAGGCGGGTCTGTCGCGTGATCGCTTTGGACGCACCCGGGTTCGGTGAGTCACCTCCGCTTCCGGCCGAGCGCTACGACCCGACGCTCCTCGCCTCGCTCGTGCTCGCGCTCCTCGATGAGCTCGGGCTCGAGCGCGCGATCGTCGCCGGGCACTCCTGGGGTGGGATCGTCGCAACCAACGTGGCCGCTGCTGCGCCGAGCGGGTCGAGGCGCTCGTCCTCTTCGACAGACGGTCACATCGACTATGCGGAGGCACCCCGGTGTCGCGCCTGAGTTGAGCCGTGAGGAGCGAATCGCCGCCGCCCGAGTCCCGACCTGGCCGAGCTGGGCGGCGTTCGAGGCGGAGGCGCGGCCGGAGTGCCGTCGTTGGACACCCGAGCTCGCAGCGATCTTCCGGGCCGGGCTGGAGGAGCGCTCCGACGGTTCGCTGGCGAGCCGCTGGACGCCGGAGACCCGGGGCAGCGTCATGCACGAGCTCGTCGCCAAGCCTGTCAGCCGAGTCTGGCCGGCCGTGGCCGCAAGTGCGGTGCCGACGCTCCTCCTCGCAGCGACCGAGCCCACGGCGACCCGGGAGCTGAACGAGCTGCACGTCCCGCGCTTCGCGGCAGCGGTTCCGACGGCAGAGATCCGCTGGATCGAGGGTGGGGGCCACGACCTCTTCGCCGATGCAGGCCCGCGCGTCGCGGGCGAGGTCGTCGCCTGGCTCGACGGCCTGCCCGACCGCTAGGGGCCGTCCCTACAATCCCGGGGTGCACACCTCCGCCGAGCTCCGTGAGGGCTTCCTCTCCTTCTTCGAGGAGAAGGACCACCTCCGCGTCGCCTCGTGGCCGCTCGTCCCGCGCGCCGGCGACACCTCGACGCTGCTCACGACGGCCGGGATGCAGCCGCAGATGCCCTACTTCCTCAAGCAGGAGGATCCGCCGGCGCTGCTCACGGCTACCTCTCAGAAGTGCTTTCGGACCCCGGACATCGACGAGGTGGGCCGCGACGGGCACCACCTCACCTTCTTCGAGATGCTCGGCAACTTCTCGTTCGGGCAGTACTTCAAGGAGGGGGCGGTCGAGTTCGCGCGCGAGTTCATCCAGGAGCGCCTGCGACTCGACTGGGATCGCGTCTGGGTCACCGTCCACGCGGGCGACCCGACCTTCGAGCTCGGCCCGGACGAGACCGCGATCCGGCTCTGGGAGCAGGTGGGGATGCCGAGCGAGCGGATCGTCCAGCTCCCCTCGGCCGAGAACTTCTGGTCGGTCGGCGGCCCTGGGCCGTGCGGGCCGGACTCGGAGATCTACTGGGACTGGGGGGCCGAGCACGGCTGCGGCGAGCCCGGTTGCGCGCCCGCCTGCCCGCGCTGCGACCGCTTCCTCGAGTTCTGGAACCTCGTCTTCATGGAGTTCGAGCAGCATCCGGACGGGACGCTGACCCCGCTCCCCGAGCAGAACATCGATACCGGGATGGGGCTCGAGCGTCTCTCCGCGATCGTCCAGGACGTGCCCAACCGCTCGGTCTACGAGACCGACGGCTACCAGGCGATCATGGCCTGGGTCGCCGCGGAGAGCGGGGTCGCCGTTGGGGAGTCCGAGGCCGCGACGAAGGCTCATCGCGTGCTCGCCGACCACGGGCGCGGGATGACGTTCCTCGTCGGCGACGGTGTGACGCCCTCGAACGAGGGGCGCGGCTACGTCCTCCGCCGGATCATCCGCCGTGCGATCCAGCAGGCGCGGACGATCGGGCTTCAGGATCTCTGGCGGCTCTCCGACGTCGTCGTCGAGCAGATGGCTTCCTCCTATCCCGAGCTCGCCGAGAACCGCGAGCGGATCAGCCGCGTCCTCGAGGAAGAAGAGGAGCGGTTCGCGGAGACGCTCGAGCGCGGGATGCGCGAGTTCCAGGGGCTCGCCGGCCGGGGGCCGATCTCCGGCGAAGACGCGTTCAAGCTCGCCGCGACCTACGGCTTCCCGATCGAGCTGACGACCGAGCTCGCCGAGGAACGCGGCCAGGCCGTCGACCTCGACGGCTATGCGGCGGCGATGAACCGGCACCGCGAGATCTCGCGGCCGATCTCCTCGTTCGACCTCGGCGTCCAGGTCGCCGGCGGGCGGAGCGACTTCGTCGGCTACGAGCAGACGGATGTTCTCACCGCGATCGTGGCGTACGCCGACCTCGACGGCGGCCTCTTCCAGGCGAAGCTCGAGCGCTCGCCGTTCTACCCCGCGGGCGGTGGGCAGGTACGCGACGCTGGCTACATCGACAACGAGCTGACCGGTGCCCGCGCCGAGCTGATCGAGGCGGCGCGGCTCGACGGCGACCAGGTGCTGACCTTCAAGGGCGAAGGCTTTGCGAACGGCGACCGGGTGCGGGCCGTCGTCCCGTGGTCGGTGCGCTTCCCGACGATGGCGAACCACACCGCGACCCACCTCCTCCACGAGGCGCTCAGGCGCGTCCTCGGCGAGCACGTCCGCCAGGCGGGCTCGGCGGTTCGCCCGGACAAGCTCCGCTTCGACTTCACCCACGACAAGGCGCTGACGCCGCAGGAGCGAGCGGAGGTCGAGCGGATCGTGAACGAGCAGGTCTTTCAGAACCACCGGGTCCGGATCTTCGAGACGCCGATCGAGGAGGCGCGGAAGCTCGGTGCCCAGATGCTCTTCGGCGAGAAGTACGGCGAGGTCGTCCGTGTGGTTGAGATCGAAGGGTTCTCACGGGAGCTCTGCGGCGGGACGCACGTCCGCTCGACCGCGGAGATCGGGCCGGTCGCGATTCTCTCCGAGGGCTCGGTCGGCTCGGGCGCGCGGCGGATCGAGGCGGTCAGCTCCGGCGAGGCCTATGCGCACCTCCACGGACGGGCGCACGAGGCGGACGAGCTGCGCGACGCGCTCCAGCGGGTGCGCAAGGAGAAGGGGGCGCCTGCCGTGGACGGCGAGGCAGACTTCGTCGTCACTCGCGAGACCGCTGCCGGCGGAGTCACCGTGCTCGTCGTCGAGGTGAAGAGCGGCGACCCGCTGGACGTCTCGGACCGGCTCAAGCAGCAGCATGCTCCGGCCGTCGTGATCGCGGGGCTGCGTGCGAACGGGTCGGCGCAGCTCCTGATCACCATGGACAAGTCGCTCGAGGCCCGCGGCCTGAACGCGGGCGACGTGATTCGCGAGGCCGCCGCGCTGATCGGCGGCAAGGGCGGCGGGAGGCCGACGATGGCCCGCGCCGGCGGCAAGGACGTCGACCGGCTGCCTGCCGCGGTCGCGCTGGCCGAGCGCAGCATCCTCGAGGCACTCGCTTGAGAGTGACCGCGTGAAGGTGATGGCCCTCGACTACGGTGCGGCCCGGACCGGCGTCGCGGTCTCCGACGCCACGGGAACGCTCGCGCGCCCGGTCACGGTCGTCGAGCGCGCAGCCACCGCTTCCGGCCTGCGCCGGCTCGCGGATCTCGTCGCCTCGGAACAGGCCGAACGGATCGTGGTCGGGCTCCCGCTGACGCTCGGCGGCGTCGCCGGCGCGCAGGCGGAGGAGACCGAGCGCTTCGTCGTCGCGCTCCGCGACGCCGTCTCCGTCCCCGTTGAACAGTTCGACGAGCGCTTCACGACCGCGCTCGCGGCACGCAACCCCACCGCGAGCGCGCCGGAAGATGCACGTGCCGCCGCCCACCTCCTCGAGAGCTACCTGGCATGGGCGACAGACCGGCCGTGACCCCACCGCGCCCCGGCCGGCCCTCGCGGCCACGGACCTCGCCCGCGCAGCTCTGGCTGCGCCGGGTGCTGGCGGGCCTGCTCCTGCTCGCCTTCTTCGGCTTCGCGCTCGTCCTCGGGATCGGCGCCCTCGGAGGAAGTGGTGGGGGTGGCGGAGACGAAGTCGCCGCTCCGACGACCACTGTGGCGCCGACCCTGCCGGCGCTCAAGATCGTGTTCCCGGAGGGCTTCACCCGCGATCAGATGGTCGCGCGGGCCGGAGCGATCAAGAAGCTCGCCCGGAAGAAGCGGAAGATCACGACCAGCCTGACCGGGAAGGCCTACGCGGCCGCCGCGGACGCGGCGAAGGTGCCGCCGGAGTTCCGGAAGGACGCAAAGGGGATCGAGGGCTTTCTCTTCCCGGCGACCTACGAGTTCACTGCGAAGACGACGGCCAGGCAGCTCGTCGCCGATCAGCTCGACTTCTTCGACCAGAACTGGAGCAAGGTCGACCTCCGGGACGCGAAGGAGAAGAACCTGACCCCGTACGACGTCCTGATCATCGCCTCGATGGTCGAGAGAGAGACGATCGCCCCCGACGAGCGACCGAAGGTCGCCGCGGTGATCTACAACCGGCTCAAGGTCGGGATGCCGCTCGGGATCGACGCGACGATCCGCTACGGGCTCGACGTCCCCGGGACGGAGTCGCTCCGTGTCTCTCAGCTCGAGAGCGACAACCCCTACAACACCCGCAACCGAACCGGATTGCCTCCGACCCCGATCGCGAACCCCGGGCTCGCTTCGATGCAGGCGGCCGCACACCCCGCCGACGTCGACTTCCTCTTCTTCGTGCGCAAGCCGGACAAGATCCACCACTTCTTCACGGCGAGCGAGTCGGAGTTCTACGCCAAGGCGTGCGAGTACGGCTTCGGCTGCAGCTGAGGTGATCTCGGGCTCGACGAGGCTGGTCGCGCTGCTCGGCCATCCGGTCGCGCACTCGCTCTCGCCGCGGATGCAGAACGCCGCGTTCGCGGCCCGGGGCCTGGATCTCGCCTACGTCGCGCTCGACATCTCTCCCGACCGGCTGGAGGAGGCGGTGCGCAGCCTCGCGGCACTCGGCTTCATAGGCGCGAACGTGACTGCCCCGCACAAGCTCGCGGCTGCGCGGCTCTGCGACACGGAGGTTCCGTCGGTCAACACGCTCGTGCTCCGCGACGGGCGGGTCGAGGGGCATTCGACCGACGCTGCCGTCCTGGACGGGCTCTCGGCGGCGCGGCCGGTCGTGATCGGCGACGGAGGCTCCGCTGCAGCCTTTCGCGAGGCGCTTCCCACCGCGAAGGTGTTCTCGCGGCGCGGCGAGTGGCCGCCCGATGTCGCAGAGGCCGACCTGGTGATCCACGCCACCCCAGTCCGCGACGAGGTGCTCGTGCGGGTCGGCCCGGGCCAGACGCTCGTCGACCTGCCCTACCCGGATTCGGACATCGCGGCGGCTGCGAGGGAGGCGGGAGCGACGGTGCTGGACGGCCTCGACGTCCTCGTCGCGCAGGGAGCGGCGTCCTTCGAGCTCTGGACAGGGGTTCCGGCCCCGGTCGAGGTCATGCGCGCCGCCGCCCGGGCCTGAAACGACGAGGGGCCCGCCGGAGCAGGCCCCTCGTCGTGGATCGACCGGGCCTCAGGGCCCGAACGAGTTCACGAAGCGGATCCTCGTGAAGCTCGGCGTCCACAGCCGCGCCGAGGCGGTGGGGCTCGCCTACCGCCGCGGGCTCGCCGCTCTCCCGGCCTGAGAACGCGGAGGGCCCGCACGTGGCGGGCCCTCCATCTGCTCTCCCCTTCGACGGCGCTAGGGCGTCGTCGAGTCGTACGAGGGCGGTGCCGAGTCGATCGGCGTCGAGC